>NZ_JBQHQR010000002.1:0-395692 GCF_052067195.1 Clostridium sulfidigenes | reverse complement strand
GATGGTTCGAATCCGTCCTCCTCCACCATATAAGGTCGCATAGCTCAGCTGGGAGAGCACCTGCCTTACAAGCAGGGGGTCACAGGTTCGATCCCTGTTGCGACCACCATAGTGAATTTAAATTCATTAAACTGCACAAATTATATAATATGCTGGCATGGCTCAACGGTAGAGCAGCTGATTTGTAATCAGCAGGTTGTAGGTTCGATTCCTATTGCCAGCTCCATAAGTGGAGGAGTTCCCGAGTGGCCAAAGGGGGCAGACTGTAAATCTGTTACGTTTCGTTTCGATGGTTCGAATCCGTCCTCCTCCACCATATAAGGTCGCATAGCTCAGCTGGGAGAGCACCTGCCTTACAAGCAGGGGGTCACAGGTTCGATCCCTGTTGCGACCACCATAATGAATTATAATTCATTAAATTTCAAAATTATATAATATGCTGGCATGGCTCAACGGTAGAGCAGCTGATTTGTAATCAGCAGGTTGTAGGTTCGATTCCTATTGCCAGCTCCATAAATGGAGGAGTTCCCGAGTGGCCAAAGGGGGCAGACTGTAAATCTGTTACGTTTCGTTTCGATGGTTCGAATCCGTCCTCCTCCACCATATAAGACACTAAGTTTACTTAGTGTCTTATTTTATTTTTAATAAAATATAAAATAAGAATTGAATAAGTATTTTATAATAATTGAATAAATCTTTTTATTAAGTTTAAAATATATTTAATGGCATATAGAAAGTTATTATAATGGTAAATATTAATTATTTATATTAATAGATAAGTGTGTTGACAGTTAAATTTCCCTATGCTATTATCTATGTATAAATTAATAATATAACTCTTATCAAGAGTGGTGGAGGGACAAAGGCCCAATGAAACCCAGCAACCGGCTATTAAAAGCAATGGTGCCAATTCCTGCAGTATTTTCTGCAAGATAAGAAAGTTTAGTTTGAAATATACTAACCTCTTCTTGTCTGATAAGAAGAGGTTTTAATTTTAAGTGTCGGTAATATTTAAATACTTAAGGAGGAAAATTCAATGAGAAGATTATTTACGTCAGAATCAGTAACTGAAGGACATCCAGATAAAATGTGTGATCAGATATCTGATTCAATACTAGATGCCATATTAGAAAAAGATCCCAATGCTAGGGTAGCTTGTGAAACTGCAACTACTACAGGAATGGTTCTTGTAATGGGAGAAATAAGTACAAACTGCTATGTAGACTTCCAAAAGGTTGTTAGAAATACAGTTGAAGAGATTGGATACAATAGAGCAAAATATGGATTTGATTGCAATACATGCTCAGTATTAACATCTATAGATGAGCAATCAGGTGATATTGCTATGGGAGTTGATGAAGCTTTAGAAAGTAAAGCAGGTCAAATGAACAATGATGAGGCTACGGGTGCTGGAGACCAAGGTATGATGTTCGGATTTGCTACAAATGAAACTGAAGAATATATGCCTCTTCCAATATCTATGGCTCATAAATTATCAAGAAGACTAGCAGAAGTAAGAAAAAATGGAACTTTATCTTACTTAAGACCAGATGGAAAAACTCAAGTAACTGTAGAGTATGAAGACAATAAGCCAGTTAGAATAGATACTATAGTAATTTCAACTCAGCATTGTCCAGATGTTACAAGAGAACAAATCGAGAAGGATTTAAAAGAGCATGTTATAGCTCCGATAGTACCTGCTGATTTATTAGATGCAAGCACAAAATACTATATAAATCCTACAGGTAGATTTGTTATTGGTGGACCTCAAGGAGACTCAGGTCTTACAGGTAGAAAAATAATAGTAGATACCTATGGTGGATCTGGTAGACATGGTGGTGGAGCTTTCTCAGGAAAAGACCCAACAAAGGTAGATAGATCTGCTGCTTATGCATCAAGATGGGTAGCTAAAAACCTAGTAGCTGCTGGTGTTGCTGATAAGCTAGAAATACAACTTGCATATGCTATTGGTGTTGCTAGACCAGTATCTATACAAATTGATACTTTTGGAACTGGAAAACTTTCAGAAGATAAGATAGTAGATATAGTTAATAAAGTTTTTGACTTAAGACCATCATCTATTATAAAAGAATTAGATTTAAGAAGACCTATATATAAACAAACTGCTGCTTATGGTCACTTTGGAAGAAATGACTTGAACCTACCATGGGAGCAATTAAATAAGGTTGAAGAAATAAAGAAATATATATAAGTAATTAAAGATATATATTTACCAATAAGAATCCACATTAACAATATGATTTGTTAGTGTGGATTTTTTAAGTAGATAATCCAAATCTATGATTTGGAATGAATCATTTACTCAGCGAAGGTACTGAGTGGAGTTTGGTTTAAAAGGTTATAATTAAGTGTATATGGTGTATGAGGTTTAACAAGGATAATTATTTTTACTTTAAACTGAGTCATATTACTAAATCTTATTATATTGTTAATATATATGAGATATAATTTGGTATAATAATAGTTATAGATAGATAATAATAGGTATTAGGAGAGATTTTATGATAACCATTGAAGGGATAGTTGAAACAGTTGTATTTAGAAATGATGATAATGGGTATACAATATGTAAACTAAGGTGTGATAAGGAAGTTGTCACCATTGTTGGCACAATACCATTTATAAATGAATCCCAAGAATATAGTGTTCAAGGGGAGTGGACTGTTCATCCTAAGTTTGGTAAGCAGTTTAAAATAGAAAGCATACATGAAATAATACCTACAACTACTAGTGGCATCGAAAAATATTTAGCTAGTGGAGTCATTGAAGGTATAGGAAAGGTTACAGCAAAAAAAATAGTAGAATTTTTTGGAGAAGATACAATAAAAATATTAGATAGTAATATAGAAAAGCTTGAAGAGATTCCTGGCATAGGTAAAAAGAGAATAAATACCATTATGAAATCTTATTTAGAGCAGAGGGTTACTAAGGATATTATTATTTTCTTTCAAAGTTACGGCATAACTGTTAATATGGCCATGAAGATTTACAAGAAGTTTGGAGTTAACTGCATAAATATAGTTAAGGATAATCCATATATATTAACAGAATACATAAGTGGAATTGGGTTTAGAACAGCGGATTCCATAGCTAAGAGCTTGGGCATAGAGAAGGACTCTCTATTTAGAATAAAAAGTGGAGTTATATATATAATTAATGAATTTTGTACTATAGGAAATACCTTTATACCTATGGATAGATTAAGGGATAAGGGAATGAAACTTCTGGAGATAAACAGTGAGAAATTTGATGAAGGAGTTTATGAGCTGATAATTGATGGAAAGATTAAGGTAGAGGTAGTAGATAATATAGATGCGGTATATAGTATGTCCTATCTTTATCTAGAGATGTCTGTAACACGTAAAATAGTAGAACTAGCCACTACTAATTATGATAAGTTAAGTTTAAATGTAAATGAGAAAATTAATGACTTTGAAAGTAAAGCAAATATTAAATTAGCCAATTCTCAAAAAGAAGCTATAGAGGGTGCTTTTTTTAATGGAATAGAGGTTATAACAGGGGGACCCGGAACAGGAAAGACAACAATTATAAATTGTATTGTAAGTATTTTTGAGAGTTTAGGACTTAAGGTATTTATGGCTGCACCTACAGGAAGAGCAGCAAAAAGGATGGCTGAAGCTACAGGTAGAGAAGCAAAAACTATCCATAGACTTTTGGAAATAGGAAGCTATAGTGAAGAAGAGGTAGATGAAATAGAAAATGAAACATCTGCCATAGAGTGTGATGTTTTAATAGTGGATGAAGCCTCTATGGTAGATATAAGTCTTATGAATGCTCTTTTAAAAGCAATGCAAGTGGGAACTAGACTAATAATAGTAGGAGATGTGGATCAGCTACCATCAGTGGGACCAGGAAATGTTCTTAGGGATATCATAGAAAGCGATGCAGTAAAAGTTGTAAGACTTAATGAGATATTTAGACAAGGTCAAGAAAGTATGATAGTACAAAATGCCCACTTAATAAATGAAGGCAAGATGCCTATTTTAAATACCAAAAATAGTGATTTCTATCTTGAAAGAGCTGCAGATAGTGAAGTGATGTTAGAAAAAATCATTGGATTAGTGAAAACGAGACTTCCTAAGTTTAATGTGGAATGGGATAGTGTTAGAGATATACAGGTATTATCACCTATGCGTAAGGGAATTATGGGAATAGATAATTTAAATATACAACTTCAGCAAGTGTTAAATCCTAAAAGTAAAGATAAGGATGAAGTTGAGATTAAAGATATGATTTTTAGAGTAGGAGATAAGGTTATGCAAATTAAAAATAACTATACTCTAAAGTGGAGCAAAAATAATTCCAGTGAAGAAGGTAAGGGTGTATTTAATGGAGATGTTGGGTATATAACAGAAATTAGTGAGGATGAGGATAAGATTACTGTATGCTTTGAAGATGATAAAATCGTAGAATATGAGGAAAGCGACTTAGATGAAATAACTTTAGCTTATGCAGTTACTATCCATAAGAGCCAAGGAAGTGAATTTCCTGTAGTTATTATGCCTATGTTTATGGGACCACCGCTACTGATGAACAGAAATTTGCTTTACACTGGAATAACCAGGGCTAAGAAGTTAGTTGTATTGGTAGGTAATTCTAAAGTGGTTGAATTTATGAAAGATAACAATAGAAGTTTTGAGAGATATTCAGGACTTAAATGGAGAATAAGAGAGATAATTCATATGTAGGTAGGAGCGATTTTATGTCATTTATAAAAACCAATAGAGAGATAGTGGAGGCATCAAAGAAATCTATAGAAGATACCATATTAGATGGTGCTAAAAAGAAGTTGCATAAAATAAATATAATTTCTGCATTAAATAATAAAAAACAAATTTTTAATAAGGTATTTAACTGGTGTTTTAAAGAAAGTAAAAAGATATTATATATAATAAATACAGATATAGAAGAGGTAAAGATATTAGGATTGATTAATAAAATTTTTATAAATTCTATTGAAGGTGAGAATGATATAGCATATACAGGTAAAGTTAATATATGTACCCACAGCAGAGCCTTATACTTAAAGGAGAAATTTGACTTTATTATATATGATGAAATAAATTCTAGGCCTATATATAGCAATGAATCTATAAATAAGCTAATGGAGTATCTATGTAATAACTATGGAACTATGATTAGTTATTCCACGGAACCAATTTTTCATAATGAGTTAATATTATATAATTTAAGAAAAGATAAACAAGTTCCTATTGCTGAACCTAGGGTTATGGTAACTAGAGTAAATATAGAAGAAGAAATACCTATGAGCGTATATGAATACCTAGAGTGGTCAATAAATACTAATAAGAAGGTTTTAATATATACTCCAGATGATGAGAGAACTCATAAGGTTTATAATTATCTTTCTAATATAGACCATAAGCTTACAAAAAATATATTTAAAGATATAACAGGAGAGAGTGACAAGAAGGAACTGTCTAAATTTTTACTAGCAGAGTATGGTATATTGGTTACTAATAATTATAATGAGAACTATTATGGAGTGCATCCTTTGAATATTATGATTTTTTTTGCAGATAATGATAACTTTAATTATAAGGATTTGGTTTATATATCTAGTAAGATAAATAGAAGATCTATGGCAGAGCGAGAAGAGGTTATTTTTCTTT
The DNA here is from genome assembly GCF_052067195.1 of Clostridium sulfidigenes. Taxonomy (NCBI): domain Bacteria; kingdom Bacillati; phylum Bacillota; class Clostridia; order Eubacteriales; family Clostridiaceae; genus Clostridium; species Clostridium sulfidigenes. Next base: position 390,017 of record NZ_JBQHQR010000002.1, on the reverse strand, counting down.
GCAATAGTGAAACTGAGGATATGGATAGATGTAAAAATATTTTAAGGGAGTTAAATAAAAGAGCTTGGGAAGAGGGAGTTTTGAAATTATAAAACAGATAGTAGATAATATATTGTCCACTATATATGGAATAGATGATAAATGCATAATATGTGATGAATATGAAGATAAGGATTATATTTGTGAAAAATGTAAAAAGAGCATTAATATAATTAATCTAGAGTCCTCAATAACTCACCAAGATGAGGAATTTATAAGCTATTCCTTAGGATTCTACGGCTATGAATTGAAGAAATTGATTTTAAAACTTAAATACAATAAGAGTTTTTTAGCAGGAAAAATATTAGCAGGTTATATGAGTGATTTTATATTAGAAAATTTAAAGGATAAGATAGATATATTAACCTTTATTCCAAGTAGTAAATCTGCTTTAAAAAATAGAGGTTTTAATCAATGTGAAGTACTTTGTAAATATATAAGTAAAAATTGTAAAATTCCTTACAAGGAATTGCTTTATAAAGCAAGTGATAGTGCAGATCAAATTGGATTAGACAATATAAAAAGATGGGAAAATATAAAAGGTTCTTTTATAGTTAAAAATAAAAAAGAAATAGAAGGAAAGAGAGTACTCATTATTGATGATGTAATCACATCTGGAGCTACAGCTTTTTATGCAGCAAAAGCTATTAAGGAAATAAAGGCCAATGAAGTTTTTATATTGACAGTGGCGAAAAGTAGAGTATAATATAAGAGTCGGGTTTGTGGTTGAAAGTCGATGCCAGTCGCAGGCGAAACGATCCACGTAAGTTAAATAAAATGTTTAATGAGCATGGTGCGGCTTAGAAGTAAGTCCTACCGTATTATAATGCGAGAGGGTTAGTAGTGAGAGGGTAATTCTGGGTAGCAAAAGCTCCAGTAGGCGAGTGTGGGGTCAAAGACCAGGTCAAACGACATAAAGTGCCCTGTTTTTAAGGGTTTGCAGGTTTACGGACCTGCACTTTTTTTATATTTTTTAAGAATTCCCGACCTAGAAATCATAAATCACCTCTATTTAGGTACACTTATCCTATAATTTTGAAGATCTTTCTTAGTGTTTTCTTTATTTATATGGGTGTAAATCTTATGAGTAATCTCAGAACTTTTTTTATGACCAACTATATCTTATATAATAGGTTCTAGAACACCATCAATAAATTAAATTTATTTTTATAAGGTTATTTGGAAGAATTTCGAAATTGCTATTTTTAAATGTATTTTTAAAATAACTATTATCCTCAGAAGTTTTATATGAGTCAATAAAATTTTTAGCAGCGTCACCTGCTATTACTATATATTCATCTTCTTGATATATAGAATAATTACCATGAAGTGTAGGTGCATTCAAATCCTTTTTAAAGAGAAAAAATACTCTTTTATAAAATTTGGAATTTGTTTCATCAGGATCGCCACCAAGAAAGCTATCATAAAAATGATTAACTATTATTGTATTCTTGTTTTGTAATTTATTTATTTCATATGTACCGATATAATTATGAAGAACAGCTATTGAATAAATAGTTACTAGTATAAGCGTAAATTTTAATACATTTTTATCTCTTTTTATTTTTACATATATAGTTGCTATACATATATAGACTGCTAGATATGCATATATATATAAGTTATTCATAAGTGTAATTCCATTACTTTTTATAACTATAATTATAATTGGCATAACAAACAAAAGAGTAAGAGAGATATTTTTTATTAGTTCATTAATCTTTTTCATATTAGCCTCCATTACATATAATGAATATTTTATTATAATATATAATTTTAAACATTTAAGTATATAAGTAGAAATCGAAAAGGTTAGAATAAAATTATCATTATAAAATACGGGAAATTAAATTCTAGTTTTTGTGGTAAAAAGTTATTTTTGAATATTACTTTATATTTTATGATACTAATGAGCAATCTTTTAGACTGCCTTTTATTTATTTATTTATTTAAAATTGAAAATTTATTTGTGGTTAATTATAAGATGTGATTTTAGATGTTATTAATAAATTATGTAACAATTAGTTATTTGATATGTTATATCCAGCACATGTAGTTTTATTATAACATAAAATATGAAAAAAATCATATACTATGTAAGGGCGATATAAGTCGTAGAGTGAAGGAAAAGTAAGCTAGAAAAGGCTAGAAAGAAAACTTTTCAGAATATTAAGTAAAGTCTTCTTGCAAGTATTTATAGTAAAGCTTAAAATATAATTACAAAATAGAAATATTAAAAGGAATCACAATAATCCTTTTTAATATGAGGGGAGCTGGAATTATGAAAGTTAGAGTTATAGGAAGAAATATCGAGGTTACTGAAGGGCTTAGAGCTGCAGTAGAAAAGAAGTTATCAAAATTGGATAAATTCTTTGTAAATAATGAAAATGCTACAGCTACACTAAGTGTGGAGAAGAATATACACAAAATTGAAGTAATAATTCCGTTTAACAGTGCATTATTAAGAGCAGAAGTAAGAAATGGAGATATGTATAATGCAATAGATACTGTAATTGACAAGCTTGAAGGTCAAATAAGAAAACAAAAAACTAAGCTTGAAAGAAGAAATTATGACAATTCTTTAAGATTTAATAATATAGAACGATATGCTGACTATGATGAAGAAAAAGAGCCAAGGATAGTAAAGACTAAAAGATTTGCTATAAAACCTATGAGTCAAGAAGAAGCAGTGTTACAAATGGAACTTTTAGGACATGATTTCTACGTATTTATGAATGGCGATACAGAGGAAGTAAATGTTGTTTATAAAAGAAAAGATGGAAATTATGGTTTAATTGAACAAGATTTCTAAATTTAATTTTAAAGAAAAGTTAAAAATATACTTATTATATTAATAAAAACTCTATGGCATTAGCTATAGAGTTTTTTATAGTAACAGAAATTATTAATTCTATGTTAAAATTGAGCATTAATTTACTTATTTTGGATGAAAATTATAGGTATAAAGTTGAAGTGAGAAAGAATAACTGATATAATCTTAATTAGTATTTATGTGATGATTATAGCTAACAAACCTTAGATAGAAAGAGTGAGGATGATTTTAGATGAAAATATTTAATAAGATATTTGGTACCTACAGTGAAAGAGAAATAAAAAGAATTATGCCAATAGTTAAAAAGGTTAATTCACTTGAAGAGACTATAGAAAAATTAAGTGATGAAGAATTAAGACAAAAGACAGAAGAATTTAAAGTCAGATTAAAAAAAGGTGAGACTTTAGATGATATTCTTCCAGAAGCTTTTGCAGTAGTTAGAGAAGCATCTAAAAGAGTTCTTGGTCTTAGACATTATGATGTTCAGATTATAGGTGGAGTTGTATTACACCAAGGCAGAATTTCAGAGATGAGAACAGGAGAAGGTAAAACTTTAGTTGCCACTCTTCCTTCTTATTTAAATGCCTTAGCTGGTAAAGGTGTGCACATAATCACAGTTAATGACTATCTTGCTAAGAGAGATAGAGATGAAATGGGAAGAGTTCATGAATTTTTAGGTCTTACAGTAGGAGTTATAATTCATGGTCAAACGCAGATAGAAAAACAACAAATGTATAATTGTGATATTACTTATGGTACTAATAATGAATTTGGGTTCGACTACCTAAGAGATAACATGGTAGTTTATAAAGAAGAAAAGGTTCAAAGAGAATTAAACTATGTTATTGTGGATGAGGTTGACTCAATACTTATAGATGAAGCTAGAACTCCACTTATAATATCAGGTCAAGGAGATAAGTCTACTGATTTTTACAGAATTGCGGACTTTTTCGTTAAAGGATTATTAGAAGAAGATTATTTAATAGATGAAAAGAGAAATTCCGTTATACTTACTGATGAAGGTATAGCAAAGGCAGAAAAATACTTCCATTTAGAAAATTATGCAGATCCTGAAAATATGGATATTCAACACCATTTAGTTCAAGCGTTAAAGGCAAACCACATAATGAAGAATGAAAAGGACTATATAGTAAAAGATGGAGAAGTAGTTATTGTTGATGACTTTACGGGAAGACTTATGGAAGGTAGAAGATATAGTGATGGATTACATCAAGCTATAGAAGCAAAAGAGGGAGTTAAGGTTGAAAAAGAATCTAAAACCCTTGCAACTATTACATTCCAAAACTACTTTAGAATGTATACTAAGCTTGCAGGTATGACTGGTACTGCTGAAACTGAAGAAGCTGAATTTAGAGAGATTTATGGTCTTGATGTAATAGTAATACCAACCCATATGCCAATAGCAAGAGTAGACAATCCAGATGTTGTTTATAAGACTATTAAAGGAAAATATAAGTGTTTAGTAGATGAGATAGCAGAAACTCATAAAAAAGGTCAGCCAGTTTTAGTTGGTACAGTAAGTATAGATAAGTCTGAAGTAATTTCAGCTATGCTTAAGAAAAAAGGAATACCACACCAAGTATTAAATGCTAAGTACCATGAAAGAGAAGCAGAAATTGTAGCATTAGCTGGACAAAAGGGTGCTGTAACTATTGCTACTAACATGGCTGGTAGAGGTACTGATATCAAACTTGGAGAAGGAGTAGTAGAACTTGGAGGCTTAAAGATATTAGGTACAGAAAGACATGAATCAAGACGTATAGATAACCAATTAAGAGGACGTTCTGGTCGTCAAGGTGACCCAGGTGAATCTAGATTCTATATTTGTCTTGAAGATGATTTAATGAGAATATTTGGTTCTGAGAGACTTGGAGGTATGATTGATAAATTAGGGCTTCAAGAAGAAGATGCCATTGAGAGTAAAATGGTTAGTGGTGCTATAGAAAGTGCACAAAGAAAAGTTGAAGGAAATAACTTTGACGTTAGAAAGAATGTTGTTAAATATGACGACGTAATGAATAAACAAAGAGAAATTATTTATAAACAAAGACAAGAAGTTCTTATGGGAGCTAATATAAAAGATCAAATACAAACAATGATACAGGATGTTATAGAAAGTTCAGTTAATACTCATATTAGTGGTGTAGATGATACTTTTGAAGATGAATTAAATAAATTAGTAAAATACATGGAAGATATATATCTACCTAAAGATACTGTTACAGTAGATGAAATTGCTAAGTTATCTAATAATGAGATTGTAGAATTATTACTAGATAAAGCAATAGAATTATATGCTGAAAAAGAAGTAGAATTTGGCGAAGAGCAAATGAGAGAAATTGAAAGAGTTATCCTGCTTAAGATAGTTGATTCTAAGTGGATGGATCATATTGATAGTATGGATCACTTAAAACAAGGTATAGGACTTAGAGCATATAAGCAACAAGATCCAGCACAAGCGTATCAAATGGAAGGTAGCGAAATGTTTGCGGAAATGATAGAAAATATTAAGCATGAAACAGTTAAGTACCTATTCCATGTTAAAGTTGAGAAGGCTCCAGAAAGAGAGAGAGTAGCTGAAATAACTTCAACTAATGAGGATAATTCTTTAAAGAAAGAGCCAGTAAAAAAACAAACTAAACCAAATAGGAATGACCCATGTCCATGTGGATCAGGATATAAATATAAGAACTGTTGTGGAAGAGGAGAATAAAAGTGATATTACAATTAGAAGAATGCTTAAATGAAGTAAATGTCATCAGTGGAAAATTACAAGAATTGAAGGTGTCTCTTTGACATAGCAGCAGAAGAAAAGAAATTATCTGAACTTGAGTTTAAAATGCAAGAAGTGGATTTTTGGAGTGATATAAATAAGGCGCAAGAAATTACTCAGAATGCTAAATCGATAAAGGATAAATTAGATAATTTTAATAATTTGGAGATTAGAACAGAGGATGTTCAAATTTTGATAGAGATGAGTTTGGAGGAGGAGGATTCCTCCTCTTACAAGGATATAAAAAGTGAATTAAAGTCCATAGGAGAAGAGATAGAAAATCTTAATATAGAAACTCTTTTAAGTGGAGAATATGATAGAAACAATGCTATACTGGAGCTTCATACAGGTGCTGGAGGTAACGATGCTCAGGACTGGACTAATATGTTATACAGAATGTATACTAGATGGTGTGAAGCCCATGGTTTTAAGGTTACAGTTTTAAACTATGTAGCAGATGATGAAGCTGGAATTAAAGCAGTTACTATTAAGGTTACTGGAGACTTTGCCTATGGATATTTAAAATCAGAAAAGGGTGTTCATAGGTTGGTTAGGATATCACCCTATAACTCTAGTGGAAAAAGGCAAACATCCTTTGCCGGATGTGAAGTTTTACCAGAGCTTACTGAAAATCAAGATATAGAAATTAGGTCAGAGGATTTAAAAATAGATACCTATAGATCTAGTGGGTCAGGTGGACAGCATGTAAATACTACAGATTCTGCAGTAAGAATAACCCATATACCTACTAATATCATAGTGCAATGTCAAAATGAAAGAAGTCAGCACACTAATAAGGAGTATGCTTTAAAGATGCTGAAAGCTAAGCTTATAGACATTAAAATTCGTGAGCATAAGGATAAAATTGAGGATATAACAGGTGAGATAAAGGATAATGCATGGGGAAGTCAGATAAGATCCTATGTATTCCACCCTTATAATTTAGTTAAGGATCATAGAACTGGAGCTGAAACTTCTAATGTAGGTTCAGTAATGGATGGAAGTATAGATATGTTTATAAATGAATATCTAAAACAAATAAAAGAGTAGTTTTAATTAACTACTCTTTTTTGTGTTGTAATAGATAGCACTTAGAATTAGAGAAGCACCTAAGGATAGAAATAGAATTAATTCTAAATGATTATATAGTATATTACTAGAATAACTATCTTTAAATATTTGAGTTTTCATAACACTAAAGCATCTATCAATTGCTTCTTCACTAATATATTCTATTTTATCATTTGGGGTATGAATTCTAGATAAATCATAGTCACAAAGGGTTACAGCCTCAATCCCTGCATCTACAAAGGAACCATGGTCACTAGAATTCTCAAAGATGTAATTAAAATATATTTTTTTATCTTGGAATGCCTTAGTTAATTCTTTTACTATAGGAGTTTTAGCCGTATTAGTTTTACCAGCCATAATACAAAGAGGGGTACCGTCATAGCTTCCAATCATATCAAAGTTATAAACTCTACTTCCAGATATTAAGTCCCTATATTCTTCTACAAAGGCTTTAGAGCCTTTAAGTCCGAATTCTTCAGCATTAAAGGAAACAAAGATTATATCTCTATCAGGAATGCCTAAGGTTTTAATGTACTTAGCAAGCTCTAAGAGAAATGATACTCCAGAAGCATTATCTAAAGCTCCGTTATAAACAGTTCCACCTAGATCAGTACCTATATGATCGAAGTGGGCACCTAGGATTAAAGGTGGAAGAGAGGAGTCCTTACCTTTAATTACACCTACTATATTATTGATACTTGCTTCTTCTATAGAATAAGGTATATAGGTGTAGATTGAAAAACCTTCATTTAAATAACTTTCTATTTCGGCAAGAGTTTCCTTTGTAACTGTAATAAACAGTCCCTTGTTACTTTCTTCGTAAAAAGAACTTCTAAACCCAAGAGTATTATTAGAAGAAGTATAAAATATTGCAGTTCCCATGTCATTAGAAACTGCTATTGCATCATTGTTTCTAGAAGAGACATCTAAGTTATCAAACTCTATCTCTGTATTCCTAAAGTTAAGCAAATCTTCTTTGTAATTAACACCGTATTCTAAAATCTTATGTATTTTCTTATCTTTATCAATAACTGCAATCATAGGTTCATCTGACAAACTCTTAGGGTAATTTACTTGAAAGCTTTGGTAATAGCCATTACTTAGGGGTTCTAATCCTATGTGTTCAAACTCATCCTTTATATAGGCGCCAACTAAAGCATTTTCTAAGGTTCCACTTAATCGACCTTTAAACTCATCAGAAGATAGATAATGGATAGTTTCTTTTACTTCCTTAGCATCGAAGTTTTTAGTTAGCATTAGGCTGTTATAACTGATGGAAGAAAGGATTAGGGAAAAGGTTAAAAGAGAAGAAACTATAAATTTTTTCATGGCATCACCTTAAACATTACTATATTAGTATATGTATGAAAAAGTTATTTTGATTATGATAAATTTGCTAATAATGTGATAAAATTAAAGAATACTATGCTTAGAACAATCAGGAGGAGAAAAGATGTCAATTATAAACGAGAAGTTAATTAAAGAGTTTCCTATGAGCAAGTCTCAAGTGGAGGATGTAATAGAATTATTAGATGAGGGTAATACAGTGCCTTTTATAGCCAGATATAGAAAAGAAAAAACCGGTGGTCTTGATGATGTAATCTTAAGAAAATTTTCAGAAAGACTTACATATCTAAGAAATCTTCAAAATAGAAAGGAAGATGTTATTAGATTAATTGATGAGCAAGAAAAACTAACAGATGAAATTAAAATTTCTTTAGATAAAGCTGAAACTTTAACGGAAGTAGAAGATATTTATAGACCATTTAAGCCTAAAAAGAGAACAAGAGCTATAATAGCTACAGAGAAGGGATTAGTGCCATTAAGTGAGTATATCTTATCTGGAGGGGGAGAAAAATCTCCTGAGGAGTATGCTGCAGAGTTTATAGATGAAGATAAAGGCGTAACTTCTTTAGATGAAGCATTACAAGGAGCTATGGATATTATCAGTGAAAAGATTAGTGATAATGCTAAGTTTAGAAAATGGATAAGAGATTATGTGGTAAACAATGGAGTTATAGAAACTAAAGGAAGCAGTGAAGAGAGAACTCAATATGAAATGTATTATGAGTATAGTGAAAAGGTAAAATTCATACCTTCTCATAGAATTCTTGCTATAAATAGAGGAGAAAATGAAAAAGTTCTTTCAGTCAAGATTACCTGTGATGTAGAAAAAATAAAAAGCTATATAAGCAAATTTATGGTCACTGATAATATGAAGTGCAATGAGTGTATTAATACCAGTATTGATGACTCTATAAAGAGATTAATATATCCATCTATTGAAAGAGAAGTACGTAATATGCTTACAGAAAAAGGAGAAGATGGGGCTATAAAAATATTTAAAGAAAACCTTAAGGCGCTTCTTATGTCTCCACCTATAAAGGGAAAAACTGTAATGGGCTTTGATCCAGGTTTTAGAACTGGATGTAAAGTAGCAATTCTTGATGATACAGGTAAGTTTTTAGAGTATGTCACAGTTCATGCTACAGCTGCAAGTGAAGCTAAGGTTAAAGAGGCTAAAGAAATATTAAAGAAGATGATGATAAAACACAATGTAGATGTAGTTTCTCTTGGAAATGGTACTGCATGTAGAGAGTCAGAAGAGATATTAGGGGAAGTTATAGCACAGATAAAGAAAGAAACAGGTAAAGATATATATTATGTAATAGTATCTGAAGCTGGGGCCTCAGTTTATTCTGCATCAGAGCTTGCAACAAAAGAATATCCAGATTTAGATGTTACGGTAAGAGGAGCTATATCCATAGGAAGAAGGCTTCAAGATCCTCTTGCTGAGTTAGTAAAGATAGATCCTAAATCTATAGGAGTAGGTCAATATCAGCATGATGTTACTGTAAAAAGATTAGATGAATCTCTAAAAAATATAGTTGAAGATTGTGTTAACAATGTAGGAGTAGATTTAAATACAGCAACACCAGCACTTTTATCTTATATTTCTGGAATAAATTCTGGTATAGCTCAGAATATAGTTGCCTATAGAGATGAAACAGGCAAGTTTAAATCAAGAAAAGAGCTTTTAAAGGTAAAGAGGTTAGGAGCTAAGGCCTATGAGCAATGTGCAGGATTCTTGAGAGTTGATAGTAGCAAGGAACCTTTAGACGGTACATCTGTCCATCCGGAAAGCTATGAGGCTTGTAAAAAACTTATGACTATCCTAGGATATGATGGTAAAGATTTAAGTAGTAAAAATATAGAGGGTATAGATGAAAAAGTTAAAGAGGTAGGAGTATCTAATTTAGCTAAAGAAGTAGGTATAGGGGAACCAACTCTTTTAGATATTATAAAAGAACTTAAAAAACCAGGAAGAGATCCTAGAGAAGAAATGCCAAAACCAATATTTAAAACTGGGGTTATGGAATTATCTCAGCTTAAAAAAGGAATGAAATTATTAGGAACCGTTAGAAATGTATCGGATTTTGGTGCCTTTGTAGATATTGGAGTACACCAAGATGGTCTTGTTCATAAAAGTCAATTAAGTGATAGATTTGTTAAGCATCCACTAGATGTGGTTAAGCTAGGAGATGTAGTAGAGGTTACTGTAATAGATATTGATGAGAAGAGAAATAGGATATCTTTGTCAATGAAAAAAGATGTAGAGTTAAAATAAACTCTGTTTATGTGGAATAACACTTAAAAAGTAAGATATAAGTTTAAAAATATCGTTAAAAAAATATCTATTTTATCTATGAATTTTAAAAAATATATTGAAGTGTAATGATTTTCATGGTAAGATGAAAGTGTAATAAAAGTTAATAATGCACTTCAGGGCGGGGCGTAATTCCCCACCGGCGGTAAAGCCCGCGAGCCGAAAGGCTGATTCGGTGAAACTCCGAAGCCGACAGTATAGTCTGGATGAAAGAAGTAGGTATATAGTATTTTAGTGATGCTTGTTTTAGCCCTGATTTTTAATCAGGGCTTTTTTAGATTTGTTATAAGTATTATTTTTAACAATTAAGTTATAATGAACAGTATTAATGAGATAGTCATTAGAAAAATAACAAATCTGAGGGCATTGAGGTACTATAAACAGAATTCTTAGCTTCTTTGAAGCTTTAGAAATCGTTATCCAGGGACGTAGACACTCTTAACACCCACTTCGAAGAAGATGGGAGTATTAGAGTGGATAGTCATGGGATAAATTCACCCTATGAAGTTTGCAGTAAATTTAGGGGGTATTAATAATGAACACATCTAAAAATGTAAACAGGTTAGTAAAAATCTCTTTATTAGTAGCAATAGCATTTATATTAATGTTATTTGAATTTCCAATACCAGGATTTCCACCATTTTTAAAACTTGATCTTAGTGATTTACCAGCACTTATAGGTGGATTTGCATTGGGACCAGTGGCAGGAGTAATTATAGAAGGTGGAAAAGTAATATTAAATCTAGTTTTTCATGGCACTTACACCGGTGGAGTTGGAGAATTTGCTAACTTTTTGATTGGTGGGTCTTTTGTGTTTGTAGCATCATATGTTTATCATAAAAATAAAACTAAAAAGAGTGCAATTATAGGATTAATTTTAGGAACTATAATAATGACTATAGTAGGAGCAGTATTTAATTACTTTATACTAATTCCATTATATGCTACAATAATGGGTGGCATGGCTAATGTTATAGGAGCATCAGCAGCAGGAAACTCTAATATTTCTAGCTTAACAGGAATAATTGTTCTAGGAATAACTCCTTTTAATATTATAAAAGGGGCCATAGTATCTCTTATAACCTTCGTATCTTATAAGAGAATATCACCACTACTAAATAGAGAGAATGTTTTAGCTGAACAAGCTATGAAAAAAGGTGCCTAATAAAAATGTACTAAATCATATCTTTAACAATTTAAAAAATAAGTTGAAGTTAAAATTAAAATATATAAAGATAATTTACAAAAAGACGATAAAAGAAAAATTCTTTTATCGTCTTTAAAATTTTAATATATACCACCTATATGTTGTGGTTCCACATAATGTATCCATCTTCTTTTGGATGTTGATAATAGTTTTTCCTTATACCTTCTACAGAAAAATGGTGTTTTTTATAAAGATTTATTGCAGCTATATTAGAGGCTCTAACCTCTAGAGTCATAGAAACAATATTTATATCCTTAGCAATTGTAATGAGGTTTTCTACTACCACATCTCCAAAATTATTTCTTCTATAATCGGGATGAACTGCTATATTGGTTATATGACCTTCATCAAAGACAACCCACATTCCACCGAAGGCTACAACTTTATTACCTAACTTTACAACTATATAGACAGCGTTTTTATTAATTAGTTCTTTTTCCATAGATAGGAGAGACCAAGGGCTTGAGAAGCTTAGGTCAGAAATTTCTTTAACTCCTAATATATTAAGGGAACTCAATCTTTCAATAGTTACATCAGTCATGATTTTTTACCTTTTCTTCATATTCACGCTCGGCTTGGCAAAGTCTAAGATATACAGGTGAACTACTAAGTACATTATCACCTTCATTGTTTATTAATCTAAGATAGCCTAAGTAGCCTATAGAAGATGCCTTTGTCACATTGATATGACTAGGTGCTATGGAAGCATTAGGTAGAGAAGTTGATATGGCATCCTTAAATTTTGATGTACCATCACCTATAAAAGTAATAGGCTCATTAAATCCTGAGCATTTATTTATTACATCTTCCATTGATAATAATTCAGGCTCACCTAAGACTACTAAATTATTATTTTCAAATTTATAGAAATTAGTATATACATTACCCCTCAACGCATCAATTATAGGACAAATAATACCTTGGATATTAAAGAGATTATTTGCAAGTCCATCTAAAGAATTTATAGACACAAAGGGTTTATTAGTTGCTTGCACAAGACCTTTTATAGTGGACATACCGATTCTAAGACCAGTAAAAGAACCAGGGCCACTAGAAACTACAAAGCCTTCTATATCTGATATGGATAAACCACAATTTTTTAAAAGGTTATCTATCATAGGCATCATAATTATAGAGTGCTGTTTTTTATAATTTATAATAGTTTCCCCTAATATCTTATCGCTATCAATAATAGCCGCAGTTGCACATTCGGTTGCAGAATCTAAGGATAAAATCTTCATAGCTTCAACTCCTTTATATAATTATATCTATCATTAGTATAGGAAAGAGTAATCTTTCTATAGGTTTCACCTAAGTCTGGAAGTTTAGCTATGTTTATAGTTAAACTTTCTTCTGGTATTAAATCTTCGATATAGTTAGCCCATTCAATGACGCTAACTCCATTTCCAAATATATATTCATCAAAGCCGATGGCAGCAATCTCATCGGGATCATTTACTCTATACACATCAAAATGATACAATTTTAATCTACCTTCATATTCATTAACAATTGTAAAGGTAGGACTAGTTATACATTCATCTATGCTAAGACCTTTTGCAATTCCTTTGGTAAGATGAGTCTTACCAGTACCAAGATCACCTATAAGGCATAAAATATCATTTTCTTTACACATTTTTCCTAGCTGTATACCTAGGGAATCTAATTCATCAACATTACTAACTATAAATTCCATATGATTCACCTCATTAATATTTTAGCCTAAAAGAAAAAAAATGAAAAGCAAATAGTAAAATTACTTTTCATTAAATAACTGTATAATAATTAAATTAAGTTTTCTTTTCTACCCGAGATATTAAAGTGTTTTTAAAATGTCTTACTGCATTACCACAAATTAAGTTTCTATTTACCATATCATCTAATATATTAAATGCTTCATACATATACATGCCTTTTCTATAGGGCCTATCAGCAGTTAAAGATTGATATATATCACATACTCCAATAATGCGGCATTCTTCACTAAGGTCTTCAGCCTTAAGTCTTCGTGGATAGCCTTTACCATTTAATTTTTCATGATGACTAGAAGCCCATAAACTAATATCAGATATGTGGTCTATTTTATCTAGAATTAATTTAGTATAGTAGGTATGAGATTTGATAATAGAATATTCTTCTTCTGTTAAAGGACCATCCTTGTCCAATATGCTGATGGGAATAGCTAGTTTTCCGATATCGTGAAGTAATCCTGCAATTTTCATTTTAAGACATTTTTCCTCAGTATAGCCTAAATGCTTAGAAACATTATAAGCTAAAGTAGCAATTTCTTTAGAATGTTCTGCAGTAAAAGAACTTTTATTATCAATAATGCTTGCAAATACATCAGCAATTGCTTCAAATTCCGATAGAGAGATAAAAATATCTTTCTCCGGTATTATATTATCAAGGATGAAATTCATATTAGGTAAATTTATAAGGTTTAGCCAAAACTCTTCTTTGTCAGCTATCATGAGAAAAGCTTTTACAACCTGTGGTGAAAATAAAGTTTCATTGTGTAGCTTTACCCAATCAATAAGAATATCCTTTTGGATATGGTAAGGTTTAGAATAATCTACCTGGATTTCAATTAAATCAGCTATTCTCAGAATTTGAGCTTCTATAGGAATTAGTGAACTTTTTAATTTTAAGCACCCACTACCATCATAATTTTCATGATGATAACGTATTATATCATATACTTGTATTAAGGATGGAATACGTTGAATCATTTCAGAGCCAGCAATGCAATGCTTTTTTATATACCATTTTGAGGTGTGAGACTCATCAAATATATTTTGAGTTCCAATATCATGAATCATACAAGCAATATATAAATTATAGTAAGAATTTTCATCTAGCTTCATAGTTTGAGCAATTTCTAAGGCTATATATGAGGTGCATCTAGAATGATTAGAAAATTGCTTATTTGAAATATCTTTAGCATGTGTTGGGTTTATAACATCCTCAAATTTACCCCAATCATTGTCTGTAAGATCCAAGGATAATGATAGAGCAGAAACTATATTCTTTATACTAATATTCATTTTGTCCTCCAAAGCATACCATTTATCTATATAAAAAATTTTAGCATATTTGGCAGTGGAATGGTACTAAATATTGTAAAAGTAAATTTATATTTAAGTAAACAAATCTATATATTTTACGTATTATATTTTGGATACGTAAAATAGTGATAATTGATGCAATAATCAAAATATATTTAATATATTAATAATGAAATATATTAAAATACTAACATAGTATACTAAAATAAGGTATAATATAGAATAACAAATAAGTAGAGGAGGATAAATTATGTTTGTAAATAATTTGATGTTATCTAGAGAAAAGTTAATAACTGTAACACCAAAGGTAACCATAGGAGAAGCTCTTAAGGTAATGGAAGAAAATAAGTTTTTATCCATACCAGTAGTAGAAGGAGATAAATTCTGTGGAGTAATTTCAAAAGAGCAAATATACACATACTACTATGAAAAATCTATAGAGAGACAGTGTTTACTATCAGATTTTCTAGTTGAAAATGTAATGAGAACTGATGTACCATCAATAACTCCTTTTAATGAAATTGAAGAGGCTGCACATTTCCTAGAAACTAAAAGTGTTTCCTTTGTACCAGTAATAAATAAAAATGGAGAAATGCAAGGAATAGTAACACATCACGGTATTTTTCATCAATTTACAGAATTGTTTGGATTAAATAAAGGTAAACGATTAGCTGTAATTGCTTATGATATACCTGGACAAATATCTAAACTATCAAAAATAATTACTGAAAACAAAGGGCAAATTATAAGCTTTGTAGTTGTTGATCCTAAGAGCATAACAGAAGTTAAAGAGATAGTAATAAGATTAAGCACAGACAATATGGACGAAATTCTTGAGAAGGTGAAAGAAGCTGGATTCAAGATACAGTAGCATATCGTTGAGTATGTAGGTGAACTACATACTCAACAGTACATAACTATATATTAAGAAAAGATTAATATATTTTAAATACATAATTAATATAGTAGTAATTTGAATACTTTTATAATATACTGATTTACAAACATATTTCTTAAATTTATCCGATGACTACCAGCTCTAATACTCTCATCTTCTTTAAAGTGGGAGTAAGGAGCTCTGTTTATCATCTTTTAACCTGAGTTATACTTAAGTAGATTCGTGACACTTTTATTTTCAATATTCTATGATTATGGGGAATAAAAGCGATTAGAAATTAGATTTAATAAAGAATAAGATACTAAAATAAAAATTAATGGGATAAAATAAATAATGTGATGAAAGAAATATTGTATTCAAGGAGCTGATTAAAATTAGTGATGTAATAGATTTTAATGAACTGAAAAATAAGGCCACAGATAAAGATGTAGATAAATTTGAGGATTACATATATTCTATGTATTATTCAATGGCTCAAGGAAAGCTATCTATGTCGGAAATGAGCAGAGAAATATTTAAGTATATGAAGGAAAATAATATATCTCAAGAGAAATTTATGAATATCCAGAATAAGGTCATGGAGAGGTATGGAATTTCGACTGAAGATGTAGAAAGCCAAATGAAGTCTATGGGTGTAGAAAATCCTCTAAGTGGATTAGGTATTGAGTATGAAGATGCAAGAAAAATGGTTGGGTTTCAAGAAAAGTATAAAGGAAAGCTTAAAGTAAAAAGTGTAACTTCATATAGCATTAAGAATGATAAGAATGATTTAGAGTTAATGCTTCAAGATGAGAATGTTATATTAAAAAGTTTTGGGAAAATAGATTTAACTGATAATGAGTTAAATGAATTTTTATGTTCCTATAAAAAGGTAATGAATAATAAGATGCTAAATATTTCAATATGTGAGAATACTTCCACTTATTTATACTAGTATTGACTTAAGAATATGTTGAATAATTTATATAAAACCTCTTGCATTTATGTTTATTATATAATATAATAAACGAGTAACGAAGGGGTATAGCTCAATTGGTAGAGTAGCGGTCTCCAAAACCGTTGGTTCCGGGTTCAAGTCCTCGTGCCCCTGCCATAGAAACCTAGTGATTTTAGTAATCGCTAGGTTTTTTTATTGTTTTCTTTTATCTTATTTTTACATAGATAAAGAGAGTAAAAATGTACCGTATAATTCCATAAAAATAATTAAATAAATTTATTGAGGAAGTAATAAACCTGTGATATAATCTGTAAGTTAAGAAAATAAAATAAGTTATTAATCACATTTTAAGTTTATATATATAAGTTAAAGTTATCTATGTGAGGCGTGATTTAAGCTATGTTTTTAGAGAGGACATAGCTTTATATGGTGAAGGGAGAAATTTTATGGAAAAACGTGTGCCAGAATTTAAAGGTTTACTAAGAAGTCATATGATTGAGTTACCTAAGGTTATTAGGGACGCTACTGGAATTGTTATATTTGGGAAAAGAATTAAATCTTTAGTGTTTTCAACTGATGTAGCAGTTATAAGAAATACTAATGCAGATGCTGTTATTGCAGTATATCCATTTACGCCTCAACCCAGAATAACTGAAGCACTATTACTAGCATCAGATATCCCAGTATTTTGTGGGGTAGGTGGATCTATTACTACAGGTAAAAGGGTAATAAATCTAGCATTGGATGCTGAATTTAAGGGAGCTATGGGGGTTGTAGTTAATTCATCTATAGGCAATGATGTTATTGCAGGGATGAGAGAAACTATAGATTTACCAATATTAGTTACCGTTGTTTCAGAAAAAGATGATATAGATGGAAGAATAGCAGCAGGAGCAACTATACTTAATGTATCAGGAGCTAAAGAAACTGCGAATATTGTTAGACATATAAGAAGTAAGTATCCAGATGTACCTATTATAGCAACAGGAGGTCCTACAGATGAGAGCATACGTGAAACTATAATTGCTGGGGCTAATGCTATAACATATACACCACAAAGTACTAGTGATATATTAAATGAAATAATGATTAAACATAGAAAAAGATATGAAGACTAATTTCATTCAGAAATGTAATATTTGCAACGAATATTATATTTGAGGTGATTTATTTATGGACAAGGCAACTTGGATGTTAGGAATAATAGTTCCATTAATATCTGCAGCATTTGGTGGAGGTATATCTCTATTAATTATGAGAAAACTAATTATGGAAGAGAGAAAAAAATCTAAGAAAGAACGTGCTATAGATATTAATAACGATAAAATAAAAAGTTATAAGGAGCTATTTGAACTAAATAAAAAAATTAAAGTCTTTGGAGATAAAATTAAAAATAACACAATACCTAATTGGATAAACGTAGAAAGCTATTATAGAGACGAATTTATAATAGAATTTGAAGAGATTATAAATAATTATAAATTTGTAAATGGTTATATTAATGACAAAAAGATAAATGAATATGCACAAAATGTACTTAAGTTATGCCAAACAATAGTAGTAGAATTAAAAGATAGAGAAAACTACGGTACTACTTCTGAAAAAGTAGAAACTTGTGTAGATACATTGATAGAAGTTTTAAATACAATAGAAAAGAACATTTTATCCGTAGTGTTAGAACTATCTATAGAAAAGTATAAGTAATATAAATATTTATAGTGAATATATTTTATTCTAAGACAGTGTTACTACGAATGGATTATCAAATTTGTATTTGATAATAAAAGTATATGAAATGTTTATGATTTTAAATGGATTATGTTAGATTTAATTAATTGGACTAAAGCATAATAGGTGTGGTAAAATAGAATAGTTAAATTTACTACATAAGACCATGTGAAGTAAATAGAGAGAGGATTGTAAATATGAATATTCTTATTTTATCTGCATCTACTGGTGGAGGACATTTAAAAGCATCAAAGGCTTTAGAATCATATATTTTAGAAAATGAGTTAGGTGCTAAAGTAAAAGTAGTGGATACCTTAGAGTATGTTAATCCATTTATAAATAAAATCGTAACTAAGGGATATATAGTACTGGCAAAGTATTTAAATTCCTTATATAAAAATATATATAGTTTAACGGACAAGTCTGGGGTTTTAACATGTTTAGTAACAAAGTTAATTTATTTATTTTCGAAAAAATTAATACCCTTAATAGAAGGATTTGCTCCAGATGTAATCATAACTACTCATCCTTTTCCTACAGAAATGATTTCTATATTAAAGGGAAATAGAAGTATAAAGGTGCCATCAATATGTATAATGACTGATTATGCACCACATAAAACGTGGATAAAACCTAATGTAGATGAATATTGTGTAGCATGTGAAGACATGGTAGAAGGTATGATAGATAGAGGAGTTCCTCCAGAAAAAGTTCATCCTTATGGAATCCCTGTATATGATGGTTTTTTTCATCAAGATGAAGATGATAAAAAAATACTGTTAGATGAGCTGGGATTAAGCGAAAGTAAAATGACCGTGTTAGTGATGGCTGGAAGCTTCGGAGTATATAATATAGAAAAAATCTATAAGAATATAAATAATATTCCTATGGATTTTCAAATTGTAATTCTAACGGGTAATAATAAAAGACTATATAATAAAATTAAGGAACAGATTAAGTTTAGTAAAAAACAGACAAAGCTTATTAAGTTTACGAATGAAGTTC
Source organism: Clostridium sulfidigenes (assembly GCF_052067195.1). Taxonomy (NCBI): domain Bacteria; kingdom Bacillati; phylum Bacillota; class Clostridia; order Eubacteriales; family Clostridiaceae; genus Clostridium; species Clostridium sulfidigenes. Next base: position 370,773 of record NZ_JBQHQR010000002.1, on the reverse strand, counting down.
ATAGATATATGAACTTAGCAGACGTCTTAATTACTAAACCAGGAGGGCTTACAGTATCAGAAGCGTTAGCAGCAAATCTTCCTTTAATTACCTTTGATGCAATACCTGGACAAGAAGAAGCAAATGCAAAGTTTCTATTAGATCATGGCATGTCCATATCTATAGGCAGAGGTGATAATTGTACTGAAGCTATAGAGGCTTTGATTAAGGACAAAAACAAATTAAGAGAAATTAAAGAAAACTGTATGACTTTTGATAAATCAAATTCAACAAATGAGTTACTAGAACTTATAAGAAGATTAATGAAAGAAAATGAAGCTGAATGTAATTCAGAAATTGCATAAAACTTAAATAATTAAGACCAAGGTTTTTAAGACCTTGGTCTTTTAATCTTATAATGGGAATATTTAGAATTTGACTTTATAATACGAGTCTTTAGGTTTATTTATGAGATTTTTTAATGGCATTAATAAATTTATCCAAAAACTCAAATGAACCATTTTTAATGTGTAAAAATCCCATTATAGATAATATAACACCACTTAAAGAACCACTTATCATATCTGTCATAGTATCCGTAAGACTATTAAGTTGAGAATCAAACCCCAATAGTTGATCTCCTGCAAATTCCCAGAACTCCCACAGTGCAGCTCCAGAAATAGTAAAGAGTAATATATATATCCCTATGAATAATGGGGGAAGGGTTTTGAGATTATTTTCACCTATAAGAGGTTTTAAAATTATTAAAGATAAAAACCCTAAAAGAGCCCCTGAAGCAAAATGAAGAAATATGTCCCACCAAGGTAGTATTGAGTACATATTGTACATCCGGCCTAAGAGTAGAGCTAAAAATATAAAGAATTGCAATAAGAAGTCAGGTAAACTAGATAATTTAACTTTAAATATACATAAAATTATATCTGGTATAAAGGATGTGATAAGAATTAATAGAATGTTGCTAATGTAATTTGAATTATTATCAGTTTTTACAAATGAGTAATAAACAAATAGTATTAATAAAATTGATCTAAATATCCATTTGAAAAATAAAGCAAAAGAAGACTTTGTATTTTTCATTGATTTCCCTCCGAGCTATTTATGGCGTTTTCTATAAGAATAAGTTTTTCTGCTCTAGAAAGTTTTTTTATTTCACATTCTCTTTTTAAAGCTGAAGATTTGTCAGGTAAATTTTCATAGTGAACAATTTCTACAGGTAATCTGCATCTGGTGTACTTAGCTCCTTTACCACTATTATGGCATTTAAGCCTTTTGTTTAAATCAGTTGTCCATCCTGTATATAAAGTATTGTCATTACATCTTAATATATAAACAAAAAACATATCTTTACCTCATATAAAATATATTAAAAATTAGAATAATTATTACTGTTGTATAATACTATTTAAATAGTATATCATTATTTTAGCATGAATATATTATACTATTTTATAAATACTAGTATATTCATATTGAATTAAATTAAATCATAGGGTATAATTAAATTGGATTAAAGAGAAATGGTAAATAATATGTTGATTTAAATTGAATAAAGTATAGTTTTAGGTACATTATGTTTAATAGGGAAAGTGGTTAAAGTCCACTACAGCCCCCGCTACTGTGTACGAAGACGAAATCTCATAGAAAAACCACTGGAGTGTATTTCTGGGAAGGTGAGATGGAGGATGATACGTGAGTCAGGAGACCTGCCTAAAGCATAGATATGACACTTCGGAGGGAAGGGAGTTAATAGTTTAGTTTGTATATTTATTACAAATTATAATTCTGTTATGAGTTAAATTGAATTTTAACCTCTACCTTTTGGGTAGAGGTTTTATTTTGCACTAATTTATTAAATTTGGAGGAACTAAAATGAAAAAGGCTATATTAGTAGTAAGCTTTGGAACTACTTATAAGGATACATTAAAATTAACTATAGAAAAAATTGAGGATGAAATAAGAGAAAGATTTAAAGAGTATCATGTTATGAGAGCTTTTACAGCCCATATGATAATTAAAAAAATAAAAAATAGAGATGGAATAATTGTACCTACCCCGGAGGAAGCGTTAGAGCAACTATACAAAGAAGGCTATGAAGAAGTTATAGTTCAGCCACTCCATATAATACCAGGGGAAGAGTTCCAATATGTTAGATTAGTAGTTGATAAGTTTAGAGGGAGTAATAAATTTAAATCAATAAAAGTAGGTAGACCAGCCCTTCACTTTCAAGGAGGGGAAGAAACACCTAATGATTATGAGGTGTTTATAGATGCTATAAAAGAAATTATACCAAAAGATAAGACTATGGTATTTATGGGACATGGAAGTAATCATCCAGCTAACTCAGCCTTTGTAGCACTTCAAAGCGTATTTACTTACTTAAATTATAATAATGTATACGTTGGAACAGTAGAAGGATATCCTACCGTAGATATGATAGTAGAAATTCTTAAAAGAGAAGGTATTGATCACGTTAAGTTAGCACCACTTATGCTAGTAGCTGGAGACCATGCAACTAATGATATGGCTTCTGATGAAGAAGATTCATGGAAGACTATTTTAGAAGAAGCTGGAATTAAAGTAGACATATATCTTCATGGTTTGGGTGAGATTGAGAAGTTTAGACATATATATGTGAATCATGTACAAGATGTAATAGATAATAAATATCTTCATTTGGGAGATACGAAGAAAACACCATAAAGGAGTAAATTATGAAAAGTATAATAGTTTCTTCAAATAGTAGTGGCGGTGGAAAGACCACTGTTACATTAGCACTTATGAAAACTCTTATAGATAGAGGATATAAGGTTCAAGGATATAAAGTTGGACCTGACTATATAGATCCAGCCTTTCATAGAGAAATAACAGGAGTAGCTACAAGAAACTTAGATTTATTTCTAATGGGAGAATCAGGGGTTAAGGAGAGTTATCTAAGAGGTCAGGGTGATCTAGGAATCATTGAAGGAGTTATGGGACTTTATGATGGAAAAGGTATAGATACTAATTTTTCTACAGCTCATGTATCTAGAACTTTAGATTTGCCTGTGGTATTAGTATTATCTCCTAAAGCTCAATCAGCAACTTTATGTGCTGAAATAGAAGGACTTCGAAATTATGAAAATGTGAACATAGTAGGGATAATACTTAATAATATTAGTGAAAGTTACTATAAACTTTTGAAAAAAGCTATTGAAGTAAATTGCAGCGGGATTAGAGTTTTCGGATACATACCTAAGGATGAGAGGTTAGCTTTAAAAAGTAGGCATTTAGGCCTTGTGCAGAGTAGCGAGGTTGAAGATTTATCAAAGAAGATAGAGTTATGCAGTAGCCTTATGGAAGAGTATGTAGATGTAGATAGCCTTATAGAAGAATTTAAAGCTTCAGATATTCAATCTACTAACAGTGAAGATTTCCACGCTGAAAACAAAGATATAAAGATTGCAGTAGCCTATGATAAAGCCTTTAGTTTTTATTATAAAGAGAATATAGAGCTTTTGGAAGAGGTTGGAACAGTTCAGTATTTTAGCCCCCTAAAAGATAGAGAAGTGCCAAAGGATGTAGATTTTATATATATAGGTGGAGGATACCCAGAAGTATTCAAGGAAGAGTTATCTTCTAATAAATCTATGTTAAATAGCATTAGAAAAGCCCTAAACAGTGGAGTAAAATGCTATGCAGAATGTGGTGGACTTATGTATCTTACAGAGAGCATAGATGGAGTTGAAACAGTAGGTTTCTTTAATGGAACATCTTATATGACTGGAAAACTTAATAATTTTGGATATGCAACTATAAAGATAAAAGAAGAAAATTCTATAGTGCCAAAGGATATGATGATTAATTGTCATGAATTCCATAAATCACTGGTAGATTTAAAAGAAGAAGAAATATATGAATTAGAAAAGAAAGCCTACGATGGAACCACAAAGAAGTGGAAGTGTGGGTATGTAAAAAATAATGTTTTAGCAGCTTATGGACATATACATTTCTTTTCTAATATTGATTTTTTTAATAGCTTAATTAAGTAGATGTAATTTTAAAATAGAGATTTATTAAGGAAAGTTATTTCCTTAAGTAGGAGGAGAAATGGATTATATAAAAATACCAATGGACATAGAAAAGAGAAGTTTTGAAATTATAGGAGAAGAAATGGGACCTCATAATTTCGATGATAGAGAGCTTTCTATAATTAAGAGAGTTATTCATACTACAGCAGATTTTGAATATAAGGATTTAGTTTATATGACAGATGATGCTATAGATACAGCCCTAGAAATTCTAAAAAAGGGAACAACTATATATACAGATACTAATATGGCACTTTCAGGAATAAATAAAAGAGCCTTAGAAAAGTTAAATTGCAGGGTTGTATGTTATGTATCAGAACCAGAAGTTGCAGAGATTGCAAAGGAAAGAGGCATAACTCGTTCTATGGCTGCAGTAGAAAAGGCGGTAGGAGATGGAGTAGAGTTCTTCGTATTTGGAAATGCTCCAACGGCTTTATTCAAACTTAAAGAGTTTATTGAATCGGGAAAGTCTAATTGCAAATTTATTATAGGAGCTCCAATAGGATTCGTAGGAGCCGCTGAATCAAAAGAAGAAATAGAAAAATTAAAAGATATAGATATGATGACAGTTAGAGGAAGAAAGGGCGGAAGTGCAGTAGCAGCAGCTATAGTCAATGCTCTTATGTATATGTTAGTAGAGAGATAATAAAGAAGGTATTAGAATGCTAGATTTATATGTTAACAGTAATGGTAAAAAGTTAAGATGTGGTTATACTACAGGTTCCTGTGCAGCAGCTGCTGCTAAGGCAGCTACTTATATGCTTTTTACTGGTAAAAAAATTAAAGATATAGAGATTAATACACCAAAGGGAATAATTTTAAACTTAGTAATAGATGAAGTTGTTTTTGGTGATGACTATGTGGAATGTTCCATTATAAAAGATGGTGGAGATGACATAGATGCTACCCATGGATTACCTATATGGGCAAGAGCTGAAAAGGGTGAAGAAAGATATATTTTAAAAGGTGGAAAAGGTGTAGGAGTAGTTAATGGTGAAGGCCTCTATATTGAAAAGGGTGAAGCTGCTATTAATCCAGTACCTAGACTTATGATAGAGCAAGAGGTAAGTAGTGTGCTTCCAGAGGATGAAGGAGTTACTATTACTATATTTGTACCAAGGGGAGAAGAAGTAGCAAAGAAAACCTTTAATCCTAGACTTAATATAATAGGAGGAATATCCATATTAGGAACTACAGGAATTGTTTATCCTATGTCAGAAGAATCAATTAAAGAATCAATAAAAATTGAGATAACTCAAAAGGCTTTAAAAAATAAGGTTCTTATATTAGCCTTTGGAAACATGGGGGAAAAGGTTGCAGAGTCTATGGGATATTCTATAGATCAAGTGGCTATAATATCAAACTTTGTTGGATTTGCTATAGAATGTTGTGTTAGCTGTGGAGTTAAAGAGATAATTATAATAGGTCATATAGGTAAGATATGTAAGATATCTGCTGGTAGCTTTAACACTCACAGTAGAGTATGTGATGTAAGACTAGAAGTAATAGCATTAGAATTAGCATTAGCAGGAGCTCCACATGACTTAGTTAGAAGTATATATAATGAAAAGACTACAGAGGGTGCTATAAAAGCTTTAAAGGGTGAATATAGTGAGATATATAAAACTATTGTAGATAAAGTGAAGAAAAGAATGGAGCTTTACAGCTATGGTGAACTTAAATGTGATGTGGTTATGTATTGGGGTGCAACTAATCCTAAGATATTAGCTACAACATTATAGAGGTGGAAAGATGATTTATGTAGTAGGACTTGGTCCAGGAAGTAAGGAGTATATACTTCCTAAGGCTGTTGAAACTTTAGAAAATAGTGATATGTTAGTAGGATTTTCTAGAGCTTTGGAAAGTGTAAATTTTATAAATACTGAAAGAGTGGCAGTTAAGTCTTTATCAGATATTTTGAAGATAGTAGAAGAGAATAAGAGCAAGAAAATATCTATAATTGCATCAGGAGACCCATGTTTTTATGGAGTTACTGATTATATAAAGAGAAATATAAAAGAGGAGCCTATAGAGATAATACCAGGACTTAGCTCTTTTCAATATCTAATGAGCAAGATAGGGAAGAGTTGGAATGGAAAATTTTTAGGCAGTGTCCATGGAAGAGAAGAAGATTTTTTAACTGTTGTTAAAGAAAATAGCATGTGTATATTCTTAACAGATAGTAAAAATTCACCTAAGGTTTTAGCAAATAAACTGTTTATAGAAAATATAAGTTGTAATATATGGGTAGGAGAAAATTTATCCTATGAAGATGAGAAAATAACAGTAGGTACACCAGAGGAGATAATGGAGAAGGAATTTTCTTCATTAAGTGTCTTTGTAGTGGAGGAAGTTTAAATGAAATATATAAAAGATGAAGAGTTTATAAGAGGAAACTGTCCTATGACAAAGGAAGAAGTTAGAATTCTAAGTGTAGCAAAACTTAATTTAGAGGAAAATTCTAAACTTCTAGATGTAGGAGCTGGAACTGGTTCCATATCAATTCAAGGAAGTAAGATTTGCACTTCTGGTAGTGTAGTTGCAATGGAGAGAGATGAAGAAGCCTTAGAGGTAATCTATAAAAATAAAGATAAATTTAATTGTGATAATTTAGAGATTATAGAAGGTGAAGCTTTAGAAGCTTTAGACTCTATTAAGGAAAAGTTTAATAGTATTTTTATTGGAGGTAGTGGTGGAAATCTTGAAAAAATAATTGAGAAATGCCATAACCTTCTTGAAGATGATGGAGTAATGGTTTTAAATTTTATAACCATTGATAATGTATATAAAGCAATGAGTACTTTAAAAGGATTAAACATGAAAATTAGCTGTACTCAAGTTGGTGTCAGTAAAACAAGAGGCCAAAGTTATATGTTATTTGGATATAATCCAATTTTTATTGTAGAGGCTTATAAGAATTAGAAATATTGTCATATAGTAGGTTTGTAGTATAAGGAAATACAGCAATAGAAAATAGTTAAGAATTGAAAATATTGTTTTATAGTAGAAATAGAGGAGTGAAATAGATGGCAAAGTTATATGGAGTTGGAGTAGGACCAGGAGATAAAGAGCTATTAACCTTAAAGGCGGTTAAAACTATAGAAATGTGTGAAGTAATTGTTTCACCAAGTGCTATGAAAGGTGGAAAAAGTATAGCTTTAGGCATTGCAGAGGACTTTATATCAGAGGATAAAGAAGTTATGATAAAGCAATTTCCAATGGGTGGAGAAGACCAAGAAGAAAAAATCTATGAAGCCTTTAAAGCTATAGAAGAGAAGCTTAAGGAAGGAAAGAATGTAGCCTTCTTAACTTTAGGAGATCCTTTTGTTTATAGTACATATATATATTTACTGAAATATATAGAAGAGCATGGCTTTGAAGTTGAAACAATTCCAGGAATAACTTCCTTCTGTGCTAGTGCTAGTCTTGCGCAAAAACCATTAGTTATAGGTGATGAACCATTACTTATTACCCCAGCTAGCAGAGTTTCAGATATAAAGGATGAAAAGTATGTAGTTATAATGAAGGTCTATAAAAGAGAAGAAGAAGTATTAGACGTTCTTGATGAAAAAGGCTTTAACTATGTATATATAAAAAAAGCTGGAAGAGAAGGGCAAGAGATTTTACATAAGAGAGAAGATATTTTAGATAATAAAGAATACATGTCACTTATAATAGCAAATAGAGATTAGGAGGAAGAAGAATGGTTTATTTTATAGGAGCAGGTCCAGGAGATGCAGAGTTAATCACAGTAAAGGGAAGAGATACACTGACAAAAGCAGATGTAGTTATATATGCAGGCTCTCTTGTAAGCAAGGAGCATATGAATTATTGTAAGGCTGGATGTGAAATACATAATTCAGCATCTATGACTTTAGAACAAGTTATAGAAGTTATGAATAAGGCTGAAAAAGAAAACAAAATGGTAGTAAGACTTCATACAGGTGATCCAGCTATATATGGAGCTATCAAAGAACAAATGGATGAACTTGATAAATTAAATATTCAGTACAAGGTAATTCCAGGAGTTAGCTCATTTACAGCAGCAGCATCTGTAATAAAAAAGGAATTTACACTTCCATCAGTAACTCAAACTGTAATATTAACTAGAGTTGAGGGAAGAACTCCAGTACCAGAAACTGAAAGCTTAGAAAAACTTGCATCAATTGGTGCATCCATGGCTATATTCCTTTCTATTAGCATGATAGATAAGGTAGTTGCAAAGCTAAGAAAAGGTTATGGAAGGAATGTTAATATAGCTGTAGTTGAAAGAGCTACTTGGGAAGATGAAAGAGCTATAATTGGAACTTTAGATGATATAGCAGAAAAGGTTAAAGAAGCAGGAATCACTAAATGTGCTCAAATATTAGTAGGAGACTTTATAAATTGTGATTATGATAAGAGTCTTCTATATGATAAATCCTTTACTCATATGTTTAGAGAAGGACAAAAATAATTCTTAGAATGTACAATTCTAGAAAGTAGGAGAGTTATGAAGTTAGCAGCGGTGTCTGTAACAAGACAAGGAGATAATATTGCAAAAAAACTAAGTGAAACTTTAGAGCTTAAGCTTTACTCTAGTTATAATAACAAAAACTTCAAACTAAAATCTGTATGTGAAGAGCTTATGAATACTGTAGATGGAATAATTTTTATCTCATCTACAGGCATTGCAGTAAGAGGAATAGCACCTTTTCTAAAGGGAAAGGATAAGGACCCAGCAGTGGTAGTAGTAGATTGTGAAAGCAGATTCGCCATAAGTCTTGCAGGAGGACATCTTGGAGGAGCTAATGAACTTGCTTTAAAAGTGTCAGAAATTCTTAAGGCTACACCAGTTATAACTACAGCCACAGATACCATGGGAATAGATGCTCCAGATATGATTGCTAAGAATAATAACCTGATTATAGATGATATGAAAATAGCTAAAGACATAGCTGCCAAATTAGTTGATAAAGCTAAGGTTGGTTTTTTAGATGATGAAGGCCAAATAAAAATGCCAAAGGGATATGTAATTCCTGAAGGAGATATGAAGGGTATGGTTACAGTATCTAATAAAATAGATGTGGATAACTTGCTCCCCGTTGAAGGCTTGATTCACCTTAAACTCATAAGAAGAAACATCATATTAGGTATGGGATGTAGAAAAGATGTGGATAAGGACAAAGTTAAAAACTTTGTTGTGGATACTTTAAAGAAATATAATATAGATTTAAGAGCCATAAAAACTATTTCTACAGTGGAAGTTAAAAAGAATGAAGGAGCATTAATTGCTTTAAGTGAATTTTTAAACTGTCCCATGGAAATTCATTCTTTAAAAGAAATAGAAAGCATAGAACATAAATACAAGGGCAGTGATTTTGTCAAGAAATCTATAGGTGTGAGAGCGGTATGTGAGCCTTGTGTTGAATTAGCAGGGGGAGAGTTACTTACAGATAAAATTAGTTTTGAAGGTATAACCCTTTGTATTGGAAAGTTAGTCTACTGATAATGGAGGAAAAATAATGGGAAAATTATATGTAGTAGGAATCGGTCCAGGAGGACTTGATTACATGACAATTAAAGCTGTAAAGGCTATAGAAGAAAGCGATATAGTAGTAGGATACACAAAGTATATAGAAATGATAAAGCCACTTTTAGATGGTAAGAAAGTTTATTCTACAGGAATGATGGGTGAAGAGGCAAGATGCCAGGAAGCTTTAAGATTAACTAGTGAAGGAACGGTAGCTGTAGTAAGTACAGGAGATGCTGGAATCTATGGTATGGCTGGGTTAATTCTTGAAATGAAAAAGGATGAAGAAGTAGAGGTAATACCAGGGGTTACAGCATCATCTTCAGCAGGATCAATAGTTGGAGCTCCACTTATGCATGATAACTGCAACATAAGCTTAAGTGATTTAATGACTCCATATGAAGATATAAAGAAGAGAGTTAAGCTTGCAGCTGAAGGGGATTTTATAATATCTCTTTATAATCCAAAGAGTAAGGGAAGACCTCATTACTTAAGAGAAGCTATAGATATAATAAAGGAATATAGAAATGAAGATACACCAGTTGCTATTGTTAAGCATGCCTTAAGAGAAGGTCAAGAAGCTACAGTTTGCACTATAGGAACCTTTGATGATTCTATAGTAGATATGATGACTATGGTTATTATAGGAAATACTAAGAGTTATATAAAAGATGGATTATTTATAACTCCAAGAGGATATAAATTAGAAAACAAGTAGACATTAAGGGGGAGAATTACAATGATAGCTTTAATAGTAGGTACATCAGAGGGAAAGGTAATTCTTTCCCATCTAAATAAACATACAGATAACATTTTAGTATCCACAGCTACAACCTATGGTGGAGAGCTTTTAGTGGATTATAAATATAAAATATTAAATGATAAACCTTTAGTTTATGAAGAGTTAAAAGCATTATTTATGAAAAGTGGTGTAAGGGTAATTGTAGATGCATCTCATCCCTATGCAGTTCAAATAAGTGGAACTGCTATGAAGATAGCAAAGGATATGGGAATTGAGTATGTAAGATATGAAAGGCAAAGTACTTTAGATACGTTACCTAAAAATGATTTGATAATAGAGGTGCCAACCTATGAAGAATTAGGAGAAGCCCTAAAAGATATAGATGGATGTATTTTAAATACTACAGGAAGTAGAAATATAGATAAGATACTAGAGTTAAAACTTGAAAATAGAATAGTCCATAGAGTGCTACCTTCTTTAAAAGTTATGGAGGAAGTATTTAACTTAGGTGTTAGAGTGGAGGATTTGATATTCATAAAAGGACCTATAGGTTATGAACTAAATAAAGCCTTTATAAAAGAATATGATGGTAAGGCTTTAATAACAAAGGATAGTGGTCCACAAGGTGGAACTTATGAAAAAATAAAGGCTGCCATAGACATGGGCATTAAAGTTTTTGTAGTAGAAAGAAAAACCATGGATTACGGCATTGTCTTTAATGATGAAGAAAAATTAAGTCACTATATCTGTAGCAACAAAGAAAACTATTAGTAACATTTCAAAGTGTAATAAAAGACTCGGGTGACGGTGGGAGTAACTTTTATTATATAAAACAAAAAGTTATGTTATAGATTGTATACTAATATATTTAAAGTGCACGTTAAGTATATTACTTATAATCACATTAATTAGCTACAGTTAAGTATATAGAAATTTAAATATAAGCAATGCTAGCGGTATTATATTTAAATTAAATCATTTTTACTAAATATAAGGGGGAAAAATTATGAATAAATCAAGTATTACTAAAAAATCATTTGTATTTATGTGGGCATTAGCATTATTCTTTACAGTGCCTAAATTAGCTTATGGTATGCATATTGCAGAAGGGTTTTTACCAATGGCTTGGTGTGCTTTTTATTTTGTAGCATGCATTCCATTTGTAGCATTAGGAATTAGAGATATAAGAAAAAAAACAATGAGTAGCAAGGATTTAAAAATGCTATTAGCATTGATTGGGGCTTTTGCTTTTGTATTATCAGCAATGAAATTACCTTCTGTTACAGGAAGTTCATCACATCCAACAGGTACAGGTCTTGGAGCAATGATATTTGGACCATTTGCTATGTCTGTGGTTTCTATAGTAGTTCTTTTATTCCAAGCACTTTTCCTAGCGCATGGAGGATTAACAACTTTAGGAGCTAACGTTTTATCAATGGGTATTGCAGGACCGATAGTAGCCTTTGCAATTTATAAAGTATTTAAAAATAAAAATAAAAAATTAGCAATATTCCTTGGAGCAACTTTAGGGGACTTAGCAACATACCTAGTTACATCCATTCAACTTGGACTTGCATTCCCAGCTACTACAGGTGGATTTGCAGCGGCATTTATAAAGTTTGTATCAATATTTGCTATAACTCAAGTTCCACTTGCTATAGTAGAAGGAATAATAACTGTTATGATATTTGACTTTATAGAAAAACATGCCTCTGAGGAGTTATTAGAAGTTGGAGGTGTAAGATAATATGAAAAAAAATATAGGATTAATTTTATTATGTATAGCAATTGTGGTAGGATCTTTATTCTTAGGTAGAAATGGTGAATTTAATGGTGCCGATGGAGAAATTGAAGTTAAAATCCAAGAATTAAATGGAGATTATGAGCCTTGGGCAGCTCCTATGTGGGAACCACCATCAGGAGAAATTGAAAGCTTCCTTTTCTGTTTACAAGCAGCAATTGGGGCTGGATTCATAGGATATTACATTGGTGTTAAAAAAGGAGCTTCAAAGAACAAAGGAGCTAAGACTAATGTAGGTGGAAAAGTGAAAGAATGTTAAGGACAGTACTTTCATATTCAAAGCTAAGTAAATTAGCAAATATTCATCCTATAGAGAAAATAATTTTATGTATATTACCAATAATAGCACTTAGTTTTAGTACTAGGTGCTATCCTTTGGTTATAAATATAATTTTTTTTCTTGTACTTCATATTGTTTATAAGAACCCTATGCATATAGTAAAACACTTTGTAGAGGCAACTTTTTTATTTGCTTTAGTTTCTTCTATAACCTTTGTATTTGATTATGGATGGTATAGTACTTTAATACTTATATTAAAGTCGGTGTCTGGGGGGATATCCGTTAGTTTTTTAACTTTAACTACACCTACAGATCATGTATTTTATATATTCTCTAAGATAAGTTGGCTTAGAGATATTTGTGATATAGGAAAATCTATGGAGAGATTTTTAATACTTATAGATGATGAATTTCAAACATTACGGAAGAGTATGTTATGTAGAGGCGCCTTTGGTGGTTTTAAGAATAAGGTTAAGGATTCAGGAAGTCTTGCTTCTTTACTTTTTATTAATACTTTAAAACGTTGGAAAGAAATTAAGGATGGAATTAACAGTAGAGGCTATAGAGGAAATATTTATTATGGCTTTGAAGAATTCCATTTGTCATATAAAAGAATAGCTATAATAGTAGGATATATTACATTTCTTATTATTTTGGTGAGTATACCTAAGTGGTTTTAGAAGCTGGGTATACTTTTTATTTTTTTAGATAACTCTATTAATTTAATATAGAATTTTGTAGTTTATATGGTTAAAGATATATACTATATAATAGAGACTGTTAAAAATATAAATTAAAGTATAGAACTTAAAAGGACAAAAAATAGGGAAAATCCTCCTGAAGTAAATAGAAGGAAATTAATTAAAAAAATGATTGGGGTAATTTAGAAAATGAGATACGTTAATTTAGAAGATTTAAAAGAGCTCCCAGGGTTTAATAACATAGATGAAAATACTTTAAGAAAGTTATCTAATATTACTAGAGTTACTAGGTATGAAAAGGGAAAGGTATTATTTAGAGATAAGGATATTGTAGATAATATCTACATAGTATTAAAGGGAAAGGTATCATTATATAAGTTCAATGAAAAGGGTCAAAAAAAGGTTATATTTATATTGGGGCCAGGTGAGCTTATAAATGAAGTTATATTACAAAGTTCTACTGCATCTATAAATTGTGAGACCATAGAGGACTCTCAAATAATGTATTGTAACACCGTGGAGCTTTTACAAGTCATGGAATCAGACTTTGAGTTTACAAAAATGGTACTGTCATCTTTATCTTTAAAAGTAAGAAGAATGTATAGACAATTTAAAAATACTACTGGAGTTTTAAATATGGGAAAGAGAGTTGCATCAAAGCTTTGGAAACTAGGTAGGGATTATGGAGTAGCTAATGACAATGGTATATTAATAGACATGGAGATTAGTATAACCTATCTAGCAGACTTATTTGGAGCACAAAGGGAGACCATATCAAGGGCATGTAAAGAACTTAGTGAGTTGGGATTAATTGAATACAATAATAAAAAATTTATAATAAAAAATAAAGAAAAACTTTTAGAATATTTTAAAGCACCGTGATTTTTATCACGGTGCTTTAAATTTTATAAGCCTATAATGAAGCTATAATTATAAAAGAGGGAAGGGATTTGTTATGGTTTGTGGAGATTTTAACAAAGTATGTGCAGCTGGTAAAACAAAGATGCAATTGTTAAATGAAAACCCTATAGGATATTTTATTTCTTCTATGTTGGCAGGATTATTTATAGGATTAGGTTCTATTCTTATCTTTACCATAGGAGGTCAACTGACATCAGCAGGTTCAGGTGCTATAAAGATTGTTATGGGATTAGCTTTTGGTGGAGCTTTGAGTCTAGTTATAATGGCAGGGGGAGAATTATTTACAGGAAATAACTTTGTACTAGCATCAGCATCCTTAAATAAGGATGTACCATGGAAGGGTACTATAAAGCTATGGTTAGTATGTTTTTTAGGAAATTTACTAGGTTCAATTATAGCAGGAGTAATGTTTAAATTATCAGGTTTAGCTACAGGTAGTGTCGGTGAATACATTGCAAAGGCATCAGAAATAAAAATGACAATACCACTTATACCATTATTTTTCCGTGGAGTATTTTGCAATATATTAGTGTGTTTAGCAGTTTGGTGTGGATTTAAATGCAAAGAAGAAGTAGCAAAATTAATTATGATATTTTGGTGCTTATTTATTTTTATTACAGTAGGATTTGAGCACAGTATCGCTAATATGACAGTATTAACAATAGGTTTATTATCACCTTTTGATGCTTATGTCACCATAGGTGGATATATATATAATATTTTAGTTGTAACACTTGGTAATATGGTTGGAGGTATTTTCTTCGTAGCTCTTCCATACTACATTATATCAAGAAAAAAAGTAAATTAGAGGTGAATTATGGGTTACAAATTATATTTAGAAAAATTCAATGAAATTTTAAAAGAGCTTTCATCAGAGTATATAATATATGCTCCTATATTAATTAAAGGTGGTGCAAACTTTTCCGATACAGACAGAGTTAGATATGGGCAAATATCAAAGGTTGAAGATATAGTATTTGATGAAAAATCTCATTTTTCCTTTAAGGAAGTGTTATTACCACAATCTGAAACTCTACTTTATTTTACTGAAGATGAAGTAAGGGAAGCAGCCCCTAAAGCTAAAGGGTCAATAGTGTTTTTAAGAAGTTGCGACTTACATGCTGTAAAAAGAATGGATGATATATACTTAAGAAATGGCTTTGAAGATTACTATTACAAAAGACTTAGAGAGAATACAAAATTCATATTGATGGGGTGTGAAAGAACCTTTGAAAATTGTTTCTGTGTAGATATGGGAACTAATAAATCAAATAATTATGATGGATACATTAGGGTAGAAAATCATGAAGTTTACTTTGATAGTAAATGTGAAACTTTTGACATTTTATTAGAGAAAAAAGAGGCTGATACTATAGAGGTAGAACCTAAATTTATTTCTGAAAACAATGTTACCGTTAACATTCCAGAAGAACTTAGTCTAGATGTTATGAAATCCACCATGTGGGAGGAATATAATCAAAGATGCATTGCTTGTGGTCGTTGTAATTTTGTCTGTCCTACATGTACTTGCTTCACCATGCAAGATATTTTTTATCAAGATAATAAAAATGTAGGAGAACGTAGAAGAGTATGGTCTTCCTGTCAAGTTGATGGATTTACTGATATGGCTGGAGGACATAGTTTTAGACAAAATAAGGGTCAAAGAATGCGTTTTAAGGTGCTACACAAAGTATATGATTACAAGAAAAAATGGGGTTACCATATGTGTGTAGGCTGTGGTAGATGTGATGATATATGCCCAGAATACATTTCATTTAGTAACTGTATTAATAAATTGCAATCAGCATGTGATGAGGTGAAATAGATGAATAAGAATGAATATATACCTTTTATTTCAGAAATAAAGGAAGTAATAAAGCATACAGAAATTGAGTATACCTTTAGAATGAGCTATATTGGTGATGTGAAACCAGGACAGTTCTTTGAAGTATCAATACCTAAATATGGAGAAGCACCTATATCAGTAAGTGGTATTGGAGAAGGAACTGTTGATTTAACAATACGTAAGGTAGGAAAGGTTACTGATGAAATATTTAGTAACTATGTAGGTGATAAATTATTTTTAAGAGGACCCTATGGAAATGGTTTTGACATAGATAATTATAAAGATCATGAAGTTATTGTAGTAGCTGGAGGTACAGGACTTTCTCCAGTAAGGGGAATTGTGGACTACTTTGGTAATAATCCACAGGATGCTAAAAAGTTTTCTCTAATTTGTGGATTTAAATCTCCTGAAGATGTTTTATTTAAAGAAGATATTAAGAGATGGAATAACACCATGGAATTAATTCTTACTGTAGATAAGGCAGAGGAGAGCTATGGAGGAAATGTTGGAATGGTGACTAAGTACATTCCAGATATGAAGATAGATGATATTAATGATGTACAAGTAGTTGTAGTAGGACCACCAATTATGATGAAGTTTACTGTGGCTGAATTCTTAAAAAGAGGAATTCCAGAGAAAAATATTTGGATTTCTCAAGAGAGAAAAATGTGCTGTGGTATTGGAAAATGTGGACATTGTAAGATAGATGATACGTATATATGCCTAGATGGACCTGTGTTTAACTATACAAAGGGCAAAGAGTTAATAGATTAATTGGAGGTGAAGTACATGGATATAAACACTAAAAACCTAAAAAGGAATGCATTTAGGGTTACAAAAAGAAGAGGATATACAGCATCAAGAATTCGTGTTCCAGGGGGAAAGATGGATGCTAAATATTTAGCCATGATTCAAGAGATTGCAGAAAAATACGGTGATGGAACTGTAAACATTACTATGAGGCAAGGCTTTGAAGTACCAGGTATTAGCTTTGAAGATATGGATAAAGTAAATGAATTATTGCAACCAATCATTGAAGGATTAGAAATTAATCAAAGAGATGAAGGAAAGGGTTACTCTGCAGCTGGAACTAGAAATATATCTGCCTGTGTAGGAAACAATATCTGCCCATATGCTAATTACAATACAACGGAATTTGCAAAGAAGATAGAAAAGGCTATATTCCCAAATGACCTACACTTTAAAGTGGCGTTAACAGGTTGTTCTAATGACTGTGGAAAAGTTAGATTAAATGATTTTGGAATAATAGGGATGACAGAACCTCAATATGATATGAATAAATGTGTATCCTGCGGAGCTTGTGTAAGAGCATGTACAAAGAAGTCCACTGGAGCATTAACCATGAATAACTATAAAATTCAACGTGATCACAAAAAGTGTATAGGATGTGGAGAGTGTGTAATAGCATGTCCGACCGATGCATGGACTAGAAGTAGAGAAAAATATTATAAGCTTGTACTTTTAGGTAGAACAGGAAAGAAAAATCCACGTTTAGCTAAGGATTTTATAGCTTGGGTAGATGAAGAGAGTATAATAAAAATAATCTGTAACACTTACAGCTATGTTAAGGAATATATAGATAAGGATGCACCAGGTGGTAAGGAACATATAGGATATATTGTAGATAGAACAGGCTTCCCAGAATTTAAAAAGTGGGCAATGGAGGGAGTTAAGCTTTCTGATAAAACTGTTGTTCAAGAAACCATGTATTGGGATGGAATTAAGTATTAAAAATTATTAATTAATCTAAAAAGAGGCTATGAGAATAATTATTTTCACATAGCCTCTTTAAAATTACTCCAAGGAATTCTTTCTTTTTTTCATAAATTTATAAGCTAAGAATCCAAAACAAATTACTAGAATAGCTATAGCTACCATAGAATAATCTTTCAAAATCCTTTGAATTAGGTCAGTATTTTCACCTAAAAAATATCCTAAAGATATAAGAATTATGTTCCAAATAGTTATACCTCCAAGGGAGTATAATATAAATTGAGAATAACTCATTTTTACAGCTCCTACAGCTAGAGATATATAAGTTCTAGTTAAAGGGAATAATCTACTTAGAAACACAGCAGGTTTTCCATACTTATCAATGAATAAATCTAACTTATTGAAACTCTTTTTTGCACCAGATGATTTACTACAAAGCCAATTTATTATAGGAGAACCTCCAAAGTATCCAATGGTATAGCAAAGAGTTGAACCAATTAATCCTGCCCCAGTACTAAGAAGAATAACTCCAATAAAGCTAAAGTTACCATAAGAAGCTAAAAGACCTATAAAAGGTAACAGTACTTCACTAGGCAATGGGAAACAGGAATATTCTAAAAATACTGCTAGGAATACACCAGGATATCCAAATCCTTGTATAGTAGTTATTATTGTATTTAAAAAATCATTTACAAAATCCATATAGGCACCTCAAATATCTATGTTTTATTACATATACTAAATAAATAAATTATATGTCTAACACTTGTAAATTTAAAGATGAGTTAAGTTAAATTTAGGTTAACCATAATAATATATATTATTATTGCACTATGGATATACATGATAACTTGTTTTATACTTTTGTATAACTTATCTGGTTTGTTAAAAACATAGAGTGTTATTATCTGATGAAGCAATTACTTCTTTAATAGCATTAACAGCATATGATACATCAGTTTCAGTGTTAAAGGAGCCAAAGGCGAATCTTACTGTTCCGTTAGGAAAAGTGCCTAAGGTCTTATGAGCTGATGGTGCACAATGAAGCCCACATCTCACAGATATGCCGTGGTTTTTGGATAGCATATGGGATATTTGACCATTATCACCCTTAGGAAAATCAATGGATACTACAGAAGTCCTATTTTCAGCAGAGGGTAGTCCCAGAATTTTAATTTCTTTTATATCCTTAATGTTATCTAAAAATAGTTTAGTTAATTTCATTTCATGGTCTTTTATACTACTAAGTCCTTTTTCCTTTAGATATTTTAAGGCTGCATTTAAGCCAAATATTCCAGGTATATTTGGAGTACCACCTTCAAATTTATCAGGCATGTAATCAGGTTGAATTTCATATTCAGAGAAGCTACCAGTACCACCTTCTATAAGAGGAGTAGTTATTTTAGCTAATTCATCTTTTATCAAAAACCCACCTATACCTTGAGGTCCAAGAAGTCCCTTATGACCAGTAAAACATAAAACGTCTATATTCATTTTCTCCATATCTATTGGAATTGATCCAGCTGTTTGTGCTGTGTCTGCAATGAAGCAAATATTGTTTGCCTTGCAGAACTGTCCTATTTCTTCAAAGGGCATAATAGTTCCACATACATTAGAGCTATGAGTCATTACTACAGCTTTAGTATTAGGCTTAAGATATTTATGTAAATCAGATGGATTTAACTGTCCTAGGGAATTACAAGGTACTACAGAGTGCTCTATACCTTTACTTTGTAAGGCGTTTAAAGGGCGAAGTACTGCATTATGTTCCATAGAAGAAGTAATCACATGGTCACCAGCCTTTAAAAATCCTTTTAAAATAACATTAAGACTATGAGTTATATTGCTAGTAAAAATTACATTTTCAGGTTTTGAAAAATTAAATAGTTCACAGAGTAGTTCTCTAGTTTCATAGACTATGTTTTCTGCATTAAAGGAACTATCATAACTACCCCTATTTACATTTCCACCTACATTAATAATATAATTTGTCATAGCTTCAGCTACAGAATTAGGCTTAGGAAAGGATGTAGCACCATTATCTAAATATACTTTTCTCATAATTACCTCCTGAAATCTATATATCTTATATCTAAATTAAAGCTTTAAAAATAAACATTTTTTCCTACATTATTATATCATAGAGAATTAAATATAAAGATTTTATATATTAGAGTTACATAAGTATTAAAAAAACTAATAGGTTGTTATTCATCTATTAGTAATAAAAATTTAATAAAAATATAAATATATGTTAAAATTTACTTTGGATGAAGTATTATCAAAATTTATTATATTTATCAAATATATGGGGGGATAAACGGTGAAAGAAAAAAGAGGCATAATTTTTGCTGGTGGAATCATTGGTCTATTATCTGTAGCGTTGGTGTATTTAGGGAATCCTAAAAACATGGGTGCTTGTATAGCATGTTTCTTAAGAGACATAGCAGGTGCTGTAGGACTACATAGAGCTGAAGTTGTACAGTATATAAGACCAGAAGTAATAGGTATAGTTTTAGGGGCATTTATAATTGCACTATTTACAAAAGAATTCAAAGTAAAGGGTGGTTCTTCACCATTCTTAAGATTTATTCTTGGTGCTATAGTTATGATTGGTGCTCTAGTATTCTTAGGATGTCCACTAAGAATGGTTCTTAGAATTGCTGGTGGAGACTTAAATGCTATAGTAGGCTTACTTGGATTTGCAGCAGGAATATTTGTTGGAATTCAATTTTTAAACAGAGGATTTACTTTAAAGAGAAATTATAATTTAACTACAGCTGAAGGATATGCAATGCCAGTGATAGCAATAATGCTATTAATATTATTAATATCTGCTCCAGCATTTATATTCTTTAGTGCAAAGGGTCCAGGTTCTATGCATGCACCTATATGGTTTGCTTTAGCAGCAGGACTTATTATAGGAATTGTAGCACAAAGAACAAGACTTTGCATGGTAGGTGGAATTAGGGATTTAATCATGTTTAAAGATAGTTATTTAATGTGGGGATTTATATCTATATTTGTAGTAACATTAATAGGAAACTTAGTTCTAGGAGATTTTAAACTAGGCTTTGTTGAACAACCTATAGCTCATAATGATGCATTATGGAACTTTATGGGTATGTTAGTTGCAGGTTGGGGTTCAGTACTTTTAGGAGGATGTCCATTAAGACAATTAATACTTGCTGGTGAAGGAAATGCAGATTCTGCAATCACAGTAATGGGAATGATTGTTGGAGCAGCTTTTGCACATAACTTTAAATTAGCATCTTCAGGAGAAGGTCCTACTGGCAATGGAAAGATTGCAATATTTATAGGAATAGCAATATTATTAGGGATTTCTTATTTCTGTATGAATAAATCATTTAATATAAGTAAGAGTAAAGCTGATAGCAAAGGTGGTGTTTCTATTGGTTAAGGTAGATGCAAGGGGAATGAGTTGTCCTCAACCAGTTTTAATGGCTAAAAAAGCATTAAGTGCAAACAAAGATGGATTTGAAATATTAGTTGATAATAATGTGGCTAAGGAAAATGTTTCAAGGTTTATTAAAAATGCAGGTTTAAATGCTGTAGTTACAGAAGTAGAAGAAGATTTTCTAATAAAGGCAGTTAAATAGAATGCAGTATATTGGAGTTTTTTTCACCCATTCAGGGGCTATAAAATATCATAGATATTTAGATAGTCTTGAAATTACTAATGAAACTATGCCAGTTCCAAGAAGGCTTAGCTCTAATTGTGGAATTGGGGTTAAATTTATTACAGACAGAGATATAAACAATATGATAACTGAAGATATTGAAAAGATATTTAAAATTCAGGGTAACGAAAGCATTCTTGTATATGAATGTGAATAAATAGAAAGAATCTATCTGTAACAGGATAGGTTCTTTTTTACTCTGTTTATCTATAGTTAATTATGTGATATAAAGTATATAGAGAATATATATGTAAGTTCCATTACGATACTAATAAAGAGGGGTGTTATATATGGAAGAAAGAATATCTATTTTAGTAGTAGAAGATGATGTAGATATAAATGGATTACTATGCAAAATTCTTAAAAAGCAAAATTATGAGGTGAGTAGTGCATATTCAGGTAGTGAAGCTAGAATGTGCATTAACATGTATAATTATGATTTGATTCTTTTAGATTTAATGTTACCAGGATTAACTGGAGAAGAGTTGATAGGAGAAATCAGAAAATCAAAAACTATGCCAATTATTATTATCTCTGCAAAAACTGAGATTTCAGATAAGGTAAAGCTGCTGAAATTAGGGGCAGATGACTATATTACTAAACCATTTGAGATAAGTGAAGTTACTGCAAGAGTAGAAGCTCAACTAAGAAGATATAAAAGATTTAATAGTTCAGAGGATAAGGGGCAAGTCTTAGCTTATAAGAGTTTAGAGCTGGATAAGGAAGCTATGAAGGTCACAGTGAATGGAAATGACCTTATACTAACGGTAAGAGAGTTTTCTATACTAGAGCTTTTACTAACTCATCCTAAAAAAGTATTTACTAGAGAAAACTTGTATAAGAATATATGGAATGAAGAGTTCTATGGAGAAGATAATACTGTAAATGTTCATATTAGTAATATTAGATCTAAGATTTCAAAATTAGATAAGGATACAGAGTATATAAAAACTATTTGGGGTATAGGATTTACTATGGCTGAATAAACTTTATGATTTCTTTAACTTTTCTTAAGTGTTTATTGAGTTTTGAATTTTATAATAAATACAATGAGAAAAGGGAAGGGTGAGATTTATGGAAGAAAGTATATTGATTACGAGAAATTTAGGTAAATCCTACGGAAAATTTGAGGCAGTAAAGGCTACTAATATAAATATAAAAAAAGGCTCAATATATGGATTGGTAGGGAAAAATGGTGCTGGTAAAACTACTTTATTAAGGATGATTGCAGGCCAAACTATGATAACTAGTGGTGAATTAGAGTTATTCTCAGAAACTACGGAAAAAGGTTTAGAGATTTCAAGACAAAGAATAGGAGCAATGATTGAAACTCCAAGTTTCTTTCCATATTTAACGGCGGAGGAAAATCTTGAGTATTATAGAGTTCAAAGAGGAATAGCTGGTTCAGAATGCATAAAACAATTACTTAAAGATGTAGGACTTGAAGATACTAAAAAGAAAAAATTTAAGAGTTTTTCTTTAGGCATGAAACAGAGATTAGGGTTAGCTCTTGCAATGATGAATAATCCTGACTTTTTAGTTTTAGATGAACCAATAAATGGACTTGATCCAATGGGGATTGTTGAAATTCGTAATCTTCTTTTAAAACTAAATGAAGAGAAGAATATTACCATAATAATTTCTAGTCATATACTAAGTGAATTAGCTAGTATAGCAACGGAATATGGCTTTATTGAGAGAGGACAGATGGTAGAACAGATTTCTGCAGAAGAACTTAAGGAGAAGTGTAAGGAATGTTTAGAGATATCGGTAGATAATGCTGAGAAGGCAGCAGTATTGTTAGAGGATAAACTAAATTGTCATGAATATGAGGTATTACCTAATAACATAATTCGAATTTATAAATTTAAAGATACACCTTCCATGGTAAGCAGTACAATTGTTAAAAATGGGGTAGAGTTAAATTCTATGAATATAAAGGGAACCAATTTAGAAGAATACTTTGTTTCATTAGTTGGAGGTGTTATCAATGCTTAATTATATAAAAAGTGAATTATATAGAACTACTCATCGTAAATATCCTTATGTTTTAGTTGGAACTTCTTCATTGATATGTATTCTAGTTAATGTATTAGCATTATGGTTTATGCAAGACCAAGCAGCAATTAACAGAATAACAATGCCAGATATGCTAATGATTTCAACAGGTCTTTTTACATTGATTTATTATTCTGTAATTATGATTGTAGATATTGTATTTTCAGATGAACATAAGCATCAAACTTTAAAAAATACAGTATCCTTTGGGATTAATAGAACAAAAATATATTTAGGAAAATTTATTGTAGAAGTGATTGTAGCCACAGTATCTTTAATTATAGTTGCCACTGTGTTAATATTAAGTTCTTATATATGTCTTGGTTTAGGTGGAGCAACTATGACAGAAACACTTGGTAATTTTGGGAATAAACTCATTGCTGTATTCCCACTTTGGTTAACAGGAATTGCTATTGCAAATTTACTTGCTTTTAATATTAAGAATAATAATATATTTGCCTTTGCTTATCTAGGGGTAGTAGCTATATTTCCAGGAATAATTAAGCTGCTAGGTTACTATAAACCTATATTTGCAAAAATACAATCATATTTAGTTTCTTACAACATTAAATTTATAGTAGGTCAAGACAGGATTCTTTCTGAGGATATTACAAAATTTTATGTGCTAGGTATAGTATACATCACTTTAATAACGGTTATAGGAATTATTTCCTTTAGAAGAAGAGAGATAAAATAGAATTAATTATTTAAATTCACACATATAAATTTATACCTATTTAAATATGAAACTATATGAATATAAACCTAGTTAAATAGTAAAATAGGAATATAGTTAAATATTAAAATAGTTAACTATTTGTTCTGTTTATGGGAGTTAAGAGGGTTTCGTTATTTGAAGAAATATATTTAGGGCGTAAGTCTTGGGAGGAGCATTAAATGATATATATAACTATTTTATTTGGTGGTATAGCAGCATTATTTATAGTGCTCTTTCTACTAAATCGCTATAATATAAACAATATAAATAAGGAATTGAAGAAGCTTAAAAATATAAAAACCAATGAACAATTAAAATTAGCAGCCCCTAATAAAAATATTGAAGAGATGATAGGTGAAATTAATTTTATATTAGAAAAAAGTCAAAATGATAGAATAGCTCATGAAAAGAGTGAAAGTGAATTAAGAAAGCAAATTGCTAATATATCTCATGATTTAAGAACTCCTCTTACATCTATTCTAGGCTATGTACAGCTAATTAGGGATGAGTCTACTAGTGAAGAAGAAAAACAGGAGTACTTAGATATTATAGAAAAACGCTCTAAGGTGCTGCAAAATCTTATTACTAGCTTTTATGATTTATCTAGATTAGAAGCCAATGAATATGACCTAGAATTTAAAAAGGTTAATGTTGAAAGTTTATTGCGTGAAATTGTAGCAGCTTTTTATAATGATTTTGTTGATAAAGGCTTTGAAGTAGAAGTTGATCTACAAGAAAAATTACCAGCTATAATTGCTGATGAAAATGCTGTAATTAGAATTTTTACAAATATATTTCAAAATGCCTTAAAGCATGGTAGTAAAACTATGTCTATATGTCAAAGGCAAGTAGATGGAGTAATTATTTCTACTTTTAGTAATAGGGTAGAAAACTTTACACAGGAAGATTTGGAACATGTTTTTGATAGATTTTTTACTACAGACAGAATGAGGACAGGACAAAATACAGGTCTTGGATTAACTATTGTAAAGAAACTTACAGAAAGTATGGGACATGAGGTTTCTGCTAGTTTAGAGGATGAAGTCTTTACAATTCAGATTAGATTCAAATTAAAATAGTAGTATAAAATATATAAGTTTTTAAATAAGAAAAGGAACATTCAAGGCTGAGAAAACGGTTTATGAATGTTCTTTTTTATGTATAATATATGACTTTTTTATGTATAATATATGACTTTAAACTCAATCTTAAAAAATCAGCCTATTCTATATGAGCATAAAAAGAACATTTTTAACGATAGTAATAAAATGGTTAAAATGTATTTTAAAGCTACACAATAAGATGTATAATTAATACATAATTGTGGAAAAAGGTGGGAGTGATTTGAAAAAGTTAAGAAGTATAATAGTAATTACAATTTTAGCTATGGCCTTTGTTGGATGTTCAAATGGACAAGCTACTAAAGAAGAAACTAATAATAGTGGAGAAAAAAAAGAAATAATAATCTCAGCAGCGGCAAGTCTTAAAGAGTCTATGGAGGAAATTAAAAAGGTCTATGAAGAAAAAAATAATATAACTTTAACTTTTAACTTTGGGGCATCAGGAGCACTTCAAAAACAAATTGAGGAAGGGGCACCGGTAGATATATTTATGTCTGCAGGAGAAAAGCAATTTAAAGCTCTAGAGGATAAGGAACTTATAGAAAGTGGAAGTAAGAAAGACATAGTAGAAAATGAACTTGTTTTAATTGTTAATAATGAGTATAAAGATAAAGTAAAAGAGCTAGATGATTTGGATAACCTAGATGGACATATAGCTTTAGGCGAAATAGGCTCTGTACCCGCAGGACAATATGCTGAGGAAGCTTTAATTCACTATAATAAGTGGGATGTCATAGAGAATAACATTGTTTTTGCCAAGGATGTTAAACAGGTTGTTAGTTATGTAGAAAGTGGTGAAGCAGCTTGTGGTATTGTTTATAAATCTGATACAGTTAATATAAAAAATTCTGTTGTGGTCACTACTTTCGATACATCAAGTCATAAAAAGATCATATACCCTGGAGGGGTAATAAAGACTTCTGAAGTTAAAGGTGAGGCTAAAAGTTTTTTAGAGTTCTTAGCTACTAGTGAAAGTAAAAAAATACTGGAAAGGTATGGTTTTAAGGTTAATTAATCATTAAATAAGGATAATTTATAAGCTTCATAGGAAACAATTGCCTGAAGGAGGTTATAAATTATACATGTTATACAAAATAGAATTCCTATAGTATATATTCTAAACAATATAAGATGAGGATGATAAATATATGATGGAGTCCATATTAACACCAGTGATAATTTCGCTTAAAGTAGCTTTTGTTGCCACAGGGATAGTTATTATTTTTGGTATAGCATTAGCATGGATATTTTGTAGATATAGTTTTAAGGGGAAGTCAGTATTAGAAACAATAATACTCTTGCCTATGTGTCTTCCTCCTACAGTAGTAGGGTATGGAATGCTAATAGTCATGGGTAGAAATGGTCCTTTAGGAAAGCTTACTGAAGCTGTATTTGGAGGTACTTTAGTATTTACGTGGCAAGGTGCTGCCATTGGAGCTGCAATTGTGGCATTGCCATTAATGTATGAAAGTGCTAAGGCTGGTTTTTTAAACGTAGATATTACATGTATAGAGGCAGCTAGAATATTTGGTGCCAGTGATAGCTATATATTTTTTCATATAGTATTACCTATGGCTTTTGACAGTATTATCAGTGGAGTTATTTTAGCATTCACTAGAGCTTTAGGTGAATTTGGAGCTAGTCTTATGGTTGCCGGTAATATACCAGGAAAAACTCAAACTATACCAATAGCAATATATTTTGCTATGGAAAGTGGAAATAGAACTCAGGGAAATGTGCTGGTAGCAATTGTAGTTGTATTTAGTTTTATTATGGTATTTTGGTTGAATAGATGGAAGAAACTTAGAAAATAATGATAAATACTAAGAATAATAGTATAATAATCTAGGTAGATTTTATAGCGCTTTGGGAATAGGAGGGGATTTCATGGAAGTTTTTGACCTAATAGTTATAGGTGCAGGAGTAAGTGGAGTTATGGCTGCGGTAGAGGCCAAATCTAGAGGAGTAAATAGGGTTATTGTAATAGATAGGGATATAGAACCTGGTGGAGCTATGCTTTCATGTGTTCAGGCAGGTTTTTATTATAAGAGTATAAAAGAAAATTTAGCTGCCCCTGAATTAATATCAGGATTAGTAAAGGATGCCTTAAACTTAGGCGTAATTATTAAGTGTGATACTACAGTTTTGGAAATAAAAAAGAATAAAGAAGTTGTTATGGTAAATAGTAAGGAAGGAATAAAGACTATAAAAGCTAAGTCTATAATTCTTGCCATGGGCTCAAGGGAGAGACCCTTTGGTTATAAAAACATATTGGGTTATGGGTTGGCCGGAATTACCACAGCTTGCTCAACGCTAAAGTATATTAATAGAAAAGGTGTATTACCAGGAAAAAGATGCATTGTATTAGGCTCAGATGATATAGGAATACTTGCAGCGAGAACTTTAGTTTTAGAGGGAGCCAATGTAATAAGTATGATAGAAACCAGTGGAGCTATTAGAGCTGTAAGTAATAAAGCTAAGGAATATGTTGAAGACTTTAATATTCCTGTACTCTTTAACCATAGAGTAGTAAAGATATATGGTACCCATAGAGTTACTGGTGTAGATATCGTACATCTAGATGAAGAATATAATGTTATTGAAGGAACTAGTAAATATGTGGATTGTGATACTTTAGTGCTATGTATGAACTTAAAACCAGATACTGCAATAGCAGAAAAAGTGGGAATAGATATAGAGAAAGAAAAGGGTGGTATATTTATTTCGGATAAAATGGATACCTCCATGAAAGGAATATTTGCCTGTGGCGCAGTGGTTGATGGGTATACTAATGTGGAGAAGGTTATGAATCAAGGAAAATTAGCAGCTAAGTACGCAGCAGAGTATTTGTGTGGAGTACAATAGAGCAAGGGTAAACTAATAATGAGCTCGGGATATGGATAGGATATATGTAAAAGAGAAAGTAGGAAATATATAAATCAATGGAAGAATATATAGATAAAAAACAGAAAATA
Source organism: Clostridium sulfidigenes (assembly GCF_052067195.1). Classification (NCBI taxonomy): domain Bacteria; kingdom Bacillati; phylum Bacillota; class Clostridia; order Eubacteriales; family Clostridiaceae; genus Clostridium; species Clostridium sulfidigenes. The sequence goes on along the minus strand of NZ_JBQHQR010000002.1, from coordinate 342,596 downwards.
ATAAACTATGCAAAGAAACTTTCTTTAGATACTATTGGATTTACAGAGTGTAGAAGATTTAATGAACTAGAAGAATTTTTCATAGATAGAAAAGAAAATAATCTTTTTAATGAGTTTGAAGAGGAAGATATAGAAAAAAAGATTAATCCAAAGCTTTTAATGGAAAATGGAGAAACTATTATATCAATAGCTTTTCCTTATTATCATGGTGATAAAGGAGAAGGAGATAAATTTTCTCTATATACAAGGGGACTAGATTATCACAGAGTAGTAGAAAAATATTTAAAGGAAATATGTGATTATATAGAATCCTTAGGAGGAGAGGCTAAATGGTTTGTAGATAGTAACCCATTACCAGAGAGATATATCGCAGCTATAAGTGGAGTTGGATTTATAGGGAAGAATAATACTCTTATTACGGAAAAGTATGGCTCCTATGTATTTTTAGGAGAAATAATAACAAATCTTAAGCTACAAGGGGATAAATCAAAAAAATATGGCTGTAAAGGGTGCAATTTATGTGTGGAAAAATGCCCAACAAATGTTATAATAGAAGATGTTAAAAAGTTTAATTCTTCACAATGTGTTTCTTATTTAACTCAAAAAAAGCACTTAAATAATGAAGAATTAAATATGGTTAAAGGCAAGATTTTTGGGTGTGACAATTGTCAAAAAGTATGTCCACATAATTTAAATGTGGAAGTTTCACCTATTAAAGAATTTCTACCTAAGGAATATATGGAAAAGGTTGATTTATTAGAGCTTATAAATCTTGATAATAAAAACTTTAAAGAAAAGTATATCATGCATTCTTGTGGATGGCGTGGAAAGAATTTATTAATAAGAAATGGGCTTATCAATTATTATTTGAGGTATAATGAAGATAGAGATAATATAGAAGAGAGTATTAACTCACCATACATAAAGGAGTATTATAACAGATTATTCAAGAAGTAGTATGGAGGTAAGTCTTAGGTATAAAGGAGATTTCTATGAAAAGAGATATATTAACAAAAATTTTAAATAAATTACCAGAGAGTCTTTCTGGAAAACTAGCAAGAAGTTATGTAAAGACATCAATAAAAAAGTATGCTAATATGAAAGTTGAAGGCTACGAAAAAATTAAAGGTATAAAGGGCCCAATAATATTTATATGTAACCACTTAAGTAATGCTGATGGGCTAATACTTAACGAACTATTAAAAGACTTTGACCCCACATTCATTGCGGGAGTAAAGCTTTCCAATAACGATTTTACTAAGAATGGATTTAAGTTTATAAAGACCATAGCAATTAAACCTAATTCTGCAGATAAGGATGCTATTAGTAAAATTGTAAAGAAACTTAGGGCTGGAGAAAATATTATGATATTTCCAGAGGGAACAAGAAGTAGAAGTGGTTCAATGATAGAAGGTAAGAAGGGATTTCTTCTAATGGCTAAGTTATCTAAGGCTAAGATAATTCCAATTGGGTTAGCGGGCACAGAAGAATTTTTACCTATAAATGATGGTGATATGGGGGAAGAAAACTTCCAAACAGCTCAAGTTACTGTAAGGTTTGGAGAACCTATATATTTACCTGAAAAACTTAAAGAAGAAGATAAGAATGAATATAATGAAAGAGCTATGTTGGAAGTTATGAAATCTATAGCTGCTCTTTTACCAGAAAAATATAGAGGTGTATATAAATAAGGATTCATTGAAAAACTTATAGTAGATGATATTCTAATTATGTAAAGGGAAAGTATAAGTAGCTGATTTATAAAGGTAAGTGTTAAAAAATATTATTATGGAGTATAAATATACTTATATGTGTTATTAATATATTAGCATGTATAGTAAATTTTATTTAATATAATTTAAATGGAGGTAATCAAATGGGAAGCAAATCTTTAAACAATTTCCTTAAAACTAATTTAGAGGACCTTAAGAGTAAAGGGCTTTATAATGAAATTAATGTTATTACAGGACAAAATGGACCTGTGATAGAAATAGAAGGAAAGAAGCTAATAAACCTATCTTCAAACAACTATCTAGGACTTGCCACTAACAAGAGAATGATTGATGCTTCAATCAAAGCTACAGAAAAGTACGGTGTAGGTGCTGGTGCTGTTAGAACAATAAATGGAACATTAGACATACATATAGAATTAGAGAAGAAGTTAGCAGCATTTAAGCATACTGAAGCTGCAATAGCTTTCCAATCAGGATTTAACTGTAATATGGCAGCAATATCTGCTGTAATGAACAAAAAAGATGCAATACTTTCAGATGCATTAAACCATGCGTCAATTATAGATGGATGTAGATTATCAGGAGCTAAAATCATAAGAGTTGAACACTCTGATATGGATGATTTAAGAGCAAAGGCAAAGGAAGCAAAAGAATCAGGATTATATGAAAAAATAATGGTAATCACTGATGGTGTATTCTCAATGGATGGAGATGTTGCAAAACTTCCTGAAATTGTTGAGATTGCAGAAGAGTTTGATTTAATCACTTACGTTGATGATGCTCACGGTTCTGGGGTACTAGGAAAAGGTGCTGGAACAGTTCACCACTTTGGATTATCAGACAAAATAGATTTCCAAATAGGAACACTTTCTAAAGCTATCGGTGTAGTTGGAGGATATGTAGCAGGATCTAAAGACCTTATCGACTGGTTAAAAGTTAGAGGTAGACCATTCCTATTCTCTACATCATTAACTCCAGCAGCAGCAGGAGCTTGTATAGAGGCTGTAAATATATTAACTGAAAGTACGGAACTTCATGATAGATTATGGGAAAATGGAAATTACCTTAAAAAGGGCTTAAAAGAATTAGGATTTGATATTGGACATAGTGAAACACCTATAACTCCATGCATAATTGGAGAGGCTGCTGAGGCTCAAGAATTCAGTAGAAGATTATATGAAGAGGGTGTATATGCTAAATCAATAGTATTCCCAACAGTACCACTTGGAACAGCTAGAGTAAGAAACATGCCATCAGCTGCTCACACAAAAGAATTGTTAGATGAAGCTATTGCTAAATATGCAAAAGTAGGAAGAGAAATGGGCTTAATAAAATAATATTTGTATTAAAAGTAGAGGAGGAATATCCTCCTCTAAAGGTTATAGATTTTAACTAAAAAACATTTAAATAAAATTTAAATAACATTAGATAGGGAGAATCAATATGAAAAGAATATTAGTTAGCGGATGCTTAGGTCAAATTGGTACGGAATTAGTAACGAAATTAAGAGAAGTTTACGGAGTAGATAATGTAGTAGCTACAGATGTAAGAAAACCAGAAGGAAATCCAATCGTTGAAGGTGGAATTTTTGAAACTTTAGACGTAACAAACTATGACGAATTCTTATCAATAGCTAAAAAACATGAAGTAGATACTATTATTCATCTTGCAGCACTTTTATCAGCAGTTGCAGAAGCAAAACCACAACTTGCATGGACTATTAACATGGGTGGTCTTGTAAACGCTTTAGAAGTTGCTAGAGAATTAAATTGTAAATTCTTTACTCCAAGTTCAATAGGTGCATTTGGACCATCTACACCTAAGGTAAATACTCCACAAGATACTATTCAAAGACCAAACACTATGTATGGTGTAACTAAGGTTTCTGGAGAGTTATTATGTGATTACTACCACTCTAAGTATGGTGTAGATACAAGAGGAGTAAGATTCCCAGGACTTATTTCTTATGTAGCATTACCAGGCGGTGGAACTACAGATTATGCAGTTGATATTTATTATGAAGCATTAAAAGCTGGTAAGTATACTTCTTTCATAGGTAAAGGAACTTACATGGATATGATGTATATGCCAGATGCTATAAATGCAATAATCACTTTAATGGAAGCTGATCCAAGTAAATTAAAGCACAGAAATGCATTTAATATAACTGCAATGAGCTTTGAACCAGAGCAAATAGCTGCAGAAATTAGAAAGCATATTCCAGAATTTGAAATGTCTTATGATGTAGACCCAGTAAGACAAGGAATTGCAAACACTTGGCCAGATTCAATAGACCCATCTGCTGCTAAAGAAGAGTGGGGCTTTAAAGCTGAATATGACTTAGCTAAGATGACAGCAGATATGCTTGAAAAATTAAAAGCTAAAGGCATAAAATAGAGATAAAAATAAAGGACTGAATGAAGATAAAATATCTTTATTCAGTCCTGTTTTTATATGCTTGTACTATTTAACTATAAAATTAATGATTAGTTTTCTTCGCAATATAAGGAAGAATTAATCCTAAACCTATTAAGAAGAATGGTGTGGCAATATTAAGTACTAATTGGAATGGATCTGTAGAGTATATACCACCAATACATGCGAAAGCTGTAAATGCAAAACACCATGCTCCGATAATAATACCTAGTGTTTTATTTTTCACAAATTTGTATTCAGGATTGAATTTTTCTCCTGCCTTCTTTAAAGCTATATATGCAACAAATACCCATAAGTAACGTAGAGGCATACATATAGCATTTAGTTTTACTAACCATTTTACTAATTCATCTACACTTCCTATACCAAAAGCAGGTAGAATTATTAAAATTGAAACAATAACTAATATAAGTTTATGTCCGTTTGTATAAGCACCATATTTGTTTTGTACAAACAATTTTTCAGGTATGAACTCTCTATCAGCACTATTAAGTAACATACGTAAAGGTGCATCAATTGATATTATAAGTACTGCAAATTGTCCAATAAGATTTGTAATAGCATAAATAATTACGAAAGTATTTCCTATGTGATAGTATTCACCTAACTTTTGGAAAGCATAATATGCACCATTAGTCATTAAGTCTTTAGGAACATTATTTGAATCAAACATCATACCTAATGATATAGTTCCTAAAATTGCACATACTGCAACCATAATTGCTAATGCAATCATACCTTTTGAAAAACCAGTTTCAGGGTCTTTAACTTGGTTAACATAAGGTGATATTTTCTCACATCCACCAACAGCAAAGACTAAGATTGATAAGCTAGTAAAGAATTTAACATCAAATGTAGGCATAAAAGTTTTAAATGACCAATCTATAGCATTTAGATTAGCATCTGTAATTGCTGGAGCTGCTAACATTAAGATGATAAATAGAATAGACATTACGAACATAGATGTTCCTGCAAAGGTAGCTATCTTTTTTAATGGATTTAATCCCTTTGATGCAATATATAATGCAATTAAAAATACTACTAAGCAAGATAATTGTAATAGAGTTGTATTCATACTACTGATTCGTTTATCTTGGAAAATTGCCCAGCTAGCTGAAATCATAAAACCAGATGGTTTTTGTGAAATATAAGGCATATGAACTACCCAGTATGTCCATCCAGCATAGTATGCAATTCTTGGTCCTATGGTTTCATGAATCCAAGAACTAACTCCACCACCAGAGTTTTTAAATGCAGATCCTAATTCACCTACCATTAGTGCATAAGGTACAAAATAAATAGTAAAAATTAATACCCAAGATACAATTGCTTTAAGTCCATTGTACTCAGAGAAGCCGTTAATAACATTACCAAAACCCCATACTGTTGAGAATGCCATAAAAGCTAAGGTGTACCAAAGAATTTGTTTATCCTTTTTTTCAGACATAAATTTCCCTCCTATATTAAATTACGATATTATTATATCATGGGAAACATTCTTTTTACATTTAAAATAAAATATTTTCATATTAATCGAATTATTTTTAAAATATTATAGAAATTATTAAATATTATTGAACATTTATCTATAAATATAATCTGAATAATTTTTTATTAATAACATATTAAAATAATTGGATACATAATTACATAAATTTGTATTAATGTTCTAAAATTTATGAGATAATATTAATAATGAGTATATATGACGGAGGAAGCTATGAAATTATATATTAAGCAAAAAGTATTTTCATTTACTGATAGATTTATAGTTAAAGATGAAAAAGAGGAAGATAAATATTTCGTTGAAGGTGAAATGTTTTCTATGGGACATAAACTTCATATTTATGATATAAGTCATAAAGAAGTGGGCTATATAAGGCAGAAACTCTTTACCTTTATGCCTAAGTTTGAAATTATAATAAATGGCATGGTAATTGGAGATTTGATAAAAAAATTTACTTTTATTAATCAAAATTATTATCTAGATGGAACTGACTTAAGGTTAACAGGTGATTTTTGGGCCCATGATTATACATTATATCAAGGTGAATATGCTGTTATGACGGTGAGCAAGGAATGGTTTACTTGGGGAGATAGCTATGTACTAAATATATCTGATCAGGTTGATGAAATATTATGCTTAGCTATAGTTTTAGCTATAGACTGTGAAATGTGTACTGCTAATAATAGGGGTAACTAAGTTTAAAATTAGATAGTAAATTAGAAACCCCAAAAATTACTAGGGGGGGAACTTTTATTGCAATAAAAAAGACAAGCTATTAAGTAAAGAAAATAACTGGGGTAAATAAAGCAAAAAGGGGGGAATTTAGTGGTACCATTAACAGGTACTTACTAGATAAAAATGAGTAAAATTATTAAAGAAAGATTATTTATGCGACAGATAAGTTGTAGCATGAAAGAAGGTATTTTAATAAGGGCACAGGGGTTTAATTTATTGGAGATTATGGGAAACATATGAAAACAAGTATAAGCTTCGAATTAACTAATTGTGATGATATAAGTAAGTTTTTAAAAGATTATATAAAAACCCTGTCTTCACCCTTCGATTCATATTTAGAGGACCATATAATTAAATCTAAGTTTTATAGAATAGTTATGAATTCAAAGTATATAGGATATTTTGCTATATATGATGATGAATTATTAACACTGTTTTATATCAAGTGTAAATATATAAAATACGCTCAAAAGTATTTTAATGCTATATTAAAAAAGTTTAATCCAAAATCAGCCTATGTATTTACAGGAGACGAGTTATATTTAAGTTGTATATGTGATATAGAAAATAAAGAAGTGAAAAATCAAGCTTATTTTTTCCAGGATCATAAAGGTAACCCAGAGAAAATAAGGTATTATAACAGTGGTAATCTAAGAAAAGCAGAGGATAAAGATATTGATGTGATAAAGGAATTCAGTGGTGACTTCTTTGAAGACGTATACAAACAGGTTAAGGATGGAGAATTATATATTTTTGAAGAGGGTACTAACGTGTTAGGTTTTGGTATACAAGAAAAAGGAAGGATACTAAAAGGATATACTAGTATAGGTATGTTTACCAGAGAAGAATATAGACAAAAGGGTATTGGAAGAACTATTATAGCAGAGCTAAAGAAACTTTGCTATAAGCAAGGAGAAATTCCAATTTGCGGATGTTGGTACTATAATACAAATTCTAAAAAAACTTTAGAAAGTAGCGGATTCGTAAGTAAGACAAGACTTTTAAGAGTGGAATTTAAAGATAACAATGGAGGGAATTAATCTATTTCAAAGATTTTGAGGGGAATAAATTAGAAGCAGCATGGTTTATTTAGGATTGATAATAAATATATTGACAAGTAATACAAATAAAACTTATAATGTAAATATAAGTAACGAGAAAGGTGGGAATACGTTGTTTATGAACAGAGATTTTTATAAAAATAATATAAAATTAAATAGAATATATAATAACGCCCTACCTGAAATTATAGGTTTTTAAAGTTGAATTTAAAGTATTAATTTGTAATTAAGTCCTAGGGGTATTCCTAGGGCTTTTTATATCTAAATATTTTAAATAGCATAGTGAACTTAAAAGTAATATTTAAGTTAAGACTATGTTTAAAGCAAATATGTGCTAGTTAGCCATATCCTATCATCTACGGTGAAGGATATGGCCATTTTTATGTAGGGGGTTAGAATTAATGCAAATTTTAGAGTTAAGAGAACTAGATAAGAAGCAGATTGAAGATATTCAAAACTTAGAAGAGACTTGCAAAAACTACGATAAAACTAAAGGAGGTGCATTTTTATCAAATGAAATTAACTTTAATAAGGAAATAAATTGTTTTTTCCTATTATATGAAGAAGAAATACTTGTAAGCTTTCTAGCTATGTTTATACCAACATCACAGCAGGCAGAGATTTCTACATATACATTGCCAGAGAAGAGAAAGAAAGGTTTCTTTAAAATACTTTTAGAAAGTGCTATTAATGAGCTAAGAAAGTATGATGTTAGAGAAATACTCTTTGTGCATGAGCCTTCAAGCAATGACGGAAGGTTAACTTTAAGGAAATTTAATGTTAAATATGATTTTTCTGAATATCTATTAGTATATAAAAAGGATAAATTTACTAAAGTACAGAACAAGCTAAAATTATATCAAATAATTAATCAAGATGTAGATGAAATAGCAAAGTTATACATAGACATTTTTAATAAAACTTTGAAAGAAGGAAAGGCAATTGTTAATAGAGTAATAGAAGCTAAAGATAGGATATCCTATATGGCTAAAGTAGATAATGAAATTGTTGGTATATGTAGTATTAGCTTAGAAGGTGGCAATGCGTTTATTTGTGGATTAGGAATTTCAACTAAGTATCGAGGACTTGGCTATGGAAAAGAGATATTAAGTAAGGGAATAGAGAAGGCGTTGACCTTGGATATTAAAGATATATATCTTGAGGTGGATAGCAAAAATCATATAGCATATAACCTTTATATTAATAATGGATTTATTATTAAAACACAATTAGATTATTATAGATATTTGATTCAGTAATAAGTAGCCTTAAAAAATAGTTAGCTGTGTAATAGTGACGGTGTATTTATGAATGGGGATGATAGTGTGGAAGATACATTAAGCAGCAGAATAAAAAAATTAATTGAGAATATAGAAACTGAAAGATTTAATGTTATAGAGGAGTTCTGGGAATACGTAGAAGAACAAGGTACTCCCTTGATAGAAAATATTAAAGGGGATGATAATAATGCATTAGTAACTTTTTTATATAGAGGAAAAGATATTAATAATGTGATGATTTATGGGGGAGTTCCAGGGTTTCGGTATAATGAAAATATTATGAAGAATATAGAAAACACTGATGTTTGGTTTAGAACATACAAGGTAAGAAATAATGTAAAGTTTAAATACAATTTTTCGCTCAATTATGAATTTGATGATGATTATAAAAAGATAAAGAAGAATTCTGTTGTAGATATATTAAATCCAAATAAATTTCTGTTTCCAAAGGATGAAGAAAGTCCAGAATCAGAAGAGTCAATATCGTCTTTAGTAATGATGCCTAAGGTTAAGACAGAGCTATGGACAGAATTTAGGGAATATACAAGGAAGGGTGAAGTAAAATTATATAGACTTCATAGTGATATCCTGGGAGGTGGCCGCAGAATATGGACATATGTACCTTATGGGTATAAAGAAATTAAAGAGCCATGTAAGCTGTTAATTCTTAGTGATGGTTTTGAATATTTAAGTATTTCGGCTGCTACAGTTTTAGATAATTTAATAAATGATAAAAAGATTTCGAATGTGATTTGTGTACTAATTGAAAGTATACAGAACAGGTATGAAGAATTAACTTGCAGTGATAAATATTCTGATTTTATAGCTAAGGAATTAATGCCATGGATATATGAAAATTACAATGTAAGCAAGAGTCCACAGGATACTATTATTGGAGGAGTTAGTCTTGGAGGTTTAGCTGCGACTTATATGGCTTATAAAAATTCACGCATTTTTGGGAATGTATTATCTCAGTCAGGCTCTTATTGGTATGATGGTCAGTGGCTTACAAATAAATTTAAAGAGAGTGAAAGATTACCAATAAAATTTTATTTAAATGCTGGAGTGTTAGAGGATAATCCTTATGATACTGAGCCTATAATGATGGAAGTGATAAATAATATGAGAGATGTGCTAATAAAAAAAGGATATGAAGTAAGTTATGAAAACTTTCCATCAGGGCATGATTATCTAAGTTGGGGAGAAACTCTGGGAACAGGACTTATAGAATTAATAGGAGACAAGAATTGAAGACATATAAGAAAAAGGATAAGTAGAGAATAAGTTTATAACTGGATTTGAAGCTGAGGATGAGGTTTTTTATAAGAAAGAAATATAATATTAGGGGGAAAATATTTATGGAGATTATTTTTAAAGCAGTGGATAATGAGAATTGGAGAGAGTGCATTAAGCTTTCAGTTGAAGAAAATCAGAAACATTTTGTAGCATCAAATTCATATTCTATATTAGAGTCTAAGTTTGAAGATGGAAACTATCCGTTAGCAATATATGATGGAGAAGTTATGGTAGGATTTTTAATGTACAGCTTTGATAGTGATGATAATAGCTGGTGGATGTGTAGACTTATGATGGACAAGAAATATCAAGGTAAGGGTTATGGTAGGGCTGCTATATTAAAACTATTAGAACTATTAAAAGAAGAACATGGAAATATAGAAGTTTATACAAGCTTTGAACCAGAAAATAGTGTTGCTGAAAAATTATATGAAGCTGTAGGTTTTAGAAAAACTGGAAAGATAATGTGGGGAGAAGTAGTAATGGAGATACAACTATAATATAGTTAAAACTTCTGATTTAAGAAAGGGGATATCTCAAAATAAGCTAAATCTTAAATTAATGTTGAGCTTGTCATCCAATATAAGTACAAGCTCAACATAGTAAAAGATTAGAAGTTTATTTATTGATATCCCCTATAATATTTTTAAAATCTAAATGATGAAGTTGATTATTATACATATTACACCACCCATAACTAGTGAAATAGTATTTATGCTAGCCTTAAAATTGTTTTTAATAGTACTGGTTTTTTCTTTTTCCATTTTAGTTACTTCAAGATTGGCATTTGATATATACTGAGCATTGGCTTGACAAAGTCCTTGAAGAGATAATCCCGTTGGATTTCCTCCTAGGAAAGAAGAAATTCCTAAAATAACTAATATTATACCTTCAATAAATAAAACATCTTTTAAGTTATGGGCAGTAAAATGAACAATACCTAATCCAATTAACACTAAGATAATAGACCAGATTATTCCCCAAACAACACATTTAATTAAGGATTTAATTTGACTCTTATCCATGATTAATCTCCTTTTTTATTGATTATTATATTATATGAAGTTTTATAGTAATCATAACAATGTTATCTAGTAAAATTAAAATAAGGGATCTTAGCAAAATATATAAAATTAGTTTATTTTGCAAGCCCCTTATTTATATAAGTATATTCACTTAGAATATAAATTTTTAATTTATCTATTCAATGGATCTAGTAATGGTTTTCTTTTAAAACAATCTTGTACGTCATCTAGAGCTTCACCAAATCTTTGGAAGTGAACAACTTCTCTTTCCCTTAAGAATTTCAAAATTTCTTTAATTTGATAATCATCACTTTGATTTATTAACCATTCATAGGTTGCTCTTGCTTTTTCTTCTGCAGCTAAATCTTCATGAAGATCTGCAACTACATCATCTTTAGCTTGGATATAAGCTGCTGTCCAAGGTACTCCTTCAGGGTCTGTGTAGAATAAAGCTCTTCCGTGATTAGTATAGTGACCACCAAGGCCTACTTCTTCAAGCTCTTCTAGGGTAGCATTGCTCATAAGTTGATAAATCATAGTAGCTATCATTTCAACGTGAGCCATCTCCTCTGTACCTATATCAGTAAGTAGTGCTTTAGATTTTCCAGTAGGCATAGTGTAACGTTGATTCAAATATCTAAGTGCTGCACTTAATTCTCCATCTGGGCCACCATATTGAGCTACTAGAAATTTTGCCATTCTAAGATCTTTAGATTTAAGATTTATTGGATATTCTAACATTTTTGTATAATACCACATATTATAATCCTCCTGTGTTAATAATTTTCCCAAGGCCATGGTAATGAAGTCCAACACATTGGACTTTCAACAGAGGCTGAGCCGAAATTAGTAAGTGGGCCATATTTTTCTTCATATTGACGTACTAATATTCCGAGCTTATGAGATACGGCTTGTAGATCCTTAGTAGCTTCCTCGTTATCAGGGAAGTTATCTAGATATAGATTTAAATCTATGCAATAAAATTGAAGTTTTCTTATATTATTTAATAATTCTTGATCATACATAATATCTCACCCCTCTATTCCCATCTTGAGTTTTTCTTCTCGTTGTAAGGTTTATATAAATCCTTAAATATTGTGCCCTTTGATAGAGCATCCTTAACTAAAAATAAATTTTCATATGCTTGAGGTAATACAAAAGCACAAGCGTATTCCATTTTTCTATGTGAGTAATCATTATAATTGCTCATTTGTTTTCTCCTTGAATTAATTTCTACCTAATAGTATGTTATGTTATATGTGTAAAATTTGTGAAAATAAATTTCAATTTCAACTAAATTTTCATATGAATATTCCATAAGATGTTGTAAAATATTTATATATATGGATATATATAATGTTCATTGAATTATCCGATAACTACTAGCTCTAATACTCCAATCTTCTTCAAAGTGGGAGTAAAGAACTCTATTTAAAGTCTATTTTTATGTGAATTTTATAATGATTTATTAGCATATACAAAGGAGATGTATTATGGAATTACAAATATTACATACTAACGATATACATAGCAATTTTGAAAATTTAGCAAGAATAACTACAAAAATTAATGAGTTAAAAAATGATGATACAATTGTATTAGATGCAGGAGATCTAGCAGATTTTAAAAGAGTAGAAGTTAATGGAACTAAGGGGAAGGTTGCAATAGAGTTACTTCAGGAAGCTGAATATGATGCTATTTCCATTGGAAATAATGAGACCTTTGATGGAATTCATACTTTAGAAGGATTAACCTCTGATGGAAGGATACCTTTTTTGAGTTGTCATATAAGAAAACTCAATGGTGAGGAAATAGAAGGGCTAAGCAAAAGTATAATAATTAATAAAGCAGGATTAAGAATATTAATTATAGGTACTTCTCCAAATTTAAATGAGTTTAGTACAAGCTGTGGATTAGATATTTTAGATTATCTTCAGGGAATAAATAAGGAGATAAATAATAATAAGGGTAAATATGATATATGTATAGTTCTATCCCATTTAGGTATGGATAAGGATGAAGAGATTGCAACAAAAATTTCAGAGGTAGATGTAATAATAGGAGGACATTTTCATATCCTTATGGATGAACCTAAGATCATAAATAATACTATAATCCATACCTCAGGACAGTTTGGAGAACATTTAGGAGTATTAAAACTGTCTATAAAAGATAATAAAGTAAGTTTAGTAAAAGGCGAAAATATAAATATAGAAGGCTTAGATATGGATAAAGGTATAATTAAAGTATTAAAGAAGAATAAAGAGATAGCTTTAAATAATCTTTCTATACCACTATATGAAGTTAAAGAAAATTTATGGCATGATGTAATAGAAGAAAATCCTATTACTAACTTATTAGCAGATGGATTATCTAAAGTTTACAGTTGTGATTTTGCTTTCATAAATAGTGGAGTATTAAATGGAGGAATAAAAAAAGGTGCAGTAACTAATCTTAAGCTATTACAAATAGAGCCATCCCCATTAAATCCTACATACTTTGAAATTGAAGGGAAATATATATTAGAAGCTATTAAGGAAAGTTTAGATGGGGACATAGTTTTAGCTGATGGTAGGGGACCAGGTTTTAGAGGAAAATATGTAGGAAGACTTCATTTTTCTAGAAATGTAAAGATTAAATATAGAGAAAGAGAAGTACTAGAAGTTATTATAAATGGACAACCTCTTAAGGAAGATAAAGTTTATAGGGTAAGTAGCTCTGATTATCTTCATAGAGGTTCTGGATATAAAGATTTAAAGAATAATTCTAATCATAAATATGATGATAGATACATAAGAGATATATTAAGAGAATATTTATGTGATGGAGATATGGTTAATAAAGCATTAGAAGATAGATGGATAAGAATATAGTTATGAAAGGAGATTGAAGTGGAAGATAATAAATTATTAGAGAAAAATAAAAAGGTAAAAATAAGAATTATTATAGGATTTATAGTTTTGATATTGCTTAATCTGTGGGGTTTGTTAAAAGTTAATTCTCTTAGACAAGACTTAGATAGCTTACGAGGTGACATTTATAATCAGTATAATGATATGAGGACATCCTTAAGTGGCATTAATACCACTGTAGAAGAAAACCTAAAAAAGCAAGGGAGTATTTTAAGTGACTTTAGTTACTCAGTAGAAGGGCTAGATGTAGAAAACAAAACCATTAGTATTAAGCTTAAAGGAACTCCTAAGGTTTATAAAGAAGGATTAAAGTTTTATTTTAACTATGACTGTAGCGATGGAGATAGTAAGAGTGTTGAAGGTAAATTAGATAAAGCTTTAAACTATAGTGCAAAGATAGCAGTTCCCATAAGGAATACTGTTAAATTTGGATTTACGTTAGACTATGGAGAAGAAGTGAAAAAAGAAACATGGGAAGATGAATATATAGATCAAATGGAGTATCAACTTCAAATTATGCCTCAAGATTTTAAAGGGAAATATGAAACAAAGGGTGATGAAGTTATAATTGATGGACGGATTGAAAGTGTCATTTATCCAAGTTCTATAAAAGAAAATTCTGTAGAAGAAGCTTCATGTAAGTTAAGAATAAATGAGGAAGTTATAGATGAAATTAAATTAGAAAAAAGTAATGAACCTTCAAGTGAAGTTAGTAATTATACTGGAACTATCAAAGGGAATTATAAATTAAAAAATGGAGATATGTTCGATGTTATAGTTGAGGTTCAAGACACCTATGGATTTAAATATAAATATTACTCTATGACGGCAATTAATAATAATGGTACACTTAATAAGTTGGAGTCCTCTGGGGGAAATGCTTTTATACAGGTAGAGCCATAGAAACTTGAAAAGGTAAGTATATAATTATCTAAATATAAAAATATAAAACTTTACAACTAGGAATATATATAACTAGCTAAATAGTTGTTTTGTTCATGGGACTTTCAGGAGATTTACAATTTAAATAGGATGACTAAAGCTACATCAAAGTGTAAGAGATTAATAATCCTGAGTTGGTAATTTAGCTAACATAAGGAGTTTATTAATATAATTTTATATTGAGGAGGAATTGATATGAAAATTTATAAATGTAGTGTATGTGGCTACTTGTATGATGAAAGCCAAGAAGAGGTACCTTTTGCAGAATTAAAAGAAGACTGGAGATGTCCTGTTTGTAAAAGGGATAAAAGTTTCTTTAAACCATTAGAGGAAACAGATTCTGTAGATTAGATTAGATAAGTAAGTAATTAGAGAAGTAAATAATTAAATAATGTTTAATTTAAGAGTGTCTTAAGATATTGGATTATATTTTAGTAAAAACTAAAGTATAGTATATTTTAAGACACTTTTTATATTTAATTTTATAATTTTGTAAGAAAAGCTATATTGCTTTCGATATATAGGGTGAAGAAGGAAATTTGGAGGAGATTTAATGAGGGTGGATAAAGACAATTTTATTGCAGAATTAAAAAGAAAAAATCCTAAAGTTCTTGATTATATCATTGATATATATGGGCCCTTAGTAAAAGGAATTATATCTAAAACCTTATGTTCTGTAGAGGATAAAGGTTTAATTGAGGAATGTATGTCAGATGTATTTATGGCAATTTGGGTTAATGGGTATAAGTTTACTGGGGATAGTTCTAAGTTTAAAAGTTGGATAGGGGCTATCACAAAATTTAAAGCAATTGATTACTACAGAAAGTATGGTAAAAAAGAAAATAACCAGCTTATGGATGAAGCCATCACTGATGGTAAAAGTGCAGAAGATCATTATCTTGATGATATAGAAAATAGCAGGTTAGTAAGTATTATAGAAAGTATGGAGGAACCAGATAAAACTATATTTATAATGAAATTTTTACTTGGAGAGAAGAGTAAAAGCATTAGTGAAGCATTAAAGCTTTCTGTAAGTAATATAAATACTAGAATTAGTAGAGGCAGAGAAAAGATAAGAAGAGAGTACTATAAGGAAGCTAGGGAGGGGGTATAGTTATGGATAATAAGGATATATATGATAAATTTAATGAGATTGATTTTGATATAAGTGAGTTTGAAGAAATTCCTATGGATGAAGTTGAAAAACAGAGATTGAAGAAATCCTTGAAGGAGAAATTAGCAAATATAGATAATTATGAAAGCAATGATAGTATTGATTTAACAGAAGTAAATAAAGAAAAAAGTGAGGAAGAAAAAATACAGTTTAATCAAGAGAAAAACGGGAAAATGCAAAGATCTATGAAGAAGTATAAAGTGGCTGCAGTGGTTGCTATATTAGCCCTATTAATAGGCATGTCCCCTTTAGGCAAGGAAGTCATTGCGCAGATAGCTGAAAAACTAATATTTACTCCTTCCCAAGGCATTATAAAACAGCAAGCAGATAAAGAGCTATATATGCTAGAAGAACCAGTAAGAATTAATATTGATGGTAGTTCTGCATTAGTAAAAAGTATTACAAATGATGGTGAGAATATATATGTTGAGATGTGGTTTAACCAGGATGCAGAAGCTGAAGGCATAGGGGATCAAAGAGAAATAATAAACAACTTAAAATTAAAGACTAGTGATGGAAATATGTATAATGTAGGATTAACTAGCTTTGCAAGTGGAGGATATGCAGGATTTACTTTTCAGCAGGGTGAGGGTTTAATAACAGATTTTAAGTTGCACTATAAGGATAAAGATATAGGTGAGTTTAATTTAAAAAAGGTAGATTTTAAAAATAGTTATGATGAAATTGGTGGAAATGCCATAGATAAAGAAGTTCTTTTAGGGGCAACTAGTTATTATGAAGAAGGAGAAAGATACTTTAAAATATGGAGCAATATAGATTATAAACAGCGTGAAGATTACACCATTAGTTTAGATGCCATTGGAAAAGTTGAAGTTAGAGATGAAGAAGGTACTTTACTATCTATAGAAAATGCTAATGATGGAACTGGGAGAGCTTTTAAAATACTAGATCCTTACAAAGGCAAATTAGATATAAAAATAAAGGATATAGATATAAATTATGTTTTAAAAGAAGGAGGTAAATTAGCTATAAAAATTCCTAAGAAGGGTGAAACTTCCGAAATAAATGAAGACTTTAAACTTAAAGGGCTTCAAGATAGTATTAAAGCTGCTTCTATCACAAATAAAGGTGGAGAGTATACTATACACTTTGACTTTAGTAATAATTATGATGAAAGCAGAACAATATTTATGGTAAGAGAAAATTTTAGAACTGGTGGTGCCATGGGGGATATGGAAAATCAGCAAGGTGAGGTATACCTAGATAATGAAGATTTAAGTATTACAGAGAGATTTTTAAGAAAAATATATATAGATGTAAATAATATTTTAGTTCATCAACAGGGTAATTGGCAGTTCATAGTGGAATAAATTATAAAAGCACTAGCTTTAATTAGTTGGTGCTTTTATAATTAAATTAGGAATATTAATAGTATAAGGATTTACAAGAATTTTACCTTAATATAACTCACATAAAACATAAAAAAAATATAATTATAATAGAAGTCAGAATATTTATGAAATTTGAAAGGTGGATTTATATGCCTGCAAGTTATACTCACTATAGTTTTGGACATACTGTCTTAGAAAAACTGCCCCATGGGATAAAAGATATTATAATACAAAATAAAGAAGCATATTATATAGGGCTTAATGGTCCAGATATACTTTTTTATTATAAGCCCTTATTTAAGAATGAAATAATTAAGTATGGACATAGATTACATGATGAAAAGGCCTATGGATTTTTAGAAAGGTCGAAAAAGTATATTAAAGAAAGTAAGGATGAGATTTGTATCTCTTATATTTTAGGATTTGTATGCCACTTTGTCCTTGATAGTAGTTGTCATCCTTTTATTGCAGAAGCTATGAAGGAAAGTAATATATCCCATGCTGAAATAGAAGCAGAGTTAGATGGAGCATTAATGAGGAGAAATAATTTAAGTCCACAAAGGCATAGTGCAGGAGCTCATATTATTCCTAATAAGGTTATAGCAGCACATATTGCTAGCATTTATGATAATGTTAGTGGAAAAGAAATATATAAATGCCTTAAGTCTGTAAGGTTTTATAATAAACTACTATTATGTGAAAACAATTTGAAAAGAAAGATTATAAAAGGCTTATTAGGCTTAATTAAAGGTGGAGAAGGCTTTAGCCGTATGATAATTAATGTAGAACCAAATATAAAGTGTATAGAAATAAATAAAAAGCTTTTAAACCTTTATGAAGATGCTATAGATGAGGCAGTACATAGAGTTGAAGAGTACTATAGTGCTATAAAAAGTAATGACAACCTGGGGGAATTCTTCAATAGAAATTTTCTATAGGAGGGGTAAAATGAGTAAATTTACTAAGTTAGAAAAGCAGTGGATTCTATATGATGTAGGAAACTCAGCTTTCACCATGTTGGTGTCTACTATAATTCCTATTTACTTTAAAAATGTTGCAAGTTTATCAGGAATTTCACCAGCAGATTCAACAGCTTACTGGGGTTATGCTGTATCCTTATCTACAATTATTGTAGCAATACTTGGACCTATTCTTGGAACCGTAGCGGACACTAAAGGTTATAAAAAGCCACTATTTTCATTATTCATGATGTTTGGAGTGTTAGGTTGTGCAGCTTTAGCTCTTCCGGTACCATGGATTGTATTTCTAGCTATATTTGTGATAGGGAAGGTTGGGTTTTCAGGAAGTCTTATTTTTTATGATGCCATGCTCAATGACATAACTACTGATGATAGAATGGATGAGATATCATCTCATGGATATGCTTGGGGGTATATCGGAAGTTGTATTCCTTTTACAGTAAGTTTACTCCTTGTACTTTTTGCAGATAAAATTGGACTTACAACTGCAATGGCAACGGGGACAGCCTTTTTATTAACTGCTCTATGGTGGTTACTAATAACAATGCCCCTACTAAAGAACTATAAACAAAAGTATTATGTTGAAAAAGGAAATAAGCCAGTGGCAGAAAGTTTTAAGAGGCTAGGTAAGGTTCTTTTAAACATTAGAAAAAACAAGAAGATTTTCTTATTCCTCCTTGCATTTTTCTTCTATATAGATGGAGTTCATACAATTATAAGCATGTCCACATCCTATGGAAAAGATGTTGGAATTACAGATAGTAATTTACTATTAGCATTACTTTTAACTCAAGTAGTTGCCTTTCCTTGTGCTATTTTATTTGGAAGATTATCTAAAAAATTTAAAAGTGATAAGTTAATAGCAGCTTCAATTATGGGTTATATAGCAATAACTATATTCGCATTACAGCTAGATAAAGCATGGGAATTCTGGATTCTTGCAGTATGTGTTGCGGTATTCCAAGGGGCAATTCAAGCACTATCAAGATCTTATTTCTCAAAAATTATTCCTAAGGAGAAATCCAGTGAATACTTTGGACTATATGATATATTTGGCAAAGGGGCTGCCTTCATGGGAACTATGCTTATGAGTATAGCAACCCATATAACAGGAAGCTCTAAGGCTGGGGTAGCAGGAATTGTGGTAATGTTTATTTTTGGACTTATAATATTTAAAGCAGCCAATAAAGTAAATATATCTACGGAAAAAGAAACTACTGTTAGTTTATAAGGCATCTGAAAATAAATAATAAGTCAAAGGTGGAAAGTATATTTTGAGATAGACGAGCATTCTGACTTATTTATTTTTGAAGATTCCTAAAGTGTAAATTTTAAATATCATATTAAAACCGCTTATAGATACTTAAAACTAGTAATCTATAAGCGGTTTTTATTATTTACTTATTTATATTTCTTATAAACCTTTTTATAAAGGATATACCAATTATATCTGCAATGAACCAACCTATAGGAATAGACCACCAAATTGCAGTTATACCAAAGGTAGGAGCTAGCCAATAGGAAATTCCGACACGAAGTCCTAAGGATATAATAGTAAGCAAAATAGATATATTAGTGGAACCTATACCTCTATAAAAACCATAAAACATGAAAAGATATCCAATGAGAAAGTAAAATACACTTACTATACATAGATATTGAGAGCCGTAAGCTATAATTTCAACTTCTGATGGAGATATAAATATAGTCATTAATTGTTTTGAAAATATTACTACAATTGCTGATATTATAATGCAAAATAAGGTAATAATCTTGAATGAAGATTTTACTCCTTTTTTTATTCTTAAAGCTTCACCGGCACCTTTATTTTGGGCAATATAGGTGGAAAAAGCATTACCAAAATCTTGAACAGGCATATAAGCGAAGGCATCTATTTTAACAGCTGCTGCAAAGGCTGCCATTATTGATACTCCAAAGGAGTTTACTAGGCCTTGAATTAATAAAATCCCGAAATTCATTATAGATTGTTGGATACTTGTTAGAAGGCTATAATTTGCTACTAACTTTAAAATCTTTATATCTATTTTAAGGTCGCATTTTTCAAATCTAATTTCAGGTAGTTTGATAAAACAATATATGGCTGTTGAAATTCCAGATATGCCTTGAGCTATTATGGTAGCATAAGCTGCACCTGCAATACCAAGATTAAACACAGTTATAAAAACAATATCAAGAACTATATTAATTATGGCTGCTATTATTAAGAACACAAGAGGTATAAAGGAATTTCCAACGGAACGAAGTAAACAGCAAAAATAATTATAGATAAAGGTAAAGCTTATACCGTAAAAGATTATAATTATATACTGTTTAACATCATTAAATAAACTCTGTGGGGTATTCATAAAAATTAAGATATTATCAGTAAAGAAAATAGCACATAAATTAATTATAATAGTTATTAAGCCGATAAAGATAAAGGCAGTAAAAATACTACTTTTTAATTTAGAATTATCTTTAGCTCCGAAGCATTGAGAAAATACAACGGATGCGCCTATACAAAGTCCCAGAATAATAGATGTTAAAAATACTATAATAGTAAAAGAAGATCCAACTGACGCTAAAGCAGATGCACCTATATATTTACCAACGATTATGGAGTCGGCTATATTATATAATTGTTGAAATATATTTCCTATAATAAGGGGAATCGCAAAGCTTATTATAGCTTTGGTTTCATTTCCTTTAGTTAAATCCTTAGTCATATAAACCTCACTTTATTAATTCAATATTTTTATTCTACATTAACATTTTTTATATCATAATTTAGTAATACCTATATTTAAATTTAGTAAAATGCTTTCAAAATATAGGTAATTATTAAGGCATTACATGTCCATTATACAATAGAAAATAATTTAATCAATTGATTATTAGATTTATAATAATATAAAAAATAGCACTATAACACTTTAATAGCGTATATAAAGTGAAACTAAATTTAGAGGTGAGGTTATGAAATTAAAAAAGATAATTTCTTTAATGCTTATAGCTATAATAGCTACTTCTTTAATTGGATGTGAGAAATTTTCTAGTAAAAATAAGGAAGAAATTTCAGTTAAAGAGGTGGATAAAGAAGTGGTGGAAGGAAATAATAAATTTGCATTTAATATATTCAAAGAAATTTCGAAGGGTGAAAATAATAAGAATGTGTTTATATCTCCTTTGAGCATTTCCATGGCACTTACTATGACCTATAATGGAGCTAAAGATAATACAAAGGCAGAGATGAATAAGGTACTAGGCTATGAAGGAATGTCTGATGATAAGATAAATAATAGTTATAAAATTCTTCATAGTTACTTAGAAAATATAGATGAAAATGCAAAGCTAAATCTAAGTAATTCCATATGGATAAGAGAAGGTCAGAATATAAATAAAGAATTTATAAACATTAATAAGGATATCTTTGGTGCAAAAGTGGATAACTTGGACTTCTCTAAATCCTCATCTGTGGATAAAATTAATAATTGGATTGAAAAATCTACTAATAACATGATTAAAGATATGCTAAAAGGTCCTATTGATGGTGATGTTATTATGTATTTAATTAATGCTATATATTTCAAGGGACAATGGCAAGAACCCTTTGATACAAATAATAATATTATAGGTGAGTTTACAAATTCAAAGGGAGAAAAATCAGAGATAGATTTTATGAGGAAGGTTGCGGCTAATGATAAAACCTTTTATGGAGAAAAGGATGATTTTAAAGCTATAAAAATGCCTTATGATAGTGGAAAAGTATCTATGTATACAGTACTACCAAAGGAAGGTTTAAATATAGATAATTTTATAAATAATTTAGATATGAATAAGTGGAATTCTATAAAAAAATCCATTGGAAAAGAGCAGGAAGCTGTTAATGTAAGCTTTCCGAAGTTTGAAATGGAATATGGAACTAAAGAATTAAAAGGACCTCTAGTGGCCCTAGGAATGAAGGATATTTTTAGTGATAGAGCTAATCTTAGTGGAATAAGGGAAGAGATTTGTGTTAGTAGCGTTTTACATCAAGGAAAGATAGAAGTAAATGAAAAGGGAAGTGAAGCAGCTGCAGCTACTATAGTTGAAGTTAGGGAAACTGCAATGCCAATAATTGATAACCCTAAAGAGTTTATAGCCGATAGACCTTTTGTATTTATTATAGAAGATGAAGAAAGTGGAACCATACTATTTATGGGTAAACTAGAAGAAGTGAGTAAATAATAAAGGGAAAAGATAACAGGAGTAAATAAAAACTCCTGTTATTTGCCTTTAATTAGCTTATTTATAATACATGGTTAATCTTTTCTTCATTATTTACTCAAATCATAAAAAATTCTAACACCTACTTAGAACTTCTTTTTTAAAGTTTTCTATTGAAATTCTTTCAATAAAAAAACTTATTTTTTCTCCATCATGAGCATTTTCTTTATAATAATCAAATATAGAATCTACTAATTTTAAAGTGTCCTTTTCTGATAAATCATTAGCTATAATATCTGCAATCCTAGGGTTATATCCAGCTGAACCACCCGCTGTTACCATGAGTTTACCATTAATATCTGCTATAACCCCCACATCTTTACTATAAACACTTCCACAAGCATTTCTGCATCCCGCTATACCTATTTTAGTTCTACAAGGCATATCCATCCATTGATATTTTTTAGATAATTTCATACCTATACCAATTGTATTAAATTTTGATCTTTTACAATATCCTGCTGGACACATCTCTACATTTTTAACGGAATTTTGAGTTTTAACAGCTGGTTCCATATGTAGTTCCTCCCATATTTGGGGTAGATCATTTTCCTCTAAGTTAGTTATTAAGATTCTTTGTCCAGATGTTATTTTTATAACTCCATTATACTTCTTAGCTACTTTAGCTATTTTTTCAAGGTTTTCCGGAGTTATAAAACCTCCAGGAATATGAGGTGTTATACCATATTTTCTTTTACCATCCCTTATTTTTTGAAGATTCCCGTAATGTGCCAAAACATATTTCCTCCTATATTTTTTAAATATATTATACCTCATTTAATAGGAACTAATCTACTTGACCTTGCTGAGTTTAAAAGAGTTATGATAATGAAGGTACTTAAATTTGTAAAGGCATGGAGGTCATCATGTGACTACCATGCCCTATTTTTACTTAATATTTAAAAGAGAACTAAATTTAATTCCTCTTGTAGGTTTTTGTCTGCATACACAAAGTAGTGCATTAGCAATTATTAATTATTTGAAACAAATACAGGTTAAAATTTCATTTGTAGGAAAATGGTACGAATATATAGTTATAAATTTATTTATACCAATGGGGTTTATGGGGGAATTATTATGAATTTAACTTTTTTTGTGTCATTGCTATCAGAGGAGCTAAGGACCAAATATTATGAAGAAATTATTAGGAATGGACAAGTAACAGAAGAACTTTGGAAGGAAATATCCTACTATCTAGAAAAAACATACAAAGAACTCTTAAGTGTTGAAGAACAGATAATAGAATTACTAAGGAATCTTGAAGATGTTGAAAAATCTAGATTAATGATGACAATACAAGAAAATGACATATATTTATTTAACAAAATATCTACGAAACTATTTAGTTTTGAGGATATTATTAGTATAGATAGGGAAAGGGTGAAAACAGTTCTGTGTAAATTAGATATGGATACTCTATGTAAAGCTATATTAGGGGCTTCACCAAGGGTTATTTATTATATTCAAAATATATTTCCAGATATTGATTTTGTAGAGGCAAGAAGGAAGTTAGGAAGTGTTCAATTGGATGAAATACTTCAGGCTCAAGATAAGATAATAATGAAAATAAATAATAAGTAATAAAAGTTTAATTTATGGGATTATACACCATTTTATTACTTGAAGTTATAGAAGAATATTGACTTATATGGTATTATGTAGTCCTAGAGTGAAATAGTTCAAGAAATTCATGTTGAACGTATTTAACTAGTACTATTGAGAGAAGTTGGAGGGTAATTTAAATGTACGAAATGAAGGAAGAATTTAAAACTGGAATAGAGATTATTGATAATGAACATAAAATGCTTTTTGAAATAGCTGATAAAATTTATGAGTTATTAAATAATGAGTTCATTATTGATAAATATGATAGAATAGTAAATCTAATTGAAGAATTAAAAGGGTATGCTGCTCTTCACTTTAGAGATGAAGAAGCCTATATGGAAAGCATAAATTATAAAAAAATGTTTACTCAAAAAATAGATCATGATAACTTTATAAAAAAATTAGAGGAAATAGATTTAAATAAAATTGATGAGAATCAACATAAATATATTCTTGATTTATTGGAATTCGTAAATCAGTGGTTAGTAAGTCACATTCTTGAAAAAGACAAGCTGATTGCACAAGGGTAAGTTTTTGTGAACTATATAAAAATAAATGGTAGTCCTATGGGCTACCATTTAATATATTAGTTAACTCTTTGTTTAAGACAAGTTTTTAAGTCCTCTTCTGGTGTACTTATAGGAGTTAATTGGAAGGTGTCTACTAAGTATTGAAGTACATTTGGACTTATAAATGCAGGAAGAGAAGGCCCTAGGAATATATTCTTAACTCCTAAGGACAATAAAGCTAGTAAATCAGCTACAGCCTTTTGCTCATACCAAGATAGTACAATGGATAATGGTAATCCATTCACATCAGTTTCAAAGGCATCCGCTAAAGCAGTAGCAATTCTTACTGCAGAATAAGCATCATTACATTGACCTACATCAAGAAGTCTTGGTAATCCAGCTACTTCACCAAATTCAAGTTTGTTAAATCTATATTTTCCACAAGCCAAAGTAAGGATAATACAATCCTCAGGAACCATTTTTGCAAAATCTGTATAGTAGTTTCTTCCAGGTCTTGCACCGTCACAACCACCTATTAAGAAGAAGTGGCGCACTTCACCCTTTTTAACTGCATCAACAATTTTACCAGCATTACTTAAGGTAGCTTTATGACCGAAACCTACAAGAATTTCTTTTCTGTCTTCAGAAGCAGTAAATCCACCTAATTCTAAAGCTTTATTTATGATTTCAGAGAAGTCCTTTGTTCCATCTTCTTTAAGAGTGACATGTCTAACTCCATCCCATCCAACTACGTTAGTTGTAAATATTCTATCCTTATAGGTTTCTCTAGGTCTCATAAGACAGTTAGTAGTCATGAGTATACAGCCAGGAATGTTATCAAATTCTGTTTGTTGGTTTTGCCATGCACTACCATAGTTTCCTACTAGATGAGGGTATTTTTTAAGTTCAGGATAACCATGAGCAGGAAGCATTTCACCATGGGTATATATATTTATTCCCATACCTTCAGTTTGTTTTAATAGCATCTCTAAATCTTTTAAATCGTGACCAGAAACAATTATAAAAGGTCCTTTTTCTACTTTTACATTAACTAGATGAGGAGTTGGATTTTTATAACTTTCAGTATTAGCTTCATCAAGTTTTTTCATGACAGCTACACTCATATCACCAGTTCTCATAGTCATTCTAATTAGCTCTTCAACAGATAAGTTATCATTAGTTGTACATTCTAATCCTAGAAAATAGAAGTTATCAACTTGGTCATCATAATAACCTAAAAATCTAGCTTGGTGTCCATAGGCACTTATACCCTTTAGACCATAAACAATAGTTTGTCTTAAAGAACGTATATCAGCATCTAAATCTCCATCATACATAATTCCAGCTTTAACGGCATCCTTAAGCATTTCTTCTTTAGTTTTGCTTAAATTATAGGTTGCTTGATCAGGATACGTCTTATCGGTAGAAGCCTTACTTCTTAGGTTTTCTTTAATCTTTTGTGATTCTTTAAGCATGTTTAGGTGACTTGCTGCATCAAAGTTAACATTAGTTAAAGTTGTAAATAGAGCATTTTCTACAAAACTAACCACTGATTTATCTATAACTTGCTCATTATCAAGTAAATCTTTAGCATAACAACTAATTCCTTTTAACTGATAAATTAATAAGTCTTGCAAATTGGCTATTTCAGGGGTTTTACCGCAAACACCTAACTTAGTACATCCCTTTCCCCCTACAGTTTGTTCACATTGATAACAAAACATTGCATTATCCATTTAATAATCCTCCTTATTGTATTAAGTTTTTTATAGTATTTGTTTATAAAATAATATTATTCTTTTATAAATAAATACATACTAATTAAACTCTTATTTAATTAAGTAAAATAATAAAAATCTGATATAATAGAAGTGAACTAACTAGGAATACTACAATCATTGAAATTTATTGAGGTGATTTTATGAATAAAGAAAAACGAAAGAAAATTTTAGAAATATTAGAAGAGACCTATAGAGGAGCTGCCTGCGGGTTAGATTTTAGAACACCCTTTGAACTTTTAGTATCAACTATACTTTCTGCTCAATGTACAGATGAGCGAGTTAACATAGTTACAAAGGAATTATATAAGGAGTATAATACTCCACAGGCTATACTAACTTTAAGTGAAGAAGAATTAGGTAAAAAGATTCATAGTTGTGGATTCTATAAAAATAAAAGTAAAAATATATTAGGGGCATGTAAATCCATTGTAGAAAAACATAATGGTCAAGTTCCAAGAACCATGGAAGAACTTATAGCCCTTCCAGGAGTAGGGAGGAAAACGGCTAATGTGGTTTTATCTAATGCTTTTGGAGTGCCTGCTATAGCTGTAGATACCCATGTGTTTAGAATTTCTAATAGAACAGGTTTTGCACCTGGAGATAATGTAGAAATTGTTGAAGAAAAACTTATGAAGTACATACCAAAGAACATGTGGAGTGATGCACATCATTATATTATTTGGCATGGAAGAAAAATATGTGATGCTAGAAAGCCAAAGTGTCATCAGTGTCCTATAGCACCTTATTGTGATTACTTAAATAAGGCATCTTCAAAAAAATAGATTATTTTAATTAGGAGGATTTAATTATGTCATATGGTGAACAATCTTTAAAAATGCATAAGGAGAAGAAGGGAAAACTAGAGGTTATAAGTAAAATTCCTGTTAATACAAGAGAAGACTTATCTATAGCTTATACTCCTGGAGTTGCAGAGCCTTGTATTGAAATATCTAAGGATAAAGATAAGGTTTATGATTATACAATAAAATCTAATACTGTAGCTATAGTTTCAAATGGAACAGCAGTATTAGGACTTGGAAATATAGGGGCAGAAGCTTCAATTCCAGTAATGGAAGGAAAGGCATTATTATTTAAGGAATTTGCTGGAGTAGATGCTTTTCCAATATGTATTAATAGCGAAGACCCAGAAGAAATAATAAAAACTGTAAAATTAATATGCCCTGTATTCGGAGGAATAAACCTTGAAGATATAAAGGCTCCTGAATGCTTTTACATAGAAGAAACTTTAAAGAGAGAGCTAAATATTCCCGTATTCCATGATGACCAACATGGAACTGCAGTAGTTGTATTATCAGGATTATATAATGCATTAAAATTAACTAAGAAGAATATTAACGATGTTAAAATAATAATAAATGGTGCTGGTTCTGCTGGAATTGCTATATGCAAATTGCTTCTAAAGGCAGGAGTAGAAAATATTATCATGTGTGATAGGAAGGGTGCTATTTATGATGGTGGTAACTGTTTATTTGAGTCTCATGAGCAAATAGCAAAGGTTACTAATAAAAATAAAGAATCAGGTTCATTAAAAGAAGTTTTAGTAGGAGCTGATGTGTTTATAGGAGTATCTGGACCTAATATGATAAATTCAGAAGATGTAAAAACTATGAATTCAGATGCAATTATCTTTGCTATGGCTAATCCAACTCCAGAAATAATGCCAGATGAAGCTAAATTAGGAGGGGCTAGAGTAATAGCAACAGGCCGTTCAGATTTTGCTAATCAAATTAATAATGTTCTAGTATTCCCTGGTATATTTAAGGGAGCTCTTACAGTTAGAGCAACAGAAATAAACGATGAAATGAAGTTAGCTGCAGCAAGAGCTTTAGCAAACCTAATTCCAGAAGAAGAGTTAAATGAAGAGAACATAATACCAAATGCCTTAGACAAGAGAGTGTCAGGCAAAGTAGCAGAGGAAGTTATGAGAATAGCAAGAGAAATGGGAGTAGCAAGTCTGTAGAGACTAAAAATATGGAGCATGTACCTATATTAAAGTACATGCTCCATATTTTATAAAAATTAGATTTATATTTTATCACTGTAATTTTCAACAGAGCCATAGATTTGAATAAATAACTTTTAAAAGCCTACTTCTATACTAATGATATTGCAAGGTTGTGAGGAGGCAATTTCTATGGAAGAAAGGCTATCTTTTTCACAACTTTCTATGATTAAGGTGTGATTTTTAGGTAGAGATATATTGTTCCCATCTATTGTGAGGGTTAGGTCTGAATTAGGTGAGAAAAATATATAATTATGATAAGAGTATCTGTTTTTCCTTTTGTTTAAATTCAGCTTTAGTAAAGAACCTTCACTTAAAGTTAGTGCATTCATTACCCCATCACATCCAGGTCCTATCATTAAATTAAAGTCTGTAACAGTACCAAAGCTTTCTGTGTTTACATCTCCAGAAAATCCATGAACTTCAAAAGGTTCTAAGTGAATTAGAGGACCTTTATTGTGACAAAGATCCATGGAACCCTCCAAAGTTGTTATATATCTATAAACTTTTGGAAGATTAGTGAAGGTGGAGTGTTCTAACTCTACAGTGGCAGAACTAATTCTCCATTTAAAGTTTAAATCTTTGTAATTAGAGTCTTTAGGATAAATATATATTTCATTAGTAGTTCCCCCACTCCAATTAGAAGTTTTTATTTTATCCTTTGTTATTATTTCTGTTTTATAACCCATAATATCACCCCATTAATAATTAACATATATAATATTAATACAAAAAACTCATCCATATATGAATAAATATAGGAATGAGTTTTAAAATGTATCACAAAATTAAAGTATTATATCTAAAAGGTCTTTTTCTATTAAATCATTGTATTTTCCGGATCTATATTCTGCAACAAGAACTTTTCTCTCATCATTAGAGATTACAGGAAGTTTTTTAAATAACTCCTTAGGCATTTCTACATAGGCACCCTTAGGATCCATTTCTTCAGTAAAAGTGATTACTGCAGGAATACTTTTGCAGCCTACTGCTTCTTCAAGAAAGCCTTCGTAACCTGTTCTAGGAAATAAATGAACCTTTAAGTTTTGGTTTTCTTCTGAAAGTTTTTGTACGAAAGGAATAGTTACGATACAATCAGGGCAAAAACCTTCTGTAAATATTGCAGCATGAACAACCTTGTCTAGTTTTTTTATTTGTTCCTTAGTATCACTAGAAAGTTCAGTGTCTGCATAGGTCTTATCTTGGATATTTCCATATTTGGCATGTTGTTTTTCTACATACTCCTCAAAGCTTAAGGCTTTATTAAAATCTAACATATTATCTTACCCTCCAATTACTTATAACTAAATTTTGTCTTTTATAAATTAGAATGTATTGTATTAAATTAAAATTATTCAATATAATACATTATGTTAGCATGGAATAGACATAGCTTGTTCATGATTATTATAACAAATAAAATTGATAAATAGTAGATATATACAATTTATTAACTTGTAAAAAAAATTAGAGTTTTATATACTAGGGTTATGGGACAAAATAAATATGACAAACAATATAAAATATTTATAAAATTTTAAAAAGGCGGCGATATTATGTCAAAAGTTATAGAAAGATTTTTAGGATATGCTAAGTATGATACACAATCAAGTGATTCTACGGGAACAACTCCAAGTACTGCTAGCCAAAGAGTTTTAGGTGAAGTTTTATTTGAAGAATTAAAAAGAATCGGCATGAGTGATGTTACTATTGATGAAAACAATTACGTAATGGCTACATTGCCTGCTAATACAGATAAAAAAATACCAACTATTGGGTTCATATCTCATATGGATACTGCTCCGGATTATTCAGGTAAAGATGTTAAGCCTCAAATGGTGAATTATGAAGGTGGAGATATTAAATTAAATGCAAATACAGTTTTATCTCCAATAGATTTTCCTGAATTAAATGACTATATAGGAAAAACGCTTATCACAACAGATGGAACTACTTTATTAGGAGCAGACGACAAAGCTGGTATATCAGAAATTGTTACTGCTATGGAATATTTAATTGCAAATCCAGATATAAAACATGGGACTATTAAAGTTGGATTTACTCCAGATGAAGAAATTGGAGAAGGTGCAGATCACTTTGATGTAGAAAAATTTGCAGCAGACTTTGCTTACACTGTAGATGGGGGAGCTGTTGGAGAAATCGAATATGAGAACTTCAATGCTGCTGGTGTGGAAATAGTTATTAACGGAAGAAATGTTCATCCAGGAAGTGCTAAAAATAAAATGGTAAATGCTCAGCAAATAGCTATGGAGTTAAATGGATTATTACCTGTTAATGCAAGACCAGAATACACAGAAGGATATGAAGGCTTCTTCATGCTTTGCGATATGGTAGGAACTGTAGAAAAGACTACTATGTCTTATATCATAAGAGATTTCTTTAGAAATACCTTTGAAGAAAAGAAAACATTAATTAAAGAAATAGTAGAACTTCTTAATAAAAAATATGGTGCAGGAACTATAGAAATTTCAGTAAAAGATCAATACTACAACATGAAAGAAAAAGTAGAACCTGTAATTCATGTAGTAGACACAGCTGTTGAAGCAATGAAAGCTCTTGATATCGAGCCAATTATAGTTCCTATAAGAGGAGGTACTGATGGAGCAAGATTATCCTTCATGGGACTTCCAACACCAAACATATTTACAGGTGGACATAACTTCCATGGGAAATTTGAGTTCATTCCTGTAGATTCTATGGAAAAGGCAGTAGAAACTATAGTTAAGATAATAACTCTTTATGCAGAAAAATAAAAAATTCTAACATTTATAATACTCATACATAAAAATTAACTCCTTAATACACACTATAGTAAAGTGATTGAGGAGGGCGATATAATATGAGTAATGATAAATCAAGACCAATATATCCACCAGATACACATAACTATTTTGGTGATTTTAGAAGCATAACCCCTATGTCTGATTCAGTTTGGGAAAACGTAAGAGAAGCTGAGATAGAAGCTGCAAAGACAAGAAGTCGAAGAAATTACAATATGGAGACTAGTGAAGAAATTGCTTTTGATGATTTAAATGAAGATATAAAAAGCGAAAGTGAAGTTGACTTTGACTCCATTATAGATGAAGTAGACATGAGTGATCATGGTAATGATTACGGAGATTATGCTAAGAAAAGATTATATTAATATTTCTTAGAGGAAGAATTTATTCTTCCTCTAAGTTAATTTAGGGTTCACATAGGAAACTACTGAAGCTATAAGGCTTTAGTAGTTTTTTAGAATATTATATTTACATATAGGGTATTTTCAAATTTTAATCCTTTAAGGACATTTAAGAATTCATTCATATTTTAG
Source organism: Clostridium sulfidigenes (assembly GCF_052067195.1). Classification (NCBI taxonomy): domain Bacteria; kingdom Bacillati; phylum Bacillota; class Clostridia; order Eubacteriales; family Clostridiaceae; genus Clostridium; species Clostridium sulfidigenes. The sequence continues at coordinate 310,645 of NZ_JBQHQR010000002.1, read as the reverse complement.
TCACTTAACTGACACATAAGTGTTGATAATAATATATATAGATAAGAAAAGTAAACAAATTAACTTTTAATAAGGGGGAAGATTTAATATGGATAAAGATATAAACAATAATGAATTAAATAACAATGAATTAAATAACAATGAATTAAATAACAATGAATTAAATAATAATCAAATTAATAGCAATAGTAACTTAAATGAAAATACCGGTATTAATAAAGATAATAATGACAATAATACTAGTGACAATATAAACTACACTGTGATTCAAGATGTAGAATATACAACAAATGATGACTTGAAATTCAATGAAGTTAATACTTCATCATGGCAAGAAGAAGAAAAAAAGAAAAAAGATAAAAAGAATAAAGGTAAAGGTTCAGCTAAATCTTATATAGCTATAGCTCTAATATGCTCTATATTAGGAGGAGCAATTGGTACAGGTGTTACTTATGGAGCTATGAGAGGCACTATACAATCAGCAATTAAGGAAGCTAAATCAAAAACAAATAACGGTGGAACAACAACAAATATTAATCCTATAAGCAGTATGAATATACCAGAAGTAGTAGCAAAGGTTTCCCCAGCTGTAGTTGGTGTATCAACCACTTCAGTTTCAACTAATGTATTTGGATTTGATATGGGTGAACAAGAAGGCATTGGCTCAGGATTTATTTTTTCAGATGATGGTTATGTACTTACAAACTATCATGTAGTTAAAAATGCTAGTCAAGTTAAAGTTATATTTAGTACAGGTAAAGAGGTAAGTGCTAAGGTTGTAAACTATCAGGAAGATGCAGATTTAGCAGTTGTTAAGATCACTGATGATGTTGAAATGCCAGGTAAAGTAGAACTAGGAGATTCTGATAGTCTTCAAGCAGGAGAACAAGTTATAGCCATAGGAAATCCACTTGGAAAAGAATATCTAGGCTCTGTAACAACAGGAATTATAAGTGCTGTTAATAGAGGAGTAGCATTAACTGAGGGTGGAGAAAAAATGAACCTTATCCAAACAGATACTGCTATAAATCCAGGGAATAGTGGAGGACCATTAATAAATTCTCAAGGTGAAGTTATAGGTATAAATACAGCTAAGATAGGCTCTACTGGAGTAGAGGGAATAGGTTTTGCAATTCCAATAAATGATGCCACTGAAAAATTAGATACCTTAGTAAAACAAAAAATAAAGTTTGGTATAGCAGTTAGAAATATAACAGAAGATTTATCAAAACAATATAATTTGCCGGTTGGTATATATATTCAAAGTATTGAAGATTTTAGTATAGCACAAAAGGGAGGATTACAACCTGGAGATGTAATTACTAAAATAGGTAAGAAAAATGTTAAGACCGTTGAAGAATTAAACAAGGAAAAAGAAGCCTACAGTGATGGAGATAGTATTCCTATAGAATTCGTAAGAAAGGGTCAAACAATGCAAGCTACTTTAGTAGTAGAATAATAAAGTTAATACTTATAATTATCCCCTAATTATAATATTATAAAATTTAAATAGGTGTGAAGCTTGAGTTATCAATGTTTCATGCCTATTGTTTTTAGGTGAAAATTTAATATTGCTAATGTATACAATATTATATGTTAAAACAATAAACATACATATGTTACTTTTAGTCATATTTATAGATAATTATGTATTTTATGCAATTAAATTGTTGACTGTTATATCTACTTGTGCTAATATCCTCTTATAAAATAGTAGATTAATTAATTATAAGTTTTACGGAAATTCTGAAGTATATACTAATTTGGGCACTTTGTATATATGGAGTTAGTAGTGCAACCGACCTTTATAACCAATCTTATATTTATATAAGATTGCATGGGGTCGGTTTTAGTTATATAAGTTTAAAACTTGGATATAGAAAATATTAGTATAAAAAACCCCAAAAAGTGTATAGACAAATACTAAATATAGAGCTATACTTAAATAGTAAAATATATTAAAAAATAATAAATATTACATGATTTGGTTTCGTTTATAAATCATTGAGTGAATTTTATTATAAGTTTTAAGGAAACACTGAAGTATATACTAATTTGGGCACTTTGTATATACGGAGTTAGTAGTGCAACCGACCTTTATAACCAACCTTATATATAAGATTGGCATGGGGTCGGTTTTTTTATTACAAAAAATTATTAGGGAGGAAGATTAAAAAAGAAATTTAAATCCATACCCAAACTAAAGAACAAACTATCTGTTTTTATACTTAAGCATAGATTGATTTAATTTTGTTCCAAAAATATTAAATACAATTTTCTAATAGTTTTAAGGAAACATTGAAGTATATACTAATTTGGGCACTTTGTATATATGGAGTAAGTAGTGCAACCGACCTTTATAACCAATCTTATATTTATATAAGATTGGTATAGGGTCGGTCTTTTTTATTGAAAAAAATTATTAAGGAGGAGAATTATGAAAAAGAAGAAATTTATGTCTGCACCTAAGGTAAAGAAGAGAGTATCTATTTTTATGGCTTTAGTTATTGTAGTTTGTCAAGTTTTAAATATTGTTCCTACAATGCAAGCTAGTGCTATGGATATTACAGGAGATTTCCCATTTATTACTGAAGTAAGATTAACAGGTAATGATGGGAATCCTATAAATGAGTCATCAAATCCCATAAGTAAAAATGAAGAGGTAAAACTAACCTATAAGTTTACTATACCAAATCAGGGGACGGTAAAAAATGGTGATACTTATACTTTGAAAATACCTAAGGAAATCCAAATAATAAGTACACTAAATTTCCCTATTACTCTTGATAATGGTGATACAATTGCAAATGTTAAAATAGAAACTGATGGTAATGTTACCATTACTTTTAATGAATTTGCAGAGAATAATTCCAATGTTTCAGGATTCTTTTTTATTGATACTCAATTTGATCCTGACCAAATAGGAGGACCTAGTCCAGTACCTATTACATTTGAAATTGGAGGAAATTCTTCTCCTGTTATAATTAACGTAAACCTTGAGCAACCGGAAGTTCCTGATGCTTCTGCTATAAAGTACGGAAGTTATGACCCTTCTAAAAATGAGATTACTTGGAAAGTAATTGTGAATACAGAAGGAGTCACGGTTAATGATGCTGATATTGTGGACAACATTTCAGTGGGACAACAGTTTATACCTGGTTCTGTTACTATAAATGGAGTTAGTGCAGATACAGCAAATTATAACTATGATTATAACAATAATAGATTAACTTATAAATTTCCAAGTGTAATAGAAACAGAGCAAGTAATTACCTTTAAAACTAAGGTAGTAAATCCAGAAGTTTTTAAATCTGAGGGAGCTACGGTATATGAGAAGAATAAAGCAATCTTTAATCATGATGGAACTTTTGTAGAATCTAATGAGGCATCAGTAGCTATTTATACAGACTTTATTAGAAAAGATGGAAAGTACGATGTAGAGGCAAAGAGAATTAATTGGACTATTTATGTAAATAACAATGCTCAAAATATTCCAAATGCTGTAGTTACTGATGATATACCAGAGGGGTTAACTTTTGTAGATGGTAGTGTTAAGATGGATGGAAACCAAACTGAGGATAATTATTCTTTAGTTGGACAAAAATTTACCTATACTTTCCCAAGTGCTATTAATGAGTCACATATAATCCAATTTTCAACAGATGTAACTGATGGAGATGCCTTTAATTCCAATACAGGGAAAACCTATAACAATAAAGCAACTTTAACTGGTGATGGAGTACCAAGCGATGCTTCAGATGAAAAGGGCGTTGGAGTACCTACTAGCATTATTTCTAAACAAGGCGCAGGATATAATCCAGCTACAGGAGAAATTACTTGGAAGGTTACTATAAATAGTAATAAGATAGCAATAAAAAATCCAGTGGTTACTGATGAAATAAGATTAGGACAAGAATATGTAGATGGTTCTGCTACTATAGATAAAGAGGTTCCAGGAGGAAGTTTTAACTATGTGAAAGCAGCAGAGAGTGATGCTAATAAAACTGGAACATTAACTTATACCTTTAATGGTAATATTAACGAAACTTATACAATAACCTTTAGAACAAAAGTAACAGATCCCAAGGTTTATGCAGGAAATATGGAAGGATATAGTTACAATAATCAAAATTATTACAATGAAGCTAGATTAACAGGGGACAATATTAAAGAATCTAATGCTTCTAATTGGCAGTATTTAAAAAGTGAAGTTATAAATAAGTCTAGTAGTGATTATGACTATGTAACAAGAGAAATTACCTGGAAGATTGTAGTTAATAAAAATAAAATGATTCTTCCTAATGCTTATATAATAGATAATATTAAGGGTGGGCAGGAGTTTGTTCCTAATTCTGTTTTGATTAATGGAATTCCTGCAGAGCCATCAAATTATGTTTATGATGAAACTGCCAAAACCTTAAGATATAATTTCCCTAGTGAAATCAAAGATGAGCAAATAATAACTTTTAAGACTAAAATTACAGATACCTCTATATTTAACACTAATGGAGAAAAGCAGGTTGAGAATACTGCAAAGCTAATAACTGATTTAGTGCCTGGAGGTGTAGAAAGTACAGGAAAAGGTACTATAAAAAGTACTTTAATAGATAAAAAAGCTATCTATGAAAGAGGTAATTCTTATATTGATTGGAATGTAACCATTAACTCTAACAAAATATTAATTAAGGATGCAGCTTTAACAGATATCCTTCAAGAGGGACTTGAACTTGATACCACATCTATAAAACTGTATAAGCAGATTTTAAAATCTAATGGAAACCTTGAAAAAGGGGAAGAGGTTGTTTTAAATCAAAGAAATGTAAAATATAATGCTGAAACAAGAGAGTTTACCTTTATATTACCTTCTCCAACTGAAGAAGCATATATTTTAACCTTTAGAACTGATGTAGTAGACAAAAGTAAGTCACCATTTACTAACGCTATATCCTTTAAAGGTACAGGAATAGAGGGAACTTCTTCTTCAGGAAATGTTGATGTTATATTCCAAGGTGCTGGCGGTGGTGGAGTTGGCGAAACTGGTAGCATTAAGGTTGCAAAAGTAGATAAAAATAACGAAAACATTAAACTGGAAGGAGCTGTATTTGAACTTCTTGATAAGTATGAAAATGTTATAAAAACTTCAGAACCAACAGACTTAACTGGAGAGATTGTATTTAGTAAATTGAAGTTTGATATAGACTATTACGTTAGAGAAAAGGTTGCTCCAACAGGATATACATTAAGTAGTGAATTGTATAAATTTCAACTTAAAAATACTAAAGATGAAAAGAATATAACATATAATTATAAAGATGAAAAGATTAAAGGTGAAATTGAATTCTTTAAAACTGGTGAAAATAATATCCCTCTTGAGGGAGCAGAGTTTACTCTCTATATGATTTCAGACACTTCCTATTCAAATCCTATAGCAATAGCTATAAGTGACGAAAATGGAAAAGTAAATTTCAAAAATGTGGAGTATGGAGAGTATGCAATAAAAGAAACAAAAGCTCCAGAAGGATATATACCTTCAGGGAAAATACTAACTGCTATTATCACTGAAAATGGAAAGATAGTAAAAGCAAACCCTGAAAGTATATCTAATACAAAAATTAGAGGAAATATAGAGTTTAATAAATTAGGTGAAGACAAAAACCCATTACAAGGAGCAGAGTTTAAGCTTTATAAAGAAATGGATACAAAGTTTGAAAATCCTATAGCAACAGCTATAAGTGATGAAAGTGGAAAAGTACAATTTGAAAATGTAGAGTATGGTAAGTACACTATAAAAGAATCAAAAGCTCCAGAAGGGTATGTTATTTCAGAGGAAGCGCTAACTGCTATTATAGCCGAAAATGGTAAATTAGTTAAAGCAAACCCTGAAAGTATTTCGAATACAAAAATCAGAGGAAGCATAGAGTTTACTAAACTAGGAGAAGATAAGAACCCATTACAAGGAGCGGAATTCAAACTTTATAAAGAAATAGATACAAAGGTTGAAAATCCTATAGCAACAGCTATAAGTGATGAAAGTGGAAAAGTACAATTTGAAAATGTAGAGTATGGAGAGTACACTATAAAAGAATCAAAAGCTCCGGAAGGATATCTTCTTTCAAGCGAAATACTAACTGCTATCATAACTGAAGATGGAAAGGTAGTAAAAGCGAACCCTGAAAGTATATCTAATACAAAAATTAGAGGAAGTATAGAGTTTACTAAGCTAGACGAAGATAAAAACCCATTACAAGGAGCAGAATTCAAGATTTATAAAGAAGTTGATACGAAGTTTGAAAATCCTATAGCAACAGCTATAAGTGATGAAAATGGAAAAGTACAATTTGAAAATGTAGAGTATGGCAAGTACACTATAAAGGAAACAAAAGCTCCAGAGGGATATGTTATTTTAGAGGAAATACTAACTGCTAATATAATTGAAAATGATAAAACTGTAAAAGCAAATCCTGAAAGTGTGTCTAACACAAGAATTAGAGCTTCGATTCAAGTTAAAAAATTAGATCAAGATAAGAAACCTTTAAAAGGAGCAGAATTTACATTATACGATTCAGAGGGTAAAGAAATTGAAACTTCTGTATCAGGAGAAGATGGTACTGTGTTGTTTAAGGATATTCTTTATGGAGAATATACAATAAAAGAAACAAAAGTTCCTGAAGGATATTTAGCTTCAGAAGGTACAATAAAGGTATTTGTGGTCAAAGATAGTGAGCTATATACTTATGAGGTAGTAAATAACAGAATTAAGGGTAGTATTATAATTACTAAAACTGATATGAAGGGAAAGCTACTTAAAGGTGCAGAGTTTACTTTGTATGATAGAGATGGTAAAGAAGTAGCTACTGTAGTTTCTGATAAAGATGGTATTGCAATTTTTAAGGATGTAGATTATGGTGATTATACTATTAAAGAAACTAAGGCTCCTAAGGGATATATTCTAAGCAAAGAAGAGTTACAAGTTAAAGTTAATTCTACGGAAATAAAAAAATTCACTGTTAAAAACGAAGCTGAGAATATTGTTAATAAAATAATAAATGTTTTGCCAAAGACTGGTGGGTCATTTGATTATAAACTTATAATTGGGGCATTAACAGTTATAGGTGGCGTTAGTCTAGTATCAAAAAGGAAAAAATAAAAGTAAAGAATTTAAATATAAAAATAGATATTTAAAATAAAAAGTAACACATATATTTTAAATTCTATGTACATGTAAAGAAGGCTATTGTAAAATACAATAGCCTTTCTACTTTAAACAAAAATTGCCTATTTAAATTTATTAATTATTTCCTATACACATATTAGCTAAATCATTACCAAATGAAATGGAATCTTTTGGTACCCAAACTTCTTCAGTTTTCTTACCAAAGTTCATTTTTACTTTTTCAAATTCAAAAGTAGTTGATTTAACATCAGTTGAAGGAGTTAATGCATTAATATTTTCAATTATTTTTTTGATGAAAATTTCTGATACTTTAGTCATATCAGAAATTTGTTTGCTTTGTACTTCAGAAATAGTGTCATCACCAGCTTTAGTACTTGCTTCAACCATATTAACATATGTAGTTGATATTTTAACTTGAGATATTTCTTTATCACTAGAAACAACTTCTATAGTAGGTTTTAATTTTCTTAAAGCTTCTATTTGAACGTTATAAATTTGATCTAACTGCTCATCAGTAATAGGTAGACCAGCTTGTACAAAACCAGCTTTAGTAGCTTCATTCATTGATTTTTTTTGAATTTCAGCCATAGATTTAATTTCATCATTTGTCACACCAAGTTTTTCAAATTCGGCGCTATCTTGTAAAATAACTAAGTCATAAAAAGCTTTTGCAGTTTGATCAATAGGAATAGTCTTTTTACTACATCCTAAAAAAATTGATGAAATACTTAATAACATAACGATACAAAGAATACTAGGTTTTATAAATTTTTTCATATGTAATTCCCCTTTGTTTTTAAAATCTGTAAATTGTTTTTATTTGGATAATTCTTATTTAAAGCAATTATATAATATAATAAAATTTACCAAATATCAATTATTTTTGCAATAAAGGCTATTAAATATGGATTCTGGGAAGATAAGGTTATAAAAATATTTAAGGGAGCTTATTTCAAAAAAGCTCCCTTAGTTTAATTTATTTTCTTTCCTTAATTATGCCTTTTCTATAGGCATTTAAAAGCATTTGAAGGTAATGAATTTGACTTATAAGTTCCGTACCTATATCAGTATCTCTAACCTTTAGCCTTCTAGAGTTAAATTCTAAAATGAAGTTGGTAGATATGATATCTTTCCCCTCATCAATGGCTGTTTGAGTTGATTCAAAAGGCTCATGCTGAACTAATTGAAGGCCATAGGAATTATAAATTAAAGTATAGCCTGCAATGCCTGTCTCAGGTTGGTAAGCCTTAGAGAATCCCCCATCTATAACTAAAAGTTTCCCATTAGCCTTTATAGGATTTTCACCTTTAATAGTTTTAACAGGTACGTGTCCATTAATTATATGAGAATGTTTAGGAGAAAGACCAAATTCTAATAATATATTATTACAAACCTCTTCATTATCTCTAAGATTGAAGTAAGGGCATTTATTTTCCTTATGAGTAATCTTATCATTTATAAAATATCTTTCAAAGGTAGCCATTTTATCCTTACCAAAGAGAGGTGAATCAGGGCCACACCATAAATACCACATGTAATCTAAGGCATAATGAGCATTTTTGCTATCACATTCATTAAAATATGCTTCTCTAGTAATTCTATCTACCCTATCTAAATATTCTTTACCGCAGAATTCCTTGTTTCCAAGCTTAACATTCTTAAAAGTGCCATCTTCATTTAAAGGAATGGAGGCATGATATAAAAGATTAGAATTGCTCTTTAAATAAAGGCTACCCTTAGAGTAAAGACATCTAACATGTTTCTCAAGTTTTTCACTATTTAAGAAAGAACTATGAAGCTTAGACATTAATTCTTTTTCTTCATCTGTCAATTTATAAGGATTATTAATATCTATAGTAGGGAAGTTAGTATCATTTAATACATATTCCTTACCACCTATAACAATTGTTCCTTTTTCATAATTAATTTTATCAAGAAGTCTTCTATCATCCATGTTAAATTCAGGATGTCTTTTAATAATTTCACCTTCTAATTTAAACTGTATAATAGAAATTGCCTTATGCATTTGAGCCATAAGTTTTAAGTCTTTTTCTTTAAAGTAATCATTAGTAACCTTTGGTTTAAAGGATTTACATGGATCATTAGAGTATACATCCATAGCAAAACGAGCTAGAGGTAAAATGTTTATACCATAGCCATCCTCTAAGGTTTCTAGATTAGCATATCTAGTACAAATTCTAATAACATTACAAATGCAACTATGATTTCCAGCTGCAGCACCCATCCAAAGAATATCATGGTTTCCCCATTGGATATCATAGGAATGATAATTACATAGAATATCCATAATTATGTGAGCTCCAGGACCTCTATCATAGATATCACCTACTATGTGAAGAGAATCTATAGTCAACCTTTGAATAACATTACAAATTGCAGTTATAAAATCGCTAGCCCTACCAATGGAAATAATAGTATCTAATATTCCATTAAAATAATCTTGTTTATTTGGTCTCGCTTCAGATTCATGAAGTAGCTCCTCTATAATATAGGAAAAGTCTGCAGGAAGAGCCTTTCTAACTTTAGAACGAGTATATTTAGAAGATACATTTCTACATACCTGAATCAATTGATTAAGGGTAATCTTATACCAATCATCAGGATCATCTTCTTTAGCAAGGGCAATATCTATATACTGTTCAGGGTAATATATAAGAGTACATAAAGCTTTTTTTTCAGATTCTCTAAGGGTATTACCAAAGATATCATTAACCTTTCTTTTTATTACACCTGAAGCATTTTTAAGTACATGTTGGAAAGCTTCATGTTCACCATGAAGATCCGTTAAAAAGTGCTCCGTACCTTTAGGTAAATTTAATATTGCCTCCAAGTTTATAATTTCAGTACAAGCATCTGATATTGTAGGAAAATTATGAGAAAGAAGTTCTAGGTATTTTAAATCCTTTTCAATTATATCAGCACTTATTTCACAAGTTCCGCTCATGATTATCTCCTTCTTAGCAAATAACTATTCAGATAGTTATAGGTAAAATAGTTATCTATAGATAGTTATTAAAAATTGCTATCTATATAGTTATTTGAAAAATTACTATCTATATAGTTATATGTAATATGCTATATTATAATTATTATATATATGATATTATACATGAAATTTATATAATTTACTAATATCATAGATAAATAGGTTATCATATATCTATATATATTCTACATATATAATTTTAATATAGTAATCAATTTTCTTAACATCAATAGAGTTTTTATTGGGTATAAATACACAATGAATTATTTTGTATTATTAGAATTGAAAAGATATATTCTACATGATAGGATTAAAGAATAGTAACTGTGAAAAATAAACAAACTATATATATAAAATAAGATTAGGAGTGATAAATATGAATAAAATGCTTAACCTAAAACGCTGGGCTTTACTTGGAGCTACCACTGATACTACAAGATTTGGATACAAGATTTTTAGAGAATTAGAGGATAGAGGATATACTGTTTATGGAATAAATCCTAAATATGATTCTATAGATGGAATAAAGTTATATAAATCTATAGAAGAGCTACCAGAATTAATAGATGGAATAAATGTAATAGTTAATCCTAAAATTACTTTAGAAGCTCTTCCTAAAATAAAAGCAAAAGGAATCAAAAATGTATGGTTCCAACCAGGTTCTTTTAATGAAGAAGTTATAGAAGAAGCTAAAAAATTAGGTTTTAACATAGAACTAGAAGACTGTATGCATGTAGAATTATTGAAGTTATAGTCCTTGTTTCATATAGAAAATGTTAAAAACAAATGTGTAATCATGGATTAGAAAGATCTAACTAATAAATAAACAATAAATAAACTCCAATCTCATTTTTAAATTTGGGTTGGAGTTTATTTATAGGGTAAGACATGGGGGAAGTTCTTATGGGTGAAGCTTTAAATGAAATACTAGATAATATTTCACAAGGAGTTATTGTTATTGATACAGAGGGAATAATAACAACTTACAATAAAAAGGCTAAGGAGATATTTGGAATATTTGAATCTACAAAAATTAGTCATAAGTCAGATAGACTTAAAAAAGATGATTTGGTTTTTATTGTAGATAATAAAGTTGGTGAGGACGATGGGGAACTAGATTATAAGTCATTTGAGAAGATCGGTATCTATGATAAAAACCTTAAAAAGGGAGATTCAATTTTAGCCTTTGGTACATATAAAAGTTCTAATAATGATGTTAATGAGAATTACAAAATTATAGAAGTAAGTGATCAAAGTGGGGAAGTATATCTTGATGGAGTATATAGGGAATTAAAGTATAAGCTAAGTATAGATTATAGTAAAAAAATATTAGAAATAAATATAAATGACACAATATATAGTATGAATTATAGATATGCTGTTGGACATATGGTGATAATTAGAAATAATGAACTAGTATTTTATCAAAGTAAGGGCTATACAGCTAGAAATGAAAGTTTAAGATACATATTAGAAGAGAGAGTTTTTAGAGAAAAAGGTAAGAATGCACAGGCTATAAATCCTATTGGAGATTTCATTTTTAATGTTCATGAAAGAAATAATGAAATGGATAAATTCTATAGGTGTGCTACTAAAGAAGATAATATAGTAACAAATGAATTTATGAATATTAATGGTATAGCTACATTATCATCAATTATACCGTTATATTCAGAAGAAAATAAAATTGGGGCTATATTAAGAGTTGAAGACATAACAGAATTGAAAGAAGTAATAGAAGAAAGAAACGTTTTATTAAAGAATCTTAAAAAAACAGAAAAATTATTAGAAGATGAAAATATAGCAAGAAGTTTCAAAAAGTTTCAAGGGGTAAGCGCCCATATAAATGATATTAAGAAAATAGCTTATAAATCATCAAAAACAGATTCAACGGTATTAATACTAGGGGAAAGTGGAACGGGAAAAAGTACTTTAGCAGAAGAAATTCATAATATCAGCAATAGGAAAAATAATAAGTTTCTTCACATAAATTGTGCATCATTACCAGAAAGTCTTTTGGAAAGTGAGCTTTTTGGATATGAAGGTGGAGCATTTACTAATTCAAGAAAGTCAGGTAAACCAGGACTATTTGAATTAGCTAATAATGGTACTGTATTTTTAGATGAAATAGGAGAAATGCCATTAAAGATTCAAGGTAAACTACTTAATTTTTTACAAAATAAAACCTTTTATAGAATTGGAGGAATAGAAGAAATTAAGGTAGACACCAGAATTATATGTGCTACAAATAAAAATCTTGAACAATTAATAAAGGAAAAGGAATTTAGAGAAGATTTATATTATAGAATCAATATTATACCTATATACATTGAGCCTCTTAGAAATAGAATTGAAGATATACCCTTATTGGTGGACAAGTTAATTGAAAATTTATCTAAGAAATTAAAAAAAGAACACATTACTATGACTAGAGAAGCAATGAACAAGTTAATGTGCTTATCTTGGTTAGGGAATATAAGGGAATTAGAAAATGTTCTCGAGAGAACAATAAGTTTAAATGATTCTAACGTAATTTATTCTAAAGATATATTAGTATACAATACAAAAAATGAAACACAAGAAATAAATGAAAGTTTAAAAGTTGGTTTAGAAGAAGCAGAAAAGAAAATAATAATTAACTGTTTAAGAGCTTATAAAGGAAATATTAAAGCTTGTTTAAATATATTAGAAGTTGGAAAAACCAGCTTTTATGATAAATTAAAAAAATATAATATCCATATAAATGATTATAGATAAAATTAAATATAAATATTCCGTTAATGCGGAATGGTGTTCGCAAAAATGAACTGTTTTAAATTCTTACATATTGAGCAAAATCAAAGTTTTAGAAAACAATATTTAGAATAGTTCGAAAATGTGGAAAAACATATAAGCTATATTTAAAGACTAATAAAAAAATGGCTATTTTAAAGGGATTAATTTAGTAAATATCTTTTAAAAATGTGGCATAGATATTGCTTTACTATTAAAGTAAGAAATTTAGTAGGAGGCAATAGATATGTTACAAAATAGCATTAAAGAAGGAAACTTATATTTTTATGGATGTAATGTTCAGGAATTAGCACAAAAGTACGGTACACCTTTATATGTAATATCTGAGGATTGCATAAGAAACAAGTGTAAAGAATTAAAGGAAAGTTTCATAGAAAAGTATCCTAATACTAAGGCATTTTATGCAAGTAAAGCCTTTTTGACTTTAGAAATGTGTAAAATAATGAAGGAAGAAGGCATGGGAATAGATGTAGTATCAGGAGGGGAACTTTTTGTAGCAATTAGAGCTGGCATTGACCCAAAGGACATAATGTTTCATGGTAATAACAAGACAACAGCAGAATTAAAAATGGCCATAGAGTATAGTGTAGGAAGAATAGTGGTTGATAGTTTAGATGAATTACAAGTGCTTGATGACCTTGCCAATGAAGCAAATAAAGTTGTAGATATCTTATTTAGAATAACTCCAAATATAGATTGCAATACTCATAAGTATATAAGTACTGGTCAAAAGGATTCTAAATTTGGTATTCCATTAGATGATGAAATTATAAAGGAAGCTATAACTATAGCAACAACATCAACAAATATAAATTTCAGAGGGATTCATTTCCATGTAGGCTCACAATTATTTGATAACTCATCCCATCTGAAAGCTATAGAAAATGCAATTAGATTGATGAAAAAGCTGAAAAATGATTTAGATATAGAAATAGAAGAGTTAAATGTTGGAGGAGGCTTTGGCATAAAATATTTAGAAAGCGATAAGCCAAAATCTCTAAGCTATTTTATTGATGCAATAATGGAAGCAATTAAGAAAAAAAACTATGAAAATGGACTTAAGATGCCTAAGATTTTTATTGAGCCAGGAAGATGGATGGTTGGAGAAGCTGGTATAACTCTTTACACTGTGGGAACTATTAAGGATATTCCAGGAGTAAGAACCTATGTATCCATAGATGGAGGATTACCAGACAATCCAAGAACCGCATTATATACAGCAAAGTATCAAGCATATTTAGCAAATAAAATGGATAATGAAAGAAATAAAACAGTTACAATAGCTGGAAAATGCTGCGAATCAGGAGATATACTAATATGGGATTTAATGGTGCCTCATTCTATAGAAAGAGGAGATATTCTTTCAGTTATGAGTACAGGTGCATATAATTACTCCATGGCTAGCAATTATAATAAAATTCCAAAGCCTGCTGTAGTGATGATAAAAGATGGACAAGAAAGAATTATTGTAAGACGTGAAAGCTACGAGGATTTAATTTCCATGGATGTAATTTAATAATTCTAGTTTAAATATGGGTGATATGAGATAATAACTACACATTATAAAATTTCGGGGGGATATAACAATGGAAGGATTTTTTAACTCCATAAATAAAATATTTGAATTTATAGTACCAGTGGCAGACTTTTTATGGGATTTTCCAACTAATTTTCAATGGTATTCTAACATTCCTATAATAGGAAAGTTTTCTTTAGCTATCTTACTTTTAGTAGGATCAGGTATTTATTTCACATTTAAAATGGGCTTTGTTCAATGTACTAAGTTTAAAAAAGGGATTAAAATACTTGTAGAGAAGAAATCTCATGAAGCAGGAATTAGCCCTTTAGCATCATTTCTACTAAGTTCAGCCATGAGAATAGGACCTGGAAATATAGTAGGGGTTACAGGAGCAATTAGTGTAGGAGGACCAGGAGCTATATTTTGGATGTGGGTTTCTGCATTCTTTGGAATGGCTACAGCCTTTGTAGAAGCAGTTTTAGCTCAAATTTTTAAAGAGAAGAAGGATGATGAGTTTGTTGGAGGACTACCTTTTTATGGGATGAAGATTTTAGGGAATAAAAGAGCAATAGGAATAGTACTAGCTGTTTTATTTATTGTATATGCAATGTTCTGTATACCAGCTCAAACCTTTAATATTGTAACTAGTTTAAGTTCAGTAGTAGAAACAATTACAGGAACAGTTTATGAAAGACAATCATTACTATACTATGCAATTACTATATTATTAATAGCTTCAGTTGTAGTTACTGTATTTAAAGGAATAAATGGTGTTACCAAGGTTACAGATAAGTTAGTGCCTGTAATGGCTTTAATTTATGTAGGAATAACATTAGTAATAATTATATTTAACTTAGATAAAGTACCTGTATTTTTTACAGCAGTATTTGCAGGTGCCTTTAAACCACAAGCCATCTTTGGTGGGGCCTTTGGTGTTGCACTTGCTCAAGGAATAAAAAGAGGTCTTATGTCAAATGAAGCTGGACAAGGTACTATAACTATGGCAGCAGCTACTGCAGACACTGACCATCCAGTAGAACAAGGATTAGTACAAGCTCTAGGAGTATTTTTAGATACTATGGTAATTGCCACAATGACAGGAATAGTTGTAGTTATGGCAAGCCTTTGGGCAGCTGAATCAGGAGTGGCTTGGGAGAGTATAAAAGGTTCTAAGCTAACAGTTTATTTAACCTCTGTACAATACTTAATTCCAGGTACAGCCTTTGACTCAATTGCTATTATAATAATATCTTTATGCTATGGATTATTTGCATTTACAACCTTACTTGGAATGATTCTATTTGCAGAGATATCAGGAAACTTTATATCAAAAAGTAAGAAATGTATTAACACAATAAGAAGTTTAGGTGCCTTTATATTTGTACCTTTTGGTTGTTTAACAGTTTTATCAGGACTAGAACTAGGGAACCTATGGTATATATCTGACTTAGTAAACATACTAGTTGTATATGCCAATGTACCTATATTATTATTAGGATGTAAAATTGTATTTAAAGCTTTAGATAATTATAATAGCACGAAAGGTGCAAAGTTTAACTCTCTAGACATAGGAATTGAAACTCCTTGTTGGGGAAACTATGGAATTGATAATTATAAAGAAGAGAAAGAAGTATCTATGTAAATATTTAAATTATATAAAAAATAGGATAATAATGTATACTAAAATATTACCCATATGATATAATAAATTATATAAGAAAAAATGGAGGAAACAACTGTGAGATATCTTAATATAAAAAAAGGATATACCCCAATGAGCAGCAGTTCTATGACTAAAACTGCAATATTGAAAACTAAGGGGTTACTATATCTTTTTTTAAGATGATTTTGCAGGAATAATAGTCCTTCAACTTCAAAAGTAACTCCAAGACTTTATTATAAGATTAAATTCTTTATAATAGAGTCTTTTATTATGCTAATAAACAGAGTTCTTAGCTTCTATGAAGCTTTACTAACAGAAATCATTAGGGGGAGTTACAATGAATAACGTAAAAGAAAGTTTAGATATAAATAAAATTAATAAAGGAAAGAGCGCAGATTACTTAGATAGGATAAAGAAAAATATAAAAATTGATTATATGTATAAGTTTTTATCTTCCATAGATATAAGCTCTGCCATTTGGGTATTATATTTAGCTCATAAAGGCATGTCTCTTATAGAAATAGGACTTTTAGAATCAGTTCACCATATAACCAGTTTAATATGTGAAGTTCCAACAGGAGCCATTGCTGATATTGTTGGAAGAAAGAATACTATAATACTTGGAAGGATAATGTCCGCAATTGGAGCAATCTTAATGCTGTTTTGCAATAGTTTTTTAGGGTTTGCCATTGCCTTTGTAATATCCGCCATATCTTACAATTTAAATTCAGGCTCAGAAGAAGCCTTGGTTTATGACTCCTTAAAGGTTACAGGAGAAGAGGAAAAATACCTAAAGATAAATGGAAATTTAAATTTTATAATTGAAGTAGCTCAAGGAATAGCTGTATTAGTTGGAGGAATATTATCAGATTACTCCTTTACATATAGCTATGGATTAGCATCCATTGTAAGTATATGTGCACTAGGAATTTCCTTTGGATTTAAAGAACCAGAATTTCATGAAGAAGCAAAGGAAAGAGTGACTATAGTAGGTCATTTTAAAAGCTGTTATGAAGTGATGAAATCTAATAAAAAAATTATACTAATAATGATGTTTTTTGAATTAATATTTATGACCGGCACAACTACTCATTTTTATACTCAACAGTATTTTAGTGAAATGGGATACTCTAGAAGTTTCATAGCAATAATCTATGTAATATCAAGTATAGGCTGTGCCATAGGAGCAAAGTTCGCCTATAAAGTAGAAAGAAAATTTAAAAAAGCTATGCTTTATATAGTTCCAATGTTAGGAGGAGTGTGGCTTATAGTTCTTATTAGCAGTAAGAATTTAATTGCTATCATAGGATTTATTATGTTTTCTGTAAGTATAAATATCCTATATCCTGTTAGCTCTGATTATATAAATAAGCTTATCCCATCAGCTCAAAGAGCAACCCTAATATCTGTTCAAAGTATATGCTTCAGTATATTTATGATTATGATATTTCCATTATTAGGGGTCATAGGACAAGTAACTTCATTAAGGGTAGCTTTTATGGTACTTGCAGTGATTCTTTTCATAATAAGCTTTGGGAGCAGAAGAGTTCTAAAGGGGAATAATTGATAATAGGAAAAATGGAATGAGTGAAAAGTTTGCTTAAAATGGAAGACTTCCACGTGAACCTAGTTGCAGTTTAGATAGCACCACCTTTGGAATCTGTTGAAGGGGTAGCAGGATAGATAGAAAAAGAGCAGCATTAACAATTAATTTTTTAAGTTAGTTATTAATGCTGCTCTTTGTTTTGATGCTTTGTAGTTTTCTTCTAGATAGCATTTGACTTTATTTAGTTGACAATTTGATAAGTTAATTTATCATTTGATTTTCTCCCTATTATAATATTTGGCTAATTTATTTATTATGATTATAAGGGTATTAACTGTATAATCTATATCTTCTCTTGTATTATCGAAACCTAGTGTGAACCTTAGTGTTTTATTGCATTGACTGTCATCTAAACCTATAGCCTTTAATACATGGGATGATGTACCATTAAGTTCATTACATGCTGAACCAGAAGATATATATATTCTATTAGTATCTAGTAAAAATCTCAGCATATAACTATCCAAATAACTTAAGTTATTTAGAGTTATACTAACATTATCACATAATCGATTAGATTTATGGCCGTTTAGCTTTGCTTCAGGGATATTTTTTAGTATTTGTGAAATCAATTGAATTTGAAGGGATTTTATATATTGTTGATTTGTATCAATGCGCTTTACGCTTAACTCTAAAGCCTTTCCAAGTCCAACAATATTAGATACATTCTCCGTTCCAGCTCTCATACTATATTCTTGACTTCCACCATGAATTAAGGGATCTATTTTAGTATTATTTTTTATATATAGTACTCCTATGCCTTTAGGCCCATAAAATTTATGGGCTGACAATGACAAGAGATTAGCATTAACTTTAGACAAATTAATGGCTATCTTACCAGCTGTTTGAACTGCATCTGTATGAAAATATACGTTATGTTTTTTCGCTATATTTCCTATTTGTATGATATCTTGAATTGTTCCAATTTCATTATTTGCATGCATTATTGAGATTAATATAGTTTTATCAGTTATACTTGCTTCTAACTGGGCTATAGAAATTAAACCATATTTATTTACAGGTAAATACGTAACTCTAAAACCTTTAGTTTCGAGGTATTTACAAGTACTTATAACTGATGAATGTTCAATCATAGATGTTATTATATGGTTTCCTTTATGTTTATTAGCAAAAGAAATTCCTTTAATGGCCATATTATTAGCTTCACTTCCACCTGATGTGAAGAAAATCTCCTCTTTGTCACAGTTTAATATTGTAGCTATTTTATCTCTAGTTTTATTAATAACATCCCTATTTTTTAATCCTATTGAATAAATGGATGAAGGATTTGCGAAATTTTCTCTTATATAAGGACGCATTTCTTTAAAAACCTCGTCGCTCAATTTAGTAGTAGCTGCATTATCTAAATAAACTGAATCATGTTTACAACCAATAATATTTAAATTTGAGTCTATCTTATCAATATCAAATCCTTCTATTATATTGGAGTTTATATTTATTATAGGTATTAATCCAATGCTTTTTATATAAGGGGGTGCATCATTTATATTTACAGTAGTAAAATTAATATTATTTATAGTTAAATAGTTTATTAAAGCCTTACAATAGAAACAACTATCATCTATATATACATTTATCATTCATTAGTTACCTCCTTGTAATTAGGTTATTCAAATTTTTACTCTTATGTTATATAATATATAATATAATACATAATATAGGAGTTGATTAAATGAATTGTCCTAACTGTAATGTTAAAATAAGTAATAAGCAAAAAATTTTATTATTGTTTAAATCTCATAAATGTAATAATTGTAAAAATATTTTAAAGCTATCAGTAGAAAGTAAATTACTTGCTATTGTACCTCTTTTAATAGCTACATTTATTCCTTTCTATTGGAAAGATACTAATTTTAGAATAATGTGCATTATTATAGCTGTAATTTTAGCAATTCTTATTACTATAAAATTTTCATCTGTAGATAATTGTGATAAGCAAAAGTAGTTTAAAGTAATAAATTCAATATCTTAATATTGAATTTATTACTTTGTTTTTTTGCATATAATATAAATTGAATTAATTAATAGGATCTAATGTATTTAGAGAAAGATAATGTCCATTTCTACCTTTATTAACACATCTTAGATTTAATTTAACCTTATAATAACTATTTTTTGATAAGAGTAGTTTATTAATTTTTTCTGGACTTTGAGATAAGCATTTTGATATTGCACTAGAAAATTCATTCATTGCAACTGAAACTCCCATACCAGCCCAAAAACCTAATCCTGCTCCGGCTATAATTATAGATAGTCTATTAAGATTTTTAAGTGCTTTATCTCTATTTCCAGCACAGAGAGTCCTTAAACTATCTAACTCTGTTCTGTTAAGTGTTACTGTAGTGGTTTTATTTGCAGTACGACAACCACCGTCTCCATATTTAACTATATAATAACTTGCCATAATAAAATTCCTTCTTTCTATATATTAGTTACTGTAACATTATAAATATACCAGCCACTATTTTTTCCGGCATTACGATATTTATAAGTAGTTATTGATTTGAATTTATTTCCATAAGAATACATTAGCAACTTTTTAATTCTTTCAGCTTCGGCTCCTGATTTACTACTTAATATTCTATTTGCCTCAGCTCTATATATTATTGTTTCAACAATTTTTGTATCTCCGTTTCTTGGCATAATAACATTCCTCCTAAAATTTAAATTGTTTATTTTAAAACTTAATCGATTAAGTAATTACACATATAAAGGAGAGTTAAAAAAAAAAATTGTAAACCTAATAAAAAACTTTTTTTGTTTTTTTACTACACAATGTTTTATATTTTTTTATACTTGTCTTTAATTTAGATATTTTTTTAAATTTTCAATAGCTTTTTTATGAATTTTACTTATAGCCTGTCTACTAATAGCTAATTCAATAGCTATTTCTTTATCAGTGAAATCATAGTAGTACTTCTTGATTAAAACATATCTTTGTTTTTCGTTTATAATTTTTTTTAGGACAAGCTCATCTAAAAATATTTTATCTTCAAGTTTGTGATAATCACTAATTGGTACATATAAATCATTTTTTTCATAATATTCACATATAATTTGAGATTTACCAAGTCGATAATATTCTCTATAAAATGAAGTTTTTATATAATTTACCACTGAGCCTTCAGATAAGGTATTAATACTTTCTAATTTAATTGAATAGATCAATTTTATAAAGAATATGGTTAAATCAGTTTTAGCACAGTCATATCCCAATTTATAAGATAAACTGTTTAATATCGGGTCAAATTTAAGTATTAATAATTCCATACTAAACTTATCATAACTTTTAGCTCTTTCTATTAAACTTACTATTGATTCCATTGCATAAATCCTCCTTAAAGATATTGATATAAAGTAAGGAGAAGTTAAAATAGATTAAATGCAACCTATATAGACATAAATTATTACAATCTATGACTATATATTACATTTATTGAAAACATTTAAATTGAATTTTACTTGAAATGTCAAAAAAGCTACAAGAAAAGCTATAACAACCCCTTGCAGCTTTTTAAAAGTATATATTAAGGAAATGGGATATATTGAGTTCAAATATATTATTTGTTTGCATGAAATGTCTATTTTAGGTATTGAAAGTAAAGTTATTATTAAAGTATGTATGGTATAATTTAAATAATAACTATATTAAATATAATTATTTTATGATGAAATATTGTGAGGGGGATATAGATATGAGATTAAGTAGTAAAAATACAATTAAGTTGCTTGTAATTGTGATTTTAATTTTCGGTTGTATATACATTTATTATCCAAGAAGTATTTATTCAAGAATAAACTTTTCTAAATTAGAATCTACAGAAAATATAGAAATAAATGTTATTTCTAAGCAAGGTGCACTTAATGATGGAACTGAAATCTCAGTTTCAAGTGACAAATTACCAGAGCTAATAGAAATATTCAAGAAATATAAGACTACTCATAATTTTTTAAATTTAAAAAATGCTAATAAAAAGGATATATATATTATTAAGTTTAATTATGAAGGGGAAGAGTTAGGATGGATTGGTATAAGTGATGATTATGTAGCTATAAATGAAAATGGAGTTGGAACCAGAGAATATATAACTGCAGGTAGTAAAATAGATTTAAGTATTTTAAATGAACTTTTAAAATAGATACTAAACTAATAACAGAGATAGACTAACCTATTTAAGGTATAGACTATCTCTGTTTCATTAGTTGTACATTTGGTATGAAATAGTAATAACGATTATACTTTTGATAAAGATCTAATAGCCCAGTAATGACCATTCAAGCCTTTATTAATACATCCTAAAGATAGTTTAAGGGTAAAACCGCTACCTGAGTTTGCCATTAAAATGTTAGCTAATGTTTTTGAGTTACTGGTAAAAAAACTTATAATAGAATCAGTTGCAATATTTACACCAATGGTTAATCCTGCTTGTTTTATTGCTGATGCCACTACTGGTGCTAATTTTTCTGCCGCTTTAGAAATTGCCCAAGCTTTAGCTGCATCTTGTGCTGCCATTAGCTGTTGCATCTGAACTAGTTGTTTTCTTGTATAATAAGCATAAACTGTTTTTGAAGAAGATGGACATCTTCCGTCTCCTGCACCAAAATATAATCCCATAATAAAATTCCTTCTTTCTTTTTAATATTTTTATTTTAATACTTAATCGATTAAGTAATTACACTTATAAAAGAGTAATTTATTTTAGATTTGTAAACTTGAAATAAAATTTTTTTATTTATTTTTCATTACATATTGTTTTATATCTTCAACATCTTTTTTTACTTCATCTACTATGTCAAATTTATCTGTAAGTTTTGTTATTATACCTTGATAATTCCTTTCTCTTTCTTCCTGCTTCATATCTCGTGTCTCTTGAGCTTTTAATATATAAAATAATAAAAATATACTGAGCACTGCCCAAATACCTTGGGATAGTGCAGCTTTCAGAATTTCACTCTCCATATTTTATTTTACCTACCTTCATTTAATTTAGATATTTCTTTAAGCTATCAATAGCTTTTCTATGAATCTTATTTACAGCTTGTCTACTTATACAAAGTTCTACTGATATCTCCTCATCAGTACAGTGATAGTAGTATTTTTTTAATAAAACATACGCTTGTTTTTCGTTAAGTACTTTTTTCATTACTAGTTCATCTAGAAATATTTCATATTCAATTTGTACATAATCATTATTATCAACAGTAAAAATATCACTAAACTCAACACTAACAATAGGGGATACTTTATTTAGTTTATAATATTTTCTATATAATCCTTGTTTAATATAATTTACTAAAGCTCCATCTGATGAACTTTTTAGATTTGTTAGCTTAATTTCGTATATCATCCTTATAAAGAATATAGTTAGCTCACTTTTAGCATCTTCGTTTTGAAGTTTTCTTGATAAACTAGTTATTATAGGATCAAATCTAGTTATTAATAATTCCATACTTTCCTTATCAAAGTTTTTAGCTCTTTTTATTAAATTGCATATTGACTCCATCACATATTCCTCCTTAGAAGTTTTGTCTATAATTATTAAAGAGGATTAAATTTGCTAATTGTAAACTCCTCAAAGTACGTATGTGCATTTTTTTTTAGAGGAAAAAAATAATAGGATATTTATAAAAGTTATAAATATCCTACACGGAATTTTCATTTAAGTTTACTTATAAAAGTATAAATAATTTAAAATAAGAAACTTAAGCTATAATTTATACTTTTCAAGCATCTTTCATTCAATTAAAAGTTTATTTTGATATACTTTCAAGGTAACCATTTTAGCATTTGATTTCTGTAATCAAATAAATAAATATGTATAAATTTACATAAGTTAATGCTATAAATATATTAAATTTGTTATTAAATGAAAAATATAATGATATAGTAAAAATATACTAAAACGATTTATTAGAATTGAAGGTGAGATTTTGAAGAATAAACTTATAAAGATTGAATTGACTAGAGCAATTAAAAGTAAAACTATGGCTCTTGTACTTTTTTAGGACTATTAATTACAGTGTCACAAATATTTACATATGTTATCCCAATAGTCAATTTTAATGAAAGGGTTGTGGTGGATAATTATCCAATGGCGTTCCCAATCACCGTATTTCAGACGTTGATTGGTAATATTAATATACTTTCACAGATATATATATTTTTTACTTATTCCGGGAGGATATTTCATGAAAGAAAGGCTTAAAATAATAAAATATTTTATAATTGCTTTATTAATTTTGATACCAGGAATAAAATTGTTTCTTGATTTACAATTTGGAATTACATTATTGAATGATGACAAAATCATTTATACATACATTGCTATCTATTCTATTTTAGCAATAGTTTTAGTATTTATGATGAAAAAATTTTCTTACATGGTGATAACAATTATATTTTTGTTCATTTATGTATTTACATTATATATTGGTAATGGTTTAGATGATAGATTTCGTACTTCAGAAGAATATACCTCACCAAATAATGAAAATATATTAATAGTAAATATTCAAACTTCATGGTACCCAAGTGCTAATGTAAGATTTTATAAAAAAGTAGGCTCTTTCTTTAAAAAAACAATTAAGGCACCTAAAATAGAGGGCGAGTTTAATGATGATCGCGTTATAAGAATGAACATTTCATGGAAAGATGATAATACTGCGGTAATAAGTGGATTTATTGTTAAAAGAAATAGGTATAAACTTGAAAAGATTAAGGAAAATTTTCCAGATAAATGTGACTATGAAATATTAGATAACAATCTGTATTTAAATTTAAAATAGTTAAGGAACTCCATAGAAGTTATTCTATGGAGTTCCTTAGTGTTTATATTATTTTTTTTATAAAAGTCTTATTAATTTACTTATAAAGGTATAAATAATTTTAAAATAAGAAACTTAAGTTAAGATTTAGACTTTTCAAGCATCTTTTATTCAATTAAAAGTTTATTTTGATATACTTTCAAGGTAACCATTTTAATATTTGATTTCTGTAAGCAAACAAATAAATATGTATAAATTGACAGAAGTTAACGCTATAAATACATTAAACTTATTATTTAATGAAAAATATGATAATATAGTAAAAAATATACTAAAGTGATTTATTAGAATTGAAGGTGAGATTTTGAAAAATAAACTTATAAAGATTGAATTGAGTAGAGCGATTAAAAGTAAAACTATGGCTCTTGTACTTTTTTTAGGGCTAGTAATTACAGTATCACAAATTTTTACATATGTTATTTCAATAGCTAATTTTAATGAAAGGGTTGTGGTGGATAATTATCCAATGGCATCCCCAACC
Organism: Clostridium sulfidigenes; assembly: GCF_052067195.1. Taxonomy (NCBI): domain Bacteria; kingdom Bacillati; phylum Bacillota; class Clostridia; order Eubacteriales; family Clostridiaceae; genus Clostridium; species Clostridium sulfidigenes. The sequence goes on along the minus strand of NZ_JBQHQR010000002.1, from coordinate 285,556 downwards.
ACCGTATTTCAGGCATGGATTGGTAATATTAATATACTTCCACAGAGCTATATATTTTTTGCCTTATTGCCATTGTTAGCGGCAATACCATTTGCAGATACCTTTTTTACTGACAGAAAAAGTGGATATATAAAAAATGTTCTTATTAGAACGAAAAAGAAGGATTATTTTTTAGCAAAGTATATAGCTACCTTCATTTCAGGTGGACTAGCTATAACTATACCACTACTTATTAATTTGATTATTGCAGCTATGTTTTTACCCTCATTTGTACCAGAAGTAACTCAAAGTTTTGCAATAGGACCAACACATTTATGGAGTAAATTATTTTTTACACATCCTTATATATATTTAATTGGATTTTTAATGATAGATTTTATTTTTAGTGGATTGATAGCTACTATTGGGTTATCAGTGAGTTTCTTCATTGAATATAGGTTCATGGCGTTAATTACACCATTTATAGTATATATATTTGTTTACACAGTACTAGGTTCTTTTAATTTAGCTAAATATATTCCCTTCTATTTTTTGCAGCCAGGATTTGAAGTATGTAATGGATATGTAGTTTTAGGAGAAATTATTGGATTATCAATCATTACATTTGGTATGTTTTTCTTCAAGGGAGTGAAAGATGATATATACTAATTTAAAAAATTGGACAAAAGAGTTTTTAAGAAATATAAAATGCAACTATCTAATAATCATAGGATATATGATTATTTTAGCTATGATAATTTTATTTCATATTAGAAGTGGAGTATTTACTCATAATATTCAAAGTGTGGCAGATGCATTTATATACGTATCAGCATATTGGTTTTTTGGAATTGAAATTATGATTTTAGCAAATTTTATGCTTTTTAACATTATTAAAGATGACCTAAGGATAAATAGTATTATAAAACAAAAAAGTAGGACTTTATTATGGATAAAGCAGGTATATAAAATAAACTTATTATCTATATTTTCTTCAATATGGATTTCCCTTTGTACTTATTTCTTTGGGGGATTAATGACTACATACTTTATAAACTGGAATAATGTGAATAGTATTTATTTTAAAATAAATAAAACTGTATGTAGCTCTATAAGTTTAAACTATGTAATTACAATGTTTTTATTATGTTCCTTTATCAGAATTGTTCTAATATTAACTATTTCATTATTAATATATTGGATAACAAATAAGAAGATTATAAGCTGGCTGTTTGTTGTAACCTTGGGATTTTTAGAAATTTCAGTGCCAATTGTATGTAAAGTGATAAATATTGATTACACAGCAATTAATAGCATCTATAAATTAATTGTTGGGTGTTCATATGGTATAGTTCTTATATTAATAGCAATAATATTAGGAATTATTCTGGGAAAAAGAAAGGAATTTTATTATGAATAATATAAAATTTGGGGATGAAAAGAAAAAAGGAAGTTTCTTTTTACAGATTAAACATGATTTTTATAAAGGTACTATAGAGGGCTGGAAAAGATATGCTATAGCCCTATGTATATTTGTATTTTTATGTTTTGTATTTCAAATAAGAGCTGAAAAAATTATACAATTTAATAAGATTAGTAAAGAAATCTCTTTTTCAGATTTTATATTATTTATGTTTAGAGGAATGAATGTTTTTGATGGAAATGCAGTTGAATTACAAGATAAGCTGCCTCAATGGTTTTTAGTAAATATATATTTAAGTATTATCATTGGATATTTTCCATTGAAGGATTTAAGTGAATCAGGAATTCAGGTGTTAATTAGAACTAAAAGCAGAGTTTCATGGTGGCTTTCTAAGTGTTTATGGGTCACATATAATGTTCTAATCTATTATGCGATTTCTATCATTGTCATAACAGTTTTTTCACTTTTCCATGGAGGATTATCACTGGAACCATCAAAGGATCTAAATCTGATACTATCAAATCTAGACATTTCGAAGTTTAATTTTAAAGGAATACTCATAGTCGGAATAATACTTCCAGTTATTACATCCATTACTTTTTCATTAATACAATTATTAATTTCACTCTTTACTAATTCAATTATAAGTAACATGTTTATCATTACTGTTTTAACTCTAACACCTTTTTATTGTAATTCATTTTTTATAGGCAATTATTTAATGATATTACGTAGTAATTTAAACATTGGAGACAGTGGAATAAGTATAGTATATGGAATAGTTGTATGTGTAGTATTATCAATAGCAACCATATTTATAGGAGCAAATAAAATTAAAAGGTATGATATTTTAGAAAAGTAATCATTTAAATGAAAAAATAAGGAGCATGAATATGGAGATAGAAGTAAGAAACTTAACAAAAATAATTTCAGGAAATTTAATTCTTGATAATATAAATATAAAAATGACCCGTGGAAAAATATATGGATTAAAAGGGAAAAATGGTTCAGGGAAAACTATGTTAATGAGAGCTATTTGCGGTCTTATTTTACCTACAGAAGGTGAAGTTATAATTGATGGACAAGTTCTTGGAAAGGATATTTCTTTTCCAAACAGCTTGGGAGCCTTAATTGAAAGTCCAGGTTTTATTTCTAATTATTCCGGATTTAAAAATCTTAAAATATTATCAGAAATACAAGGTAAGATAGATGATAATAAAATTAATGAAGTATTAACTATGATTGGACTTGATCCAAAGGAAAAAAAGAAGTTTAAAAAGTATTCATTAGGTATGAAACAAAAGCTAGGAATAGCAGCTGCAATAATGGAAGAGCCTGAGATAATTATTCTAGATGAACCAACTAATGCCCTTGATGAAAGTAGTGTAATATCTTTAAGAAAAACATTACAAAAATATCGTGATGCAGGAGCATTAATAATTATTTCATGTCATGATAGTGAGGAACTAGAATTTTTATCTGATGAAATTTTCTTTATGGAAAATGGAAGGTTAAAACCATATAATAAACGCCAAAAGGAAGGTGATAGTTATGAAGAAGAAAAGTAAAGTAATATCACTGGCTATTATTTTTATTTTAGTTATAGTAATTGGACTAAGATATAATTACATAAACAATAAGTATCCTCAGGCACCTGTAGAAGCGTATAACCTAGGGGATACCTTTGAATATAGAGGAATTACAGTAAAGGTAGAAAAAGCTAAGTTTATATCTGATAATGAAATAAAAAATATGAATCTAGAAGAATCTACTGTTTTTGAGAATGATGAAAGAAAAGCTATTGTAGCAACAGTTAACTTCAAGAATACAAGTAGTAAAGAGCAAAGCATAGAATGTGATTTTTTTGAAGCAGAATCTATTGATTGGCATAATGGTTTAAATTATGAAATGTTTATTGCAATTAATGAAGAAGAGGCAAGTCCAAGCTTAATTTTAGCCCCAAATGAAGAAATCACATTAGATTTACCCTATGAAATGTTTGATTTTCAATATGATAAAAGTAGTTGGAAAAGAATTGAAGAAGTACAATTTCGTTTAACATTAGATATATATCCAGTAAAAAAGTGTGTTAAACTTGAGATTTAGTGTATGCTGGGGGATTAAAAGATGAGGGGAAAAGTGATTTGCAAAATCATTATAGCAGCCATGTTTATTTGCAGTGTCTATATACTTATAGTTAAAGGTATGCCTCTTCCAGGAAAAAATGTTTGGAATAACGAAGAAATAGCAGAGGAAGATGGGGATAACGGTGAGGAAGAAGAAAGAAAAGAAGAAAGTGAATTAAGGCTATATGAAATAGGAGAAGAGATTACATTTGGACCCTATACATATAAGGTTAATTCAGCAATGGAATCAAAAGAAAAAGGAAATTTTCCTGCACCTACAAATTGGTCAGAAACATATACATTTGATGAAAATGGCAACATAACTGGAGATAATTCTTATGTAGTAGTTAATATAACTATTGTTAATAATACAAAAAAAGATAAGGTACTCTACTTAAACAGCATGGGATTAGCAGTATATAAAAATAATAATACTAATGAATGTGATTATAGTGAATGTTTATCTTCAAGTAAACTAGAAGGCTTTGAGAGAAAAGATTATTTTAGAACAGAGCTTCAGCCATCAGTACAATATACCTATGATCTTATATTTATAATTCCAGATGAATCATTAAAAAGCAATGGAGGTCAGCTTTGTATAAGAAGGCAAGATCCCACAACTAGAGAAGAAGATGAAGATAAGATGAGATGTGTAGAAGTAAAATTTCATTAAATGAATATTCATATAAGGAGGTAAAAAGTGAAAGGAAAAATGGGCAAAGTAATTTGCATAATAATTATAGCAGGAATGTTTATTTGCAGTGTCTATATACTTATAGTTAAAGGTATGCCTCTTCCAGGAAAAAATGTTTGGAATAATGAAGAAATAGCAGAAGAAGATGAAGGAAATCTCGAAAAAGAAGAAGCAAAAGAAGAAAGTGAAAAAAGGATTTTTCAAGTAGGAGAAGAGTTTACCTTTGGACCTTATACATATAAGGTGAATTCAGCAATGGAATCAAAAGAAAAAGGAAACTTTCCTGCACCTACAAATTGGAGTGAACGATATACATTTGATGAAAGTGGCAACATAACTGGAGAGAATTCTTATGTAGTAGTTAATTTAACTATTGTGAATAATACAAAAGAAGTTAAGGAGCTCTACTTAAATAGTATGGGATTAGTAGTATATAAAAATAATACTACTACTGAATGTGATTATAGTGAATGCGTCTCTTCAAGTAAATTAGATGGTTTTGAGAGAAAAGATTATTTTAGAACAGAGTTTGAGCCATCAGTAGAATATACCTATGATCTTGTATTTATAATTCCAGATCAATCATTAAAAACTAAGAGAGGGCGACTTGTAATTGAAAGGCAAGATGCCTCAACCAGAAAAGAAGACGAAGATAAGAAAAGACTTGTAGAAGTAAATTTTTAATTTTAATATTAAGCCTTAGAATAGAAAGATAAGAAAAGAAATCCAACGTTGAATTATTCATCAAATATTGTATAGTAAACTATATCAGGAGGTGATTTATATAGAATTTATTACAAAATTTTTTTTTGAAGTTCCAACAGCTATAATTCTTTTAGTAATTAACATATTTTGTATAGTTGGTAGCTTAGTGGCATTTCCTTTGATACAAAAGAGTAGCATGTTAGAAAAAGAAAAAAAATTAGCTACTATTTTGGATACAGTATTTTTGATTTTAAATATGTTTGCCCTATTTGCATTGTTTGCAATAAGTATATTTTTTTCTACTTTTATTTTTGACTCTGTTTTAAAATAGTGTTGATAATATATTATAAGTATGTAATATATTTAATTTAAAAGTCCAGTGATTCGAAATAACTGGACTTTAGTTCGTAATAATTTAAGGTTGTAAACTTATTTTTGAGCCGAAAAAATCTGATACTTTTAAATCTATTTAATTTTACTATGAATAATTCAGGTAATATTAAAGCAGATATTTTTTATGTTCAAGATCAAAATCTCTATTCATATTTTTACAATGCTTTTTTATGAAGGCTTCTGAAAATTCCTCAGGTGTAATCCCAAAGCACATCAATGCATCGTTGTAGAACATCATAACATCAACCATTTCTTCGACAAAAGCAGCTCTAACTGTTTCATCATTCATAATATCATTTTCTCCACGTTTTTTAATTATCGCTATTACTTCTCCCATCTCTTCTATCATCCATAACAAGCTGTTACGACCATTCTCTGCACAAAGAGGAGTCCATTTTTCTTTATATTTTTCCTGTAGTTCCTTTTGCATGGCCATAATTTCTGATAATTTTAAATCTGCCATTTTTCTACCTCCAATAGTTAACTTATAATTATTTACTTATTAGACATATTATATCACGATATCTATTTTGTATTTACTTTTATTGGTGTACAATTAATTTATATTTAGTTTTAGAGCCATGTGAGGAAAATTAAAAAAAGGGGGTATATAACTATGGTGGAATATGGAAGAGGTATAAGATGGTTTAATAATTATAAAGATAAAATTGATTTTTCAAAATCAAACAAATTTGATTTTATGCAAATTTGGTTTAGTAAAGGGGAATTAGTACTTGATAAGGTATTATTTCCTAAAGAAGAATATGTATTAAATTCAAAATTCCCAGTAATAATTCATGCTGTATATGATATTGATGATTATGATAAATATAATAATGAATTGATTAGGATATTAAAATATTTAAATCATACAGAGGTTATTATACATCCCGTATGTAAAAGTCTTATCATAAATTCTCAAACTATAAATCTACTTGCTGACAACATTTATAAAACTAACCAATTATTAAAAAAGAACAATATAAAACTTTATATTGAGAATAATAGTGTAATGGACAAGATTAACTATACACCAAGTGACTTAAAAGTAGTATTTGATAAAAACCCAGATGTTGAATTACTCCTTGATATTGCTCATATAGATGACTATAATCATTTGGAAGAAATACTTAAAGTGAAATTTCCTAAATGCATACATATAGCAGATAAGCATTTTGATATAGAGCATGAACATCTTCCTATTGGACAAGGTGAATTTGACTTTAGGTTAATTTTTGAAAGGTACTTAAAGGACTATGATGGAAAAATCATATTAGAAGTTGTTGATACAGATGAGGAAATTTTAGAATCTAAAAAAATAATTCAAAATATAATTGAAGCTTCGAAGAAGGGAAATACAACTAAGTAAATTAATAATAATGAGGCTACAAAATAGGGCATGAAATATCGAGTGTAAATATATTTATAAAGATACTATTAAATTGGGAGTGAGAAGAATGGATTGGATAAAAAATTTAAATGAGTCTATAAATTATATAGAAGAAAACCTTCATGGGGAAATATCCTATGAAACTATTTCAAAAATTGCTGGATGTTCTGTCTACAATTTTCAAAGGATGTTCTCATATATAGCTGACAAGCCTTTATCCGAATATATAAGAAACAGACGATTAACAATGGCAGCCTTTGATTTATTAAATAGTACAGAAAGAATAATTGATATTTCTTTAAAGTATGGATATGAATCTCAAGATTCATTTACCAGGGCATTTAAAAAATTTCATGGAGTACTACCTTCAAGTGTTAGAAATGAAACTGTACAGCTGAAATCCTGTCCTAAGCTCTCCTTTCAAATTTCAATAAAAGGAGAAAATCATATGAATTATCAAATTGAACAGTGGCCTGAATTTAGAGTAATGGGAGTATCACATAAAGTAAAAACAGCCCAGGCCTTTGAAGTAATTCCTCAGATTTGGGAAAACTCATGGAAGGATGGAACTATGAAAATGTTCCTTGACAACTTTCCCGACTATAGACCTGCAGGTTTTTTAGGAATTGCTCAAGGAGGACAATGGGGAGAGTCGGAAGAAATGGAATACATCATAGCGGTGACAAATCATGTTGATGTACAAAACTGCAAACATGTTCCAGTACTTGAAGGAATGAAGGAGTTTACTTACCCTGCTGCAACATGGGCAATTTTTGAAGCTAATGGAGAACTGCCAGATGCAACTCAGAAGGTTTATAAACAATTTTATAGTGAATGGCTTCCCAATTCAGGATATGAATTAGCTGATCTTCCTGTAATTGAATGCTATATGCAAGAAAATCATCAAGAAGTTTGGATTGCTATTATTAAAAAGTAGAAAATATTAAATAATTGCAACTTATTAGAAAAACTTCTAAAATACTCTTGTAATTGACGTAGCGTCAAATGATATTATTTTCTTATGAGGACCTCATAGATTGAATAAGGAGGTGGTTAATTGAGCTATTTTGAACCAATTCACCAGGTATCGGAACAATTTGGATTAACCAGTCGTACACTTCGTCACTGGGAAGACAAGGGGCTTTTCTATAGTACCCGAGATCCACAATCAGGCTGGCGTATGTACAATAATGAAGCACTACAGAGAATACGTCTTGTAATATTGCTTAGGGAACTGGATATCCCTTTAAAATTTGTAAAAGTCATCATTGACAGTGCAGACCCTAAAGTTGCTTCAAAGATTATTAGAAATCAAATTAATAAGCTAAATGAAGAAAATATTGTTATTACTAAGCGAAAAAACTTGTTAAGTAAATGTCTTTCAATTATAAACTCCATGGAGCTTCCATCCCATAAGTCAGAATACCTTGTGAATATGGAAGAAACATTGGCACTTCAAATCATTTCTACAAATAATATGATAGAGCAATGGGAGGATATTATTATGACAAATAACGCAATTACTTCAGGAGCATTACGAATTGTTAGTTTACCTGATATGAGGGTGGCAGTATGTAATGTGATAAGCACTTCTCCAGAGGATGAAGCACTAAAAAAAGTTTTGGATTGGGCAGAGTCAGAACATTTAATGGGTACTGCTAGAATTTTTGGTTTTAATACCACCGAATATAGTCCAGGTTGTACAGAGTATGGATGGGCAGCTTCTATTACTGTACCAGAGCAGGTTGTAATTCCAGAATATTTTGAAGAAAAAAGGTTGCCAGGTGGTCTATATGCATCACTAAATAGCACTAATGAAGTATACGATTCATGGCAAACATTAATGCGATTATTGAAAGATAATAATGCATATGCTGTTGATGAAAGCCGTTCATGTCTTGAGGAACACATACCTAGTGGTGAAGGAAATGATTTTTATTTAAATTTGCTAGAGCCAATAACTAAAAAATAACTTTTAGAATCGTTAGCATTTATATAACTAGCTATGATATCTTAGTTTAAAGTTTAATCAATTTAAAACACTGCACATTCAGAAATGAATATGCAGTGTTTTTTAGCAATTTGAGGATATAAAATATTTAGATTATAAGTCAATGCAGAGATGCTAGTGTAAATCATCAAGATAATTACTAAGGCTGTCTATGGTAAAATTATTTTAAATTTACTTTTATTGGTGTATAATTAGTTTTAGAGTTAATAATTTTTCTAATCAATAACATTTATAGAGGTGAAGTGCTTGATAAAAAATAAAAGAAGTAACAAGATATACACTCCAGGTATTTTTGCTCTTTTTGGAATGTCAATAGGATCTAACTTAGCTACAACTTTGTTTTCTTATCCTTGGCGTGGCATAATTGGAATGTATTCTGGTCTTTTTATTGGGTTTTTATTAGGGAAGCTAGTAGATTATGTAGCTATGAAAAAGGAAAAACACTAAATTAATTTTGAGTTGATAATTAATTATAAACCATAGGGAACAAATAAAGGGGAGTATATTAAGTGGATTTAAAATCATGGAACAATGATATTAAGGAATTAAGAAAGATAATATTGAAACCAGATAAAATTCAAGAAAGTAAAAGCTTGGCTTTAAGTTTGCATTCAATGGTCCATTTATCCATTATGTCAGGAGTAGATAAAAAAACTTTTGAAGATGAATTATGGGAAGGGTTAGATGAAAATACATTTAGAACTTCACAAAATCAAAAGGGACGTACTATCGCCTATGGCATTTGGCATTGTACTAGGATAGAGGATATAACAATGAATTTATTAGTTGCAGGCGATAAACAGATATTTAATAGGGAAAATTGGCAAGAAAAAATCAACTCCAATATCACAGATACTGGTAATGAAATGTCAGAAGATGATATTATGGAATTTAGTAAAAATATAAATATGGAAGAGTTAAAAAATTATAGAATTGAAGTAGGAAGAAGGACAAGAGACATAGTAGAGAATCTTTCCACTCAGGATATGAAAAGAAACTTTGATAAACATAGATTGCAACGTATAGTAGATGAGAGAGCAGTATTGGATGTGAAGGCATCAAATTGGCTTATTGATTTTTGGGGTAGAAAGAATGTAGCGGGAATTATATTAATGCCAATGACGAGACATCAAGTGATACACATAAATGAATCTTTAAGTGCAAAAAAGAAGTCCAAATCAAAGGCTTTATAACAGGAGGATATAAATGAAGATTAATGATATTATTATTTCAGTGCTTTTAATTTTAATAATACTAAAGCAGATAAGATATATAAAAGACTTGATAATACCAATAAGAAAAAGACTTATAGAGATTGTTGTTGTATTGTTTGGTATTATTATTCTCATAGGCATTATGTATTTTTATGCTAATACATGGATTCATTATGTAATAGGAATGTTATGTATTGTTACGTTTATAAGCAGCTGGATTAAGGGAGGAATTAGCTCCCAAGGTTTTATATCAATGTATAGATATAAAGAACTTATATTGTGGAATGAGATTGAGAAAGTTCAACTAACTAATTCAAAGGATGTAAAAGTTAAACTATTTGGTGGTTTTATGGAGCAAACCTTTCATTTTAAAACCAGTGATTACCATAAAGTTATTAATATTTTAAAAGAAAAATTACCTGTGGAAGCAGAGTTAGAAATAAATAATTATAAATAATTATGTAAAAATAAAACTACCCCATTATTCTATTTTGGATAATGTGGTATTTTGCAAGTAATCACTTAATTTTAATTACTACACTTTAATTTAGTTATCTATGCATTATGATTAATATCTGAAATTATAAATAATGTCATCCTTTATTTCTGGTTCCTCTGCTCCAATACTACTATATAATTTACATGCTGGTGAGTTGTTTATATTTGTTGGAATCCATATTTTCATTGAATTATTTAATTTTCCATCTTCAACAATTTTATTAATTAATCTTTTGCCAATACCATTTTTTCTACAGGACTTTAATGTACCTATTTCATATAAGCAAATCATACTTTGGGTGGTATCCAGACGACTTTGAACATAAGCAATTGCATATGAAACCACTTTTTCATCCATTGCTGCAACATAAAACCAATTATCGTTATTGGATAAAAATTTTTCTATGGCTTCCTTGTTAAAACAACATGGATCTTCTTCGCTTTTAACATTAGTAATGGCATCTTTAATATATGAAATTTCATTGATACCGCATCTAAATATGTTTAAGTTCATTTAGAATTCCTCCACAATATTTTATAAATAATTATTACTCATAGTATAATACTAGAGATAATATAAGTAAATTATAACATATAATACAAAATATCAATGAGTATTTTATATTTCATATTCCATAGATTACTTATCTTTATATATTTCTAAATACTTTTTATAATTATAGTCCACTATATCAACATAATTTGCAGTTTCTTTATAAGGGATATTATTTAGTGTTGCTCCATCACTTGAATAATTACTATCCTGTAACCATTCAGTGGTAATATTCATTCCCGCATTATAGGCTGCAACTACAGTATTTTGCTCAGAAAAATTTTTCTGAAGGATAGAAATAAAAAACACACCATATCGAATATTAGTATCTGCATCAAACAAATCATCATAGGTGGTAGAACTCTCTCCTAACTGAGGTTTTAGCCAGTTAAAGGTATCCTCTGTTAGCTGCATTAAACCTCTTGCTTTAGCTGAAGAAATAGCCTGGTTATTAAAATTGCTTTCCTGTTTTATCATTGCATACACCAAATATTTATCAACATCAAACTCTTTACAATATTTATTTATGGAATCTTTATATTCAATTTGAAAGGTTTCTTGTTCATGAGGATTTTTACTGTTAAAAGAATAAATAAATAACATACCCCAACCAATAATAATTAAAATAAATAAAAGTTTTTTAAAACTAAATCTTTTTTTCTTCAAAAAAGTTCCTCCTCAAAGCCTTATTTACCATAGGCGAAATAGTTATAGACTTTTTTATATTTTAAAACTTATCTATAACTAGCTTACTTAATTTAATTATAGATTAAAACACTTAAGGAATTCATTACAAATTTCTTAAGTGTTTAATATATTTATATTATTTAATTTACATTTAAGGAAAGTGTGAAATATACATAAATATTTTGTACAATCATTAAACTAATATAGAAAACTTACATATCCTCGTATACTGGTTCTCCTTCAATAAAAGTAGAAACAAGTCCAAACCTTTCAAAATAAGTACACATCTTTTGACATGCAAATTTTTCAGTAGAATAATGCGTTCCACCCAAAACATTAATATGATTTTTTTGTTCAAGCTCATGAACTTCTAAATAATTTTTGTTATTCACTGAAATACCTGTAATAAGAACATCCACCTTATTTTCAATCATTTCAGAAACAGTAGCTATATTATTACCTCCACCTGCTACAATGGCCACTCTCCCATCTTTTATATTATTGTTTCCATATAAATAGAGGCTTGTATTGTGCCCTAAAGCTTTTGAAAACCTATCATGTAATTCTTCCACGCTCTTGCACTTTGTTTTACCAATTACACCACTTAATGTTCCGCAATACTCCTTAAATGGTTTTTCAATTTCTATATCCAAAATATCGGCTAAAGTTTTACTTGTTGAATATTCACTGAAATTATCTAATGGTACATGTAAATTATATATTGATATTTTGTTTTCTTTAAACTTATTTATTAATTCTTTATCCATTTGATAGAAGGGTTTTAATCTTCTAATATCCCAAATAGAAGGGTGGTGTAGAAATAACATTGCATTTGTTGCTCCATCATCAATAATACTCTGCAAAATTTCTTTAGTGGGAAACACAGCAGAATAAACTGAATTAATTTCATTTGTGAAGTCACAAACCAAGCCCATACTTCTTTCTTTAAAATTTGGAGAAAGGTATTCACCTAATTCACCCATGAATCTTGCCCAATCATCTCGCATATCTTTTGTAATAAAATCTCTTTCCAATTGATTATATAAATCAATAGCCCTCATAAAGATCCCCCTAACAATTAATTGTAAACTTTGATTCACTATCTCATATGGTTGTCTATTTGCTTAATTATATATCATATAAGTTAATAAACATATAATAATTTGGTATTTATCTATATTTTTAGTCACTAAGAGGTCATACCTAAAGTAAAAATTATTTACCATTTAATATTTTTTATTTTAAAACTTACCTTTATTGGTATATAATTGATTTATAAGTTCGTAATCAATTGTATTTTAAAACCTAGGTAAAAGGAGTGGCGAAATGAAGATAAATGTAACTTATGACGGGGCAAAAAAAATGACTAATATTTTTACCTCATTATCAAATAGAGAATTAGTAAAAGTTGAAGATATTAATACTATTATAGAAACAACAGAAGCATATAAAATATGGCTAAATGCGTTGGAGCCTTTAATACCAAAGCAAGAATATTTATATGTTTGGAATAGCATTATTAATGGAAGTGAATATAATGGTAGACTTGAAAATATTTATAAGAGATTTAAGTTAATACTTCAGGATACAAGTTCTTTAGATATTAATTTGAATTATGTTCAAAAAATTGACTATTCTAAGATTGAGAAACTTGTTTCATTGTATCTTCCTGAAGATACTGATATAAAATTAAATTTACATTTCATAGTTGATGGATTTAATGGAGGAACTATTATTGGCATGAATAATTATACTCAATGCATAACTATGTTATACCCAGATAATTTTTATTCCTTTGGAATTTATGGTATGGCACATGAATTTCACCATATAGGTTCTAGGTATTGGAGAAGTAAGGATAAAAAAAGAATGGAATTAATCAACAGAAATAATTTTATTAGTTTAGTAATTATATTAGTAGGTTCCATATTAGACGAGGGTAGTGCAGTATATTTTTTTGATAATCAAGTAGACAATGAAGTGATGAAAATTGTTGGAAGTAAAATAATGGGTAAGGAGCAGTATGAGAAAATCACATCCATTCATAGTGAAGAAAGATTAAAGGTAGCTGATAGAATAGCAGAGCTAGATTTATTTTTGAGACAGTTATTTAAGGAAGGAGGGAATATTGATACTTTAAGAAACAAAGTTCATACATATACATTCATGCAAGGAATAAAGCCTTCTCTAGATAAATTAATTGGAGAAGAAATGGTAGGAACAATAGATAAAGTTTTCGGAAAAGAAAAAGTCCTTCAATGTATTGTTAATCTAAAATATTTCCTAACTTATTATAATAAAGCTGCCATAGAGTTAAATAAGATTCAATTCTCACAAGAACTAATTACTTTATGGGAATCAGCCTGGGAAACAGTTAAGTAATATATTAAGACTAAGCCAATAATTTTATAAGGTCATAATGCTATGTTGAAAAAACATAGCATTTTTATATTATATATTTACTTATATGTCGCAGCGTGATATAGTTTTAATATGATATATCACACCGTGACATATAGAAATATAGTAATACTAGAAAGAAGGTATTTTAATGAGTGAGGATAAAATTTTAAAAGCATTCATGCCTATGACAGAAACAGCTTTCTATATTCTTCTTTCACTTACAGAACCAAGACATGGTTATGGAATAATACAACATGTAGATAAAATTACTGATGGAAGAATAAAGTTAGGTTCTGGTACAGTTTATGGAACATTAGGTAAAATGGAAAAAAGTCAAATTATATCAATTTACTCTGATGAAAATAGGAAAACAATATATGAAATTACAGAACTGGGGAAGAGATTAATAAAAGCAGAGATAGAGAGGATTAAAGAATTACATGATAATGCAATAAAATATGAGGGGGATTTTTCATGAGAATTTTTAAACCATTTTGGAGCTTAAATGTTAAAAATATAGAAAACTGGTTAAGTAAAAAAGCTTTAGAGGGTTATATTTTGAAAGATGTTAACCTTCTTCTAAAACTATTTATCTTTGAAAAGGAAGAAAAAAGCAATATTAACTATAGAATTTCATTTGAGAAAAGGGGGATTACAGAGTTACAACCTTCTTTAATAAAAAATGGATGGTACAAAGCTTGTAGTAAAGGTAGATGGTTTTTCTTAGCAAATGAAAAGAATCTAGAAGATATAAAAGCCCAGCCATCTCGAGAGCCTTTACTAAGCAGATTTAAAATAGCTCAAATTCTTTTATCATTAATTCCAATTTATCTTGCTGTAAACATTGGCATTTTTCTAATAATTTTAATTCCAATGATAATTTTTTATTTTTTAGGTATTGGAGATATCACCTTCATAAAAGAAGTATCTCCTGAGAAAATACAACATATAGAAACTTCTTATTTTACTTTGTTAGATATTTTAAATGTTGTAAAAGCACTAGGTATTATAGCTCTTTTCATATATCCACTATATAGATTAAGGAAGAATGAATTGCAGATAAAAGAGGAATTAGGCTCTGATTATGTTAAATTTGATGGAGAATATGTATCTGAGAAGGAAGATTCATTACAAGAACATAGGAGGTTAATAGGGAAAAGAGGCCCTAGTTTTTTAGAACCAGATAAATTAGAAAAATGGTTAGAAGATATGGAAGCAAAAGGATTTAATCTTTATAAAGTTAAAAAAGGGAATAAGAAATTTTATTTTACTAAGGGAGCTCCTAGAAAAATCAGATATATATTAGATTTTCAAAATAACCCTACAGCTGCATATTATGAAATATTTAAACTGGACCAATGGGAACTTGCTTATACTGTTGGAACATTACCAGTTAAATGGAGTCTATGGAGTAAAGAATATACAGACGAAAGACCTAATATATATTCAAATAGGGAGGAACAAGTTTCTAATGCTAAGAAAATGGCTTTAACTTATTCAGCATTTTATCTACCTACTATAGCTATTATTTCTTATAGCATTATAAAAGTATTTATTCTTTTAATTAGCGATATTTCAAGGACAATAGAAGTTTTACCATATATGGTTTCCATAGTATTATTTCTTATGTCTATATTATTCTTGTTTTGTTTCCCTTATTCAAAAATAATTTCATTCTATGTTAGGGCTAAAGGGAGGGAATACTAGTATTATAAGGTGAATTATTTCATTGCGTTCCATCTCAATGAACATATTAAGTCTAAACCAATGATTTTATAAGGTCACAATGCTATGTTGAAAAAACATAGCATTTTTTATATTATATGAATTAAGATGCTGCAATCTTAACTTTTACTTCATCAAAACCGCAATTCAAGAAAATATTTTTAAGAAGGTCTATAGTGTCCACAGTAACCTTATCAAGGAAGCCGTCTTTGATTACCCTTTCTTCAGTCTTAGATTTTTCTGCTACAATTTCGCTTAACATATCATCCATAGTTAATTTATTAAATATGGAGTTCTTTTCATCAAATATAAAAACCTCATCTTCATTTACATTATGAGTAAGGATAGAACAAGGTGGAATTGTTATGGTAAGTATATTTTTATCTATAGAAAAAGTAGCAGCGCTAAAGTCTAATCCAGCAGTAATATAGCCATTATATTTAATGACAAAGGATTTTTCAGTAAAAGGAATAGTAATATCCTTAAAGCTTAAGCTATTCTTCACAGAAATCACATTAGAGTAATCATAACGGGAAGTAGCCAGCTCGGATATGGATATAAGTTTTTCAGATACAAAATCACTCTTTTTCTCCAAGTTATTTTTAGTAGTTAAAGAATTTATAAATAAACAAGCAACAATTATAGCTATTATAAAAATCATAATCTTAATCTTCTTAAAAAAGGAAAAGAACTTTTTTATCTTGGATTTTTTCAAAATAATCACCCCGCAAAATTATCTTTTTAATGTTTATGCTATGGGAGTATATATTATGAATGTAATGAGATATAATGGTATAAAGTAAAATATTATCCAGGGGGTCAGACCCCGTGACAAAATTTGGGATAGTACAAAGTAGGGGGAAAAAGCATGGGAGTTATAGGAATTTTAGGTACAATTCATGGAGATGATGATTTCAGACAGGAAAAGGGATACACATTAGAAATGATAAAAGAAGCAATAGTAGAATTTAAACCTGATATTATATGTGGGGAAGTACGACCAGAGGATTGGTCCCAATATTGTGATGATAATACATATTCAGGGTATCTTGGACCAAGTGAATATAGAAGATTGATTATACCTTACTGTAAGAGTGAAGGAATTGAATTTAAACCAGTAGATTGGTTTGAAGATGATTTGGTTGATTTTGATTATCTACAAAGCTATAGTGAAACTGAAAAAGAAGCCATTATTAAAAAGTTAGATAAAAGATATGAAAAAATATGGGAAGTTGGAAAGAAAAGCATATTGCCACTTAATTCATTTGAATTAGATACATTAATAATGCAAAAGCAAGAATGGTTAAATACAATAGACCCTATAGTTTATAATGTAAATTGGATAGCTAGAAATCAAATAATGGTAGAACGTATTAGAAAAGTCATAGAGAAAAATAGTGATAAAAGAATTTTATGTACAGTTGGTGCTGAGCATAATTATTATTATTATAAGGAATTGAAAAAATTAAACTTGAATTTAGTATATCCTTTGAAATAAGTATAAAATATCCAGGGGGTTAGACCCTGTTACAAAATTATCCAGGGGGTCAGACCCCGTGACAAAATTTGGGATATAACCTCCCTGAGAATAGAAAGGAAGTTTAGTATGTTTGAGTATATTAATGAAGAACTTATAGCTGCTAAGGAAAAAGTGTGGAGAAAAGAGAAGTTTGAGGGTATGATTAGGCATACGGAAGAAGCTCTTAAAAAAGAAGTAAATAGAAAGATAGAACTTGAAAAAGCTCTTAAAGATGAGGATAAGGATGTTAAAAAGCTTGAATCTTTGAGTATTGCTAACATATTTTATTCTATACTTGGAAGTAAGGAACAGCAGCTTGATAAAGAGAGACAAGAGTTCCTTGCAGCAAAGTTAAAGTATGATGAATGTTGCCACTCAGTTCTTATGTTAGAAAAGGATCTTGAATCCTATAAAGTGTCATTTAACAATTTACTTGATGCAGAGGCTGAATATGAAGCAGTATTAAAGAAAAAAGAAGGGTTTATATTAGGTTTAAATAATGAGAACTCTAAAAAGTTACTTGAAATTATGGACAAGATTCCTTCTATTGAAGCTCAGAAGAAAGAGTTACAGGAAGCAATAGCTGCTGGTGATGCTGCTAGAAATGAACTTCAATTCGTAGTAGATTCTCTTGAAAGTGCTGATGAATGGGGAACCTGGGATATACTAGGGGGAGGTCTTTTAGCTACAGCAGCCAAACACTCTGAAATTGATAAAGCTAAAGAGTATGCACAGAATACAAAAATTGCACTGATGAAATTTCAAAATGAATTAGCAGATGTGGATTTAGCAATGGATATAGATATAAATATTGGTTCTTTTGAAACCTTTGCAGATTACTTTTTTGATGGATTAATATCTGACTGGATTGTTCAATCAAAAATCAGTGATTCTTTAAAAAGTGTATGCAACGTTGTATATAATGTAGAGGACATAATAAAATCTCTTAGAGCAAAGCTAACTACTGTAGAAAATGAATTATCTTCAATAAAAGAGAATATGAAATCACTTATTGAAGAAGTGTAAATATTTGTAATGGGGTCAGACCCCAAGGAAAAAAATGTAATGGGGTCAGACCCCGAGGAAAAAATTTCCTCAGGTCTGACCCCGTTATTTTCGTTATTTTAGGCAAGACTGAACTTAGTAGTTTGTCTTTGGGTAAGCTGTGCTCCGTATTTAGAAGCTAGTGAGCCTCCCTTACTAAGAAAAACATCCTTAGCAATTATGGTATCCATAAGAGTTGATACCTGAGGTTCAGTGATATCTTGCTTAACCCCTGAAATTGATAAATTAACTTTATCTCCACTGGCATTAATAAAAGTCATTAATAATGAATATTCCATAGTTTAATTTCCTCCTTTCTCTAGGATAAGTCACAGTTAATACTATTAAGCATTAACTAATTTTGAAGTTTCATTTAAGTAACTATCTCTAGTAGAAGCACTTAAAACATCCTTAATAGCCTCAGCTACATCAAAAACATTTTGAGGATCAACACTAGGTTTTACTCCAGAAAAAGTTTTTTTCTTATAAATTGTAGCTCCAGTCTTATCAGTTCCGTTTTCAACTTCAATATGAAAAGAAGTAGTGTTTAAAACTTTATCTACTGCCATTAAATTCACCTCCTTATCAGTGGTTTCAATGATTATATATGCACTTTGAAAAATAAGTGGAAAGTATAAATGATGAATAATTATAAAGTATTAATTCCATCTCTATTGAAAATAAAGTCATAGTAATTTCTAATTGCTGCATCCACAATGGTATTCATATAAACATTAACATTGGGATGAACAGCTTTAATTTCATTTAGCATTCTAGCAGTGGAATTTCTTATTTTATAACATCTCTGAGTATCAAAGAATTCACCATCTATGGGTGGAGTTATTCCAGGAGCTTCAGTTTTAACCTTGCGATTATCAGTAAAACTATCAACAGAAGGTGGTAGAGAAGTTAGGTTAGCTGTGGATAAATTCTCCCTAGAGGGAGTATCTTTTTCAAAATTAAAGGATGATATGGGAATACCAGTGATGTCCTCACAGATGCCATTAAATTCTTCCAAATTTTCTTCAGAATTAAATTCATCTATGGGATCATTAATTTTATTTTCTTTTTTCATGAGAAACCTCCTTATAAATTATTTAACACTAACTATATATGCTTTTATTAAGAAAATTCACTAGGGATAAGGGTTTTAAAAAGCTTTTGGATATTATTAACTGGAATTTCAATATATAAAATTGTAATCTTATGCAATAAAATCATACTTTCATGTATTTTTATGGAATGTAAAACATTAAATGCATTATAATAAATTTAAGGCATATGCAAACCAAGAGGTTGTGCTAAAAAAATATTGAAGGTTTGAATTTTGATTTTAAAGGGAAGAATAAGATAATTGATAATAGTGAGTTGAGGAGAATTAAGTATGAAGGATATAAGGAGAAAGAAATCCAAAGGAATTCAATTAAGTAGGAATATTTTCATTTTAGTTATAGCTATATTACATCAACCTATTAGTAAAATTATTGAAAATAGAAACCTATTAGTTGCTTTTAATTTAGCTTATTTATTGCTTGCCATATATTTTATTACCTTACTTTTGAAAGATATGGGTTATTATAAAAGTAAAACTCAGTAAGTTATTTTAGCAAAGTTTAAGAAGGTATTATAATTAGTAATTAACATACAGTGCTTATTAGAAAAAGCCTTGAAACCCCCATGAACACAACAAATAGTTAACTATTTTACTATTTAACTAGGTTTATATATTACTATTTAACTATTTTTATATATCCATATTTATATATTTTTATAGGTATATAGTTTTTTAGCTATCTAGTTTCCTAGGTAAAATGTGGTGTAATTTAAGGTGAGATTTTAATAATATAATTTAATGAAAATCAGATTTTTACAATTTGGTTTCGGCCACGTTATTAAAAATTAAAGGCTGTGTATTTCACTAGAATCTTTATGGGATGTCCATCAATATCCACATAGCTTGTATATTCTATCACTGTAATCTTCAACAGAGCCAAATAAAAAAATAATATTGTATAGATATTTTAGACAGTTCAGGATTAACTTCTGGGTTGTCTATTTTTTATTTTAATAAAATAATTTTCCACTTTTCGTCTAAATTGCTTATTTAGTATATAGAGATACTTATTTAAATAAGGATAGGAGAGAGAAGATTATGAAACATACAATTATGGGTTTTAGGCAGGATAAATTAATAAAATTTGGACTAGATATTATTGATGCAAGCATTCTTAGGTATTTCATTGATTTTAAAGAAAGTAATGGAATGAATACAAGGGAGGTAGAGGGACATATTTATTATTGGCTTCGTTATGATGCAGTTTTAAGAGAGTTTCCTATTTTTAGAATGAAGAAATGTACAGTTCAATCTAGATTTTTTAAATTGAGGGATTCAGGAATGCTTACTCATCTGGTTGTGAGGGAAAAGGGAACATACTCCTTTTTTGGCATAGGTGAAAATTATAAGGAGCTTACAACTAGAGAAGGAGCAGAGGCGGAAAACTCTAAGGGTATTAGTGAAGGAGCTAAAGGTATGGGTGAAGGAGCTAAAGGTATTGGTGAAGAACCTAAGGGTATTATGGGTAAAGAACCTAAGGGTATGGATGAAGAATCTAAAGGGTGTGGATTTAAATCTACAACAAATAATCCCTCTACTAAAGATTCCTCTACTAAAATAAATAAAAATCTTCTTTTGGAGAAAAGTGCCTTTGAAATAATAGAGTATCTGAATTTGAAAACAGGAAAAAACTTTAGAAGCTCAACAAAGATAACTATTAGGCTTATTAAAGCAAGACTTAGTGAAGGCTTTACCATAGAGGACTTTAAAACCGTTATTGATAATATGAAATATAAATGGACAGGCACCAAGTTTCAGCAATATTTAGTTCCTACTACTCTCTTTGGCAATAAATTTGAGACCTATCTAAATCAAGAAAGAAAACCAGAAAAGGAAAGTGACGGGAAATTTAAGAGGGGAAATATGGTCCTTAGTGATGAAAGAAATAAATCTGAGTTAAAGGAAAAGTTAAAGAATATAGTTTTGAAGGAGGACATGTAGCATGGATACGGTGATGCCACATAGTCTAGAAGCAGAACAGGTAGTCCTTGGGGTGCTAATTAACGATAAGGATAAAATTTATGAAGTGGAGGATATTTTAAACTTAGAAGATTTTTATTATGAAAATCATAAGGTGATTTATAGGGGGATTTTAAATCTTAGAGCTAGGGAGATTAATATAGATTTAATAACCCTTTCCGAGGAACTAAAATCTAGGGAGGTTTTAGAAAAATGCAATGGTATAACATACCTTTCTAAGCTTTCTAGTTCTGCTGTGTACCTAAGTAATATAAGAAATTACTGTGAAATTATCATAGATAAAGCAAGCAGAAGAAGGGTTATAAAAGCTTGCAGAAAAGCCATTGATGAGAGTCATGGAGAGTTCCTTGTAGACCAAGTGGTGGAAGAGTTAGAGGATAATATTCATAAAGCCTATAGCAGTGCAGCCATGGAAGATATGGAACCCATTATGGATACACTGGAGAGTACCATAAGTCACATTGAAAAAAGATACCTAGATAAAAGGGCCCTTGAAGGTATTTCCACGGGGTATAAGGACCTAGATGAAGTGACCTCAGGCTTAAAAGCTGGAGAATTAGTTATTATAGCTGCAAGACCCTCCATGGGAAAGACAGCCTTTGCTTTAAACCTTGCCCAACATGTTTCCAAAGAGGCAAAGGTGGGCTTATTCTCCTTAGAAATGCCAAAGAACCAACTTGTACAAAGAATGCTTTCTGCTAGATGCTTGATTTCTCTAAAAAATATACAGAGTGGAAACCTAGAAGAAGATCACCTAAATAAGCTTATCATAGGAGCCTCAGAACTTTCAAAGAGAAAAATTTTCATAGATGACACATCAACTACACTTCCAACCATAAGAGGAAAGGCAAAGACTTTAAAACAAAAGGAAGGTTTAGATGTGATAATAATAGATTATCTTCAGCTCATAGAATCTGTAGGGGTAAGTTCATCTAGAGAACAAGAAGTTGCAAAGATATCAAGGGAGCTAAAGGCAATGGCAAAATCCTTAAAAATTACCGTCATAGCATTAGCTCAACTCTCCAGGGCAGCAGAAAGTAGAAATGATCCAAGGCCAATGCTATCAGACCTAAGAGAATCTGGCTCCATAGAGCAAGATGCAGATATGGTACTCTTTCCTTATAGAGAAAGTTATTATGACACTGAAAATAAAGATAAAAATAAAGAGGAAGAGGGGGAGGCTCCTAAGGAAATCATGGAAATTATCATAGGTAAAAATAGAAATGGTGAAGTGAGAAATGTAAATCTAGGGTGGATTGGAAAGTACCAGAGAGTGTTGGGGCTTCAGTAGATAAAAGCTCTTAAAAAATATAAGAATAAATAAATAAGATCTTGAAATTTTTCGAAACCTATAGAAATAAATGGAATAATATCGAATTTTAGGTACAAAATTAAGCCTTTCATGCATTAAAGGTTTAAGTAAAAATTAACATAAGATACAATGGTAACAAGTTAGTAACATGTAATTCGTTATATTAAATCTAGGCTAAACAATTATGTGAAAATAATGTGCGCACATTATTATATGTTTATAAAATATCAGGTGAAGGTCATGGAGGAGCAGTATCATCAGGAATTTGGAGTACTACTGGAGTTTGGAGTCCAGATTCAGTTGGAGGAAATTAAAAAAATAAGTTTATGCTATACCAGCTAAAACTGGTATAGCATAATTCTGATAGGAGAAGTTTATGATAAAGATTGAGATAAAAAGAATATTTAAAAGAACATCCTTTTATGTAGCTCTTTTAGTAGGAATAACAATAGCTTCTTTTGAAGTTTTTAGTAATAATCATATAAGATTAAGTTCACAGGATTTTATAGACTTTTCAAATGGAGCTTATAATAATTTAATGTTATATAATATTGGAAAGTATGTACGAATGCTTCAAATGTTATTCCCATTAATTGTTACTGTTGCTTTTGCAGATGCTTATTTAGAAGATGTAAAAAGCGGTTTTATAAAAAATATAATCACAAGATATGACAAGAAGAAGTATTTAATTAATAGGTTTTTGGTAAATTTTGTTGTCAGTGGATTAATTATAAGTATTCCATTTATAATAAATTATATGTTATATGCATCTTTTATTCCTAGTATAGAGCCGAAAGTATTTTTTAGTTCATCAGTTGTAGAACCAAGAGATTTTTTACCCTATATATACTTTAACTTTCCATTATTACATGTATTTTTAAGAATTTTCTTGTTATTTATATATGCAGGAACCTTTAGTAGTATTGCCTTAGCTGGTAGTATATATTTTAGAAATAAATATGTTATTACAATTATTCCTTTTATAGTTTATATAGCAATGGATGTTATAATCACTATGGTATTAAACTATAGATATTCTCCAATGATATTTTTATTTAGAACTACGGGGTATAATCATATATTTACAGCTATTCCACTTATACTAATCATAGCTTGTTTTTCCATATTTATAAATGGAGGAATGAAAAATGAGCTTATTTAATAATTTAAAAAGAGAAATTAAGAATAAAAATAAATATTTTATTATAACTACAATATTTATTTTAATTTATTCATTAGCTTTTTATTTTATGATGTATTCAGTAGAAGATAAAGCAGTAATAAGTATTATTTCAACCTTAAATGGACAAGGCGGAATGGCAGGAGCTGCAGCCTTTATATATTTATATACACCTATTTTATTCTTTGGAATTAATTCTCACATAAAAAGTAGTGAGAAGGAAAGCTTCATAATAAAAATGAAGAATCGTAAGAATATATTTAATAGTCATGTATTTTTTGTAATAGCTCTTTCAATCATCATAACTATGATAATAATATGCTTAGGATATTGTATTGGAGGGGTGTATGCAAGTGGTTTTGAAAATCTATGGCCTAAAAATGATCAGTTATACACATCGCCACAGTATAGAAATTTAAATGTACTTGAAATTTTAAATTCTATACCAATATATATGGTGATTTTAAAAACCTTTATATTAAAATTCATGGGACTTTCTATACTGGGGTTTTTTATTTTAATTTTAAGAAGTGTTATAAATAACAGTGGAGTATTAGGTATAGCAGTATTGATCATTCCCTTTATAGATGTTGAATTTTTAAATGGTGCACTGTTTATGGAGAAGTTTTCTTTGAGCATAGAGAGTTGGGTTAATCCTAGTTATTTTTTAATAAATATTATATATTTAATTTTCCTTCATATAGCTCTTTATTTAATAGGTAGAGAGATTTATAAGAATAAAGATTTTATAAGTAAAGGATATTAGTATAATGGATAATTTAAAATCATTTAAAAATATATTAAAGTTAGATTTGATTCATGGATTTAATTTTTATAAGAAAAAACTCATATTATTTTTAGCTATCATGCTTATTTTGAATATAGGATATATAGGAACTATAAATAATTACAATGGAAATTTAATGGATTTATTTTTCACTATATATAAAGATTTACGGTTTAATGAAATATCACTAGATATTCCTATAAATTGGTTAATTATAAATGTTTTTTTAGTATTCATTTTAGGAGATTTTATTAGTGAAAATATTAAAAGAGATTCCAACTATATTTTACTTAGAAGTAAAAAAATTTTTTTATACTGGATATCAAAGTGTACTTGGATTGTTATAAATGTGATTTTTGTATATTTAGTACTAATGGGTTTAACCTATTTATTAGGGGGAGCAGCTTTAGGATTTAGTATAGGAAATAGTAGCTTAATAGATAATGAATTAGCTATTAAAGTACCCCATTTTACTATTCTTATGTCAATGATTACAACATATATATTAACATCCATAGCGTTGGTATTTATGCAATGTACACTATCAATAGTAGTAAATTCTAGATATTCATTTTTTATAACAACTGTAATTTTAACAATGTCTATAGTATCTAAAAATAAATTTCTTATAGGAATTCATTCTATGGTTTTAAGACATAATTATTTTAATATTGAAATTGGGTTATCAATAACATTTTCAATTATTTATACAATATTGATAAGTGTTATATTGATGATTTTGGGATATAAATTATTAAAACATAAAGATTTTATATAATAATGAGGTGTATTTATGAATGAAAATTATTATTTAAAGGTAGAAAATCTATCTAAAGAAATAAAGAATGCAAGAATTCTTAATAATATAAATTTAAACCTTAATAAAGGAAAAATATACGGATTTAGAGGGAAAAATGGTTCAGGAAAAACTATGTTATTTAGAGCTTTGTGCGGGTTAATAAAGCCCACAGAGGGAAGAGTAGAAATTGATGGACAAGTATTAGGAGAGAATATTTCATTTCCTGAAAGTGTGGGGGTTGTTATTGAATATCCTGGTTTTTTACCAAACTTAAGCGGCTATGAAAATCTTAAGCTTATTTCTGAAATTAATAATAAAGTAGGAGCTAAGGAAATTAAAGAAATTATATCAGCTGTAGGATTAGATCCTGAGGATAAGAAGAAGTTTAAAAAATACTCTTTAGGTATGAAACAACGACTAGGAATAGCACAGGCCCTAATGGAAAATCCAGAGCTAATAATATTGGATGAACCTACCAATGCATTAGATTCGGATGCTGTATTTCTGATTAAAGAATTACTTGTAAACATGAAAAATAATAATAAGTTAATTTTATTAGCAAGTCATGATAAAGAAGAATTAGAGGTTTTATCAGATGAAATTTTTTATATAGAAAATGGTTCTATTGTTAATCATGAAATATTAAGGGAGGAGCAGTAATGAAAAAAAGTAAAATAGCAATATTTTTATTAATTACTATTTTATTAATATTTGGATATCGCTATTATAAGGTTAATCAGAATGTTCCTTTAAAATATACAATGGAATATTACAAAAATGGGACTCATGCAGATTGTGAAGGTCTTGAAATAAAGATACTTTCAACAGAAACTAGAAAGTCTGATGCAACAAATCAAGTTGGAACAGAGTATATAGAACTTGTAGTGAATTCAGAAATTGTGAACACCACCTCTGAGGTAAAGGATGCTATTACTTTTCAAGAATCTGCAATAGTAATGGATTATTATAGTACCTATGCAGGTCCTGCAAAGCTATCTGAGGGTGATTTAAGAAATGTTCAACCAGGAGAAAAACTATTAGTTACACAGGTGTATACTCTTGAAAAGGAAGTATATGAAAAAGGAAAAGATAATGTGTATATGTATTTACGAGAAAAGCTATACCCTAATGAAATAAAGGAAAAATTTTATGAAGGCATTAGATATAGAAAGGCACTAAAAGTTTAGGGGGAAAATATGAATAAAAAATCTAAAGGTTATATATTAGCAATAGTATTAACAATAATAGCGGTATCTCTTGTGGTGTATGAAATTAAATCAAATAGAGTTAATCTTAGCATTTTTAATAAGGAAGAAGAAGTTACACCATGGAAAGAAGAAGTTATATCATGGGAAGAGGAAAAGAAAGCAAGTAATGATAACAAGGAAGTAAAATTATCACAAGAAGATGAAGAAGAGTTAAAGAAAGAGCCTAGAGGTGAAAAAATATTAAAAAGTATCAATTCTCCTGATAAGGAAGAGATACAGTATAAAATGATAAATGCTGTAGACAATTTTAAGACATGTAAGGGAGAGTTTATTGAAGAAAGTTCCATGGGAAACTCTCGTATGAAATGCACCTTTGCAGTTGATACAGAAAAAAAAGCTTCTGTAAGTGTAGATGAGTCGGAAGGAAAAGAGCCTATAACTTTAATTTATCATGATGATAAAAGAAAAGTTTTTGATGATAATGATAAAAGCTATAGAGAATTTGAGGAAATTCAAGATAAGAGAAAATCTACAATAGTAAGACCAATTAGATTATATTTAAAACCAGATCTAAGCAGAACAGACCATGGGTATTTAGGGCTGAGCCAGTTTATTATTTCTTCCAGTTCACTTCCCTATACTTTATTTATTTATGAAGATTGGGATTATACAGAGTCAACTTTTTTAGAAAGAGATGTATATAAGCTAGAAGGAGTAATTGATCCAGCACTATCTAATATGTCACAGGGTAAGTTTTCTTTATTTATGGATAAGGAAACTGGAATAATACTTCAATTTCTATCCTTTGATGATAATGGAAATGTAAAACACAAATTAGAATGTACTAGTTTGGAAGTAAATATTCCAATAGATGAAAGTGTATATAATAAAGATGTTTCTGAATATACTAGAAAATGATAAATTACAATACAAATTGAGGTATGAAAATGAAAAAAGAATTCACAATTAAAGTAGTTACTGCTTTAAGTTATGTTAATATAATATGTTTTATTGGAGCCCTTGTAACTGCTTTAGTTGGCGGAATATTTATAGATCTTATTCCACTTGTTTTAATGCTATTTTGTTCTATAGTGGTTACAAAAATCATTTTGGAAATTATTAAAAAGGGTAATTAAGGTTATGTGTTTTTATTAAATAAACTCACTACATTAATAAATGCAACTTATATCTATGGATATGTTTGAAGGTGTATAGCACAGTTTCAAAAATAATGTCTATAGATATTTTTTTGTTTTTATGGTTCATATTCTTGAAAATCCTTAAGACTTAAGAAAACATGTTTATAAACGATAATTGTAAATGTAGCAATTATGAAAAAATACATGATTTTATATAGACAGGGGGATTTATTAAGGATGAAGAAAATTAAAGAAAGAACATACTTGAAGAAGTTTTCAACCTTTATTATAGGATTGGTACTCGGATGGTTTGTCTTTTTATTTATTTTTGCCAGTGGAGAAGGAGTAGAACCATTAACAGATTTTCAGGGAAAATTGGCTTGGGCATGTTCATTATTAACAATGATAATTTTTGAATTGGTATCAGAGTTTAATTATTTAAAAAAATTAGAGTTAACATCTGCTTCTTTGAAAAGTAATATTAGTGTATATAAAGAACGGGAAAGAAAACTATTATCTAAAGCTGAAGAAATTGTATTTAAGTTTTTTCAACATGAAAGTGATATTCAAAAATCAGTAACTTCTTTAAGAAGTGGAAAGCTACAAGAAGGATATAGTGAAGAGAATGATAACAATGGGTCAGTAATTTCCTTGAAGGATTTAAAGGTAACTGTAGAAAGTTATCCAGATTTAAAGTCTGATAATCATATTTCAAAGATATTAAACCAGCTAGAAGAATCACAAAATATTATAATGAACTCTAAAGTGCGTTATAATGAATATGTATCTTATTATAATGTTGGTATTGCAAGCTTTCCAGCAACTATTTTATCTGGATTATGGAAGCTGAAACCACTGCAATTTTATGTAGATGATGACATTGATGATATAGATGTATAAGTGATTAGTAAAATAGCTTTATGTATATCTATGGATATGTTTGGAGGTGTATAGCACAGTTTCAAAAATAATGTCTATAGATATTTTTTGACTATTTTTATTAATGAAAAGGGGAGTAATGGATGAAAAAAATAAAAACATTTAGTAAGATTATTTTAGTTTTGCTTTTAGTTCAATTCATGTATGCAACGAATTTATCAAGGGAAGTTAAGGCAGTAGAAGAGGATAATTCATCGGTACAAGAATTCATGGAGGTAAGAAAAGAGACTGTAGGATTTGCATATCAATATAAAGATAAGACCATTGTTAATAATGCGGTTATTTTTGATTACAATATAAAATTTTTTGTTGAAGAAAACGGGAAAAAACATATAATATCTGATGACTTTGATCTTATAAGATATCTAGGGTTAATTGGAATATATAATGAGAATGCTTATGTAGTTTCGACACAAGATAAAAAGAAATCTATATATAAAGTAGACCTGAATACATATAAAATGGAGTTTGTAAAGGATGTTCCAACTTATGGAGATGGAAAAGCATACATAACAAATTGCACAATAGATTCAAATGGAGTATTTTGGTTTAAAGCAATAGAAACCAATATACCAATATACGGTTCAACAGGAAGAATTATAGATTATAATACCAAATATATAATATACAATGATAAAGGATTTTCACATGAAGTCTTAAGGTTACAGGACAGTGAAACAACTTATGATACTTATGGACAACTTGTTAAGGGCCCAGATCAAAGTTTGTGGTTTAGCAAATCCTTCAAATATGGTAAAGATAATAAAATTTGTAAGATATCAAAAGATAATAATATTAAAGAATATTCAATAGATACTAATGATTTAATACTATCTGTAATCCCTGGAGTAGATAATACATTATTTGTAGGCACTAGAGAATTTATAAAAACAGAAAGTGGATATAAACAAGGAAAATTTAATGTTAGGAAATATAAAATAAATAATGATATACTTGAGTTAGAGGGTGAGTATAGCTTTGAAGATGAGACTATTGGAGTAACTTTTGATTCCAATAGAAATTTATGGACAAATGACGATGGGGTTATATCTAAGTTAGAGAATGGTAAGTTAGTAAAAAAATATATTGTTAATGAACATATGAAGGGTATTAATGTTTATGATGATAAGCATCTTGTAGCACATAGTATTGTAGGGGCAGGGTATACACCAATATCTATAGGAGATTCAAATGAAGAACCAAGGGATAATAGCAATACAGATACCAATGGTAATACTGGTACAAATAGTAATAATACTGATAAAAATAGCAATACTAATTCAAGTAACAATGCTAATACTAGCGTAAGTAATAATACTAATACTAGTGTAAGTAATAATACCAATGAAGTTAAGGATAATAATGTTGATTTAAATAATAGGGATAATGCAAGTAAGGGTACTGACTCTTATATCAATAGTAATACTAATTTAAGTAGTGGTACTAATAGGGTGCAAGAGACTTTAGACTTGGATAAAGTAACTGCAGCTGTCAGTGATAAAAAAGAGATTTTGCCTACAACTAAAACAGAAGAGAAGAAAGAGGATACTACAGCTGAGGCAGTTGATACTAATACTAGCAAAAATGCTATAGTTGAAAAAAATAAAACAGTTACTAAGAAAGACTCAACAAAAAACTTTACTAATGTAATCTTTATAACATTAGGTATTATATTAATTATTAGTTCTGTAGGATTTTGGATAAAGAAAAATAAAAAATAAATAATTAAAGCTCTGAGAAGATGAAATTCTCAGAGCTTTAATTATTTATTTTTACTTTCATGTAATGAATTTATCCTTTTGAGTAAAATTAATGATATATAATATTATTTATGTTAATATTTTAAATATAATATAAAAATTATAGTGTTTTCACATAGTTTTTATAAAAATTATGTTAAAGAACATAAAAACAAGGCTATAATTAGCTAAATATGGGGGTAAAAATCTATGAAGAAGAGAATTTTAGCATTACTACTTGTAACTACAATGGCAATTACAATGGTAGGCTGTGGTGTAAAGGACTCAGACCATGGAGATAAGGCAGAAAAGAAAACGGAAAGTAACGGGGGAGAGATGTCTTCACAAAAAAATTTATTTGATGTGGAAGTAACACTTCCTGCAGCATTTTTTGACGGAAGTGATAAGACTACTATAGAGACAGAAGCAAAAGCAAAAGGTGTACATGAAGTTAAAGTAAATGAAGATGGTTCTGTAACCTACATTATGGATAAGAAAACTCACAAAGAGTTATTAGCAAGTATGAAACAGGCAGTAGACGACAGTATTAAGGAGACTTTAGCTGACAAAGAAAATTATCCTTCTTTTGCAGAGATAAAATATAATGATGATTTGACACAATTTGATATTATGGTTGATAAAGCATCCTATGGTGGACTTCAACCTTTTGTAGCAGTAGGATTTTATATGTCTGGAAATATGTATCAAGCTATGAATGGAAAATCTTTTGATACAGCAAAAACTATAGTTAACTTTAAAGATAAAGTTACAGGAGAAGTTATTGAAAGTGGGGATTCTTCAGCCTTGGGTAAGGGCGGAGAATAGGTTATAAATTTAAAGGGGAGTTACATTTATATATGAAGAATAGATATTGAAGGAATAAAAATAATAGGGGTTTTCTTAAAGTAAAATAACTTAAATAAATGGTGAGTATGCACTTATATTAAAGTACATGCTCACCATTATTTATAGGATTAGTGATATATTATAGTTTACATAGTAACTTTATATATAAAAAATATAAAGGCAAGGGTTATGATTGTAGTAAGTATACAAATTGTATAGCCTATTTTTTTAGAATTTTTCTTATAAATATAGTTTAAACCATCTAAAAATCCAAGTGTAGCAGCTGAGATTAAACAGAATATAGATACTATCCTAAAGGTAATATCATTTTTATTAGAGGAATAATAAACAATGTAAAATAAATAAAAAAGTGACATGAGAGATACAGTAGTTAGTAATGTCTTAAATTTTTTCATAGTGCCTCCTGAGTTTTATATTCTTTGAAGTTTTGATGATTATTTCTAGTTTATATATAAAGTATATACTAATAAGTGGTAATTTTGAAGGGGAGGTATAATTGGTTATTGGATATATTAAATAGTTAAAGGATTAGAGTTATTCAACTAGAGATAAATGAATAAGTAGAAGAAGTATACACAGTATAAGAATGTATATTCGTATAAATTCTTTTTAGTTGGAAATAATAAGTAATATAAACAACTAGAAAGAGGAGATAATTATGGATTATAATAAAGTAGAGGATGCTGTATTAAAAAAAGCAATGGAATTTTTAAAAGATAATGCTGTAAATTTCTTTGGCATTGATACAAGAATAATAGCTTCAGCAGAAATAGAGATAAAGAATATTGATATTAAAACTAATTATACTGATTATCTTTAACATTATAAGTGGACATTAGAAAAGAGGACTATAACTATAATAGATGTTGAGATATAATAATATAAACAACAATAACTTTTAGATTTAAAACTTAGGGGTGATTAGATGAGTGGAATATTAGATAAATATGATGAATCAATTAATTTAACTTATAATTACACATATAGGATGCTTATGCATTTAAAAAATATAAGAGAAAATTATAGAAAGTTAGAAGATGCAGATGATATAACATTAGAAGTATATAGAGATTCTATTATAAAAAAGTATGAAACTTTAGAGGATTTAACATGGAAGTTATTATCTAAAATTTTTAAAGCTGATGGACTTGAGATAAATAACCCTAGAGGCTGCTATAAACATGCATTCAAGGAGGGTCTCATAGAAGATATGATTGTTTGGAATGACATATTATTTGCAAGAAATTCAAGTGCCCATATATATAATGAAGAGGATTATGAAATTATAAAAAATGACATAATAGAGAAATATATAGACGCTATAGAAGAACTTTTAGATAAAGTATCAATGGAGAAATTGTAAGATGTATGGAATAGAAGAGAAGATATATATAAACTTAATGTCATATTTTAAAAGTAATAAATATATAAAAAAAGTGATTCTTTTTGGTTCAAGAGCAAAGGGAAACTATAATTATAATTCAGATATAGACATAGGCATTCTATGTGATAAAAAGTATAAGGGAACTATATCTGTAGAATTGGATGAACTTGTGGGAATATATTCTTTAGATATTGTTTTTTTAGATGCTATGAACGAAGATATAAAATTACAAATAGATAGAGATGGGATAGAAATTTATAATAATTTAAGTAGAAGTTAAAGATGGGTAAGAATAAAATCAAATCTTTTGCAGTTTGGGCGAGAAGAAGTTTAATTGCAGCAGTTAGTGAAAAAGTAAATAGAATTAAGCACAAGCCATTTCTTTTTAGAGATGGCTTGTGTTTATTTGGTACTATAAAAATCAATAATATAATTTTAATTAGGTTCCGTTAAAACAATACTTCTATAAATACATAAATTTTAAAAAATATCCATATTTATGTTTTAAAATTGGAAGAGTTATATGCCTAAAGCAATGATTAGGATAAGTTTTTATTACGATAAATTGATATATAAGATTCATGCATAATATTACAGAATATGGAAGTGAGGATTGAAAAGTAGCTAATTTTTTGTGAAATACCCTTAAATTTGTAGGAAGCAAAAAGCTTGAATTTATGAAGTAACATCTTGCTGAAGAAATTACAAACATACCTATATTTGACATACAAGAGGGTAACATAGAATTTCAAAAGATTATAGAAGAATTAAAAAGTTTATAGGTTAGGGTGATCACAATATTATTTAGTATTTAGATTATGATATTAAAGCTTTATATAAAATAGGAAGTAATAATGTATTGACTTTAAAATCTGTAGGGTATGTATAAATATAAGTAGCAATATTGACTGTAAATGTTAATACTTATAAAAATCATTACTATATAGTTTAGATAAATAATTTTATTTTGAATAAATGTAGTTTTAAATGGGTAGAATTAAATTAAATAAAAATTTGAAAATAATGTATTTGAATTAAACAAAAGACAAGGAGGGTCGTAAATGGCATATAAAAAATATGATAAAACTTTTAAAGAAAAAATTATTAAACTAAACTTGTATGAAGGAATGCATTTAGGTATCCTTTCTAATAAATATAATGTTCCTAAAACAACTATTAGCTCTTGGGTTAAAAAGTTTAGGGACAAAGAAAAGTGTAGTAATTATTGTGAAGATAGAGAAATCCTAAGAGAGATATGTAAGGATTTACAAAATGAAAATACTTTTCTAAAAAAGGCAGCAATTTATTTTGCTAAAGAAATAAATAAATAATTTAAAAGTTTATATAGATAATCTTGAGAATTTTACCTATAGCATGTGATGTATTTAAATTTAGTTTATAGATTTGATAAATGAATATGATTAACCATAACATGAGATGTGATACTATATTACAAATATCCATATATAAAATCATGGAAATATAGTATAATTAAGTAATAAAGGGAGGTGATTTGGTGAATGTCTATGAAATAACTCTAAAGGTGTATTTATTAAAGTCAATAAATGTTGAGGAAGCTCAACAAAAAATAGCTGAATTAATAGATAAATCTTTGGCAAAAAATAGTGAATTTTTAGAGCTGCATAATAAAAATATCTTCAAGAATTATTGTTTTAATTCTTTTTATCCTATAGATAAATCAGGGATATATAAAGCTGATAATGTCTATACAGTAAAGCTTAGAACTATAAGTAAAGAATTAGGACAATATCTTAATAATGCTTTATCTAATGAATATACAGATTATATCAAGGGATTAGTAACTGATATTAGAATTATACCTAAAAAGCATATAGAAAAAATTTATAGCATTACTCCTTTAATTTTAAAGAATGATGATGGTTATTGGAAGAACTTTTTAAGTTTTGAAGAGTTCGAAAAGCGAATTAAGGAAAATCTTATAAAGAAATATAATTTTATAAGCAATGAAAAATTAGATGAAAACTTTGATTTATATACGTTTATTGAAATTAAGAATAAAAAACCTATAGCCACATCATACAAAGGTAAACGTATTCTAGGAGATAAGGTTAATATAGTAATTTCAGATGATATAAGAGCTCAAGAGTTAGCATACATGGCTCTTGGGACAGGCCTTGGAGAGATGAATGCTAGAGGACAAGGGTTTGTAAATTTTAGATGGCTTTAAGGAGGTGAGTAAAAGTGCTTAAGGAATGTTTAGAAAGCTTTAAAAGTGAACTAAATGAAAAAGGCGATAGATTAATTTTAGATAATTATGTACCAGCAGATGGTACATATATAATTGTTGCACCTAAGGATGATTCTTATGAAGTTAAAGAAGTAATTAATATAAAGCTAGATAAAAAAACTAAAACTATTGATAAGAGTAGCAATTACTTTAGTAAGTTATGTACTTATGATTATAATAGTAAGCTTGTTGATATGAATAAGCCTATTGATGGAAAGAAAATAATTCATAGTAATAACTACTTAAGCTTTTTTGTTAAAAAAGAAAGTTTTTCTAATGGCAAGCTTACAAATGAAATTATAAATGGATATTATGATATCTTATTAAATCCTTATATTAAATATCCTAAATCAAAGGTGAAGGCTCATGACGTTTATAAAAGTCTAGAAACTGAAATTGGTAAAGTTGATACGAAATTAGTTGAAAAGATTAAAAGTTGGATAAAGGAAAATATATTTGAAATTGGTAATCAATATACAGGAAAAGATTATTTGAAAATTTTCTTTGAGTATGGCGAAGATGACTATATTAGAGAAGGAAAAAGATATTTTGTTCCCAATATATATAACAGTAATGATTTCAATATAAAGATTTCTGGTGAGATATTTGGATTGCCTAATGATAACATGGGGATGAATTCAAAAAAGCCTTATTTAGAGAGTAAGACTAGGAAGGTTAAAGTGCCTTATTTAATTAATAGCGAAGAAGTAATGCTTCAGAAAAAGTTCTTTGACTATTTATTGAATGAAGTTACTTTAGGTAAGGTAAATATCTATTTAGATGAAAATGGAGTAATAGCATTAAAAAGTGGAGATATGCCAAAGACAGACTTTGAAGGAGTATTTATAAGAATTAAGAAGGGTAAAGAAGTGGAAATCATAAGTCATGATGTAATAACTAACTATAAACCTAATTTACCTAAAAAATTTAATTTTAAAAATGTTTTAGGGGATGATTTAGATGATAAGTCTTTTGAATTATATGGCACTTGTGGAAATAGAAAGAGAATGCAGGAAGTCATTGATAATGTATATTTCTCAAAATATTTAATCAATAATTACTTTACTGATGTTGGAGATATATCAATTAATAATGAGGTACTAAAAAGTAATCTACTTATATCCAGAGATGGAATATTTAATTGGCTTTACAAGGGAAATAAAAATGGAATTGATAAATTACTTAGTAAAGTTTCTTTAAATTTAGTTAAGGGCTCAATTGAAAGAGGATATTTTAAAAAAGCAAAGGATCAATTTAATTTAAGATGGTCTTTTCAAAATTATTTTAATGGAGGTGTAGATATGGCAGAAATAGTTTATGAAATGCAGAATAAATTAAGACTTAAAATTAATGCAGAAAATACTGGAAAATTTGAAAATGATGATGAATATTATTTTGCAGTAGGTCAATTAGCTAACTATTTTTTATCTTTAAGTAAGGGAAGGAGTAAACCACAATCTTTATTAAATCCTTTTATGAATGCTAAAAATAATGGGATTATTAAAGAAAAGCTTAGGGCTCTTTATTTAAAGTATAATTACACGATAGAGCAGTATGCAAAGAGATTCAATAATCTTTATGGAATGATTGTTTCCTATGAACCAGAGGGAAAAGTAAATCAAGATATGATTTTAGCAGGATATCTACGTAGTAATTTAGTATATGAGAAAGATGAGGAGGCTAAATAAAATGGATAAGAGAGTTTATGGGGTTATTGGAATTTCTTCAAAGATGGCAAACTGGAATGCTGATTTTACAGGATATCCAAAGACAACTTCTGATGGAAGCACTTTTGGTAGTGATAAGGCATTAAAATATCCAATGAAAAAGATGTGGGAAAATCAAGGTAATAAAGTTTTATATATAAAATCTATGAAGATTTCAGAGGGTAAAAAAGGAGAAGTTACTGTTGTTCCTAGATCTTTAAAAGAAAGATATGAATATCTATTTGGAATTAAGGATTTAAAGGAGTGTAAGAATACTTCTGAGGTTTTAACTAATTTATTTAAAGCAGTAGATGTAAAGAATTTTGGAGCTACCTTTGCAGAAGAAGGAAATAACATTTCAATTACAGGAGCTGTTCAAATAGGTCAAGGTTTTAATAAGTATGAGGGTACAAATCCAGAAGAGCAGCAGATACTTTCACCATTTAGGGATGGTTCAAAGGATAATGCAAAACCAGATTCAGAGGAAGCTAAAAACTCTACTTTAGGAACAAAGATAGTTAGTAATGAAGCACATTATTTTTATCCATTTACTATAAATCCATTAGCCTACAAGGAATTTGTTGAATTAGAAGTTACTGATGGTTATACAGAAGAGGATTATAAGAAGTTTAAAGAAGGCGCATTAGTTTCAGCTACATCATTTGCTACCAATGCAAAAGTTGGATGTGAAAATGAATTTGCACTATTTGTTGAAACTGAAAGTGATTTATATCTTCCGAATCTTTCTGAGTACATTGTTTTTACTAAAGGTGAAGAAAAAAATACCATTGAAATTAAATGCTCAGATTTAATTAATTCTCTTAAAAATAGAGTAGAAAAAGTAGAGATTTATTACAATCCATATACTACAATAATTAAATCAGAAATTGAAGGAGTTAAGGAATATAATATATTCACACAAAAAGAGGTGTAGAATATGCAAATTTTAAAGTTTAGATTATGGGGAAGAACAGCATTTTTTAAAAAGCCTGAGGTAAATACTTATTTATATTTTACTTATGGAAATATTCATAAGGTGGCCTTACTTGGGTTACTTGGAGCTGTAGTTGGATATAGTGGATATAATCAATTTGATTTTAAAAAACGTAACCATAAGGAAATAAAAAATGAATATCCAGAATTTTATGAAAGACTGGCATGCTTGAAGGTTGCTATAGAGCCGACTTGTGAAGGTGCAGTAATAAATAAAAAAGTTCAAGTATTTAATAATTCTGTAGGATATGCTTCAAAGGAAATGGGTGGAAATCTTATTGTAAAAGAACAATGGCTTGAGAATCCATCATGGAATATTTATATACTTATTGACAACGAGGAAGCAGAGAAGGTTGCAGATTATATTTTAAATAATAAGGCAGTATATCAGCCATATCTAGGTAAAAATGATCACTATGCAAATATTTCTGAGGTTGAATTATATGAAGATTGCATTAAAGCAGATAAGGTAGAAAAAATTAATTCTCTTTGCTTTAGAGAAGAGGTGGTATTATCAATACCTGAACAAGAGTGGGGCAATGAAGAAGAGGCTGAAGAAGTATTTAAGTACCTAGAAAGCTTACCTTTTGCATTAAATAAAGATACTAATCTCTATGAAATGAAAAGTTTTATATACAGTAATATGAATGTGGAAGATATAAAGTCTAAGGATATTTATCGAGTTAAAAATAATAATATTTTTTTCTTTTAAAAAGGAGGGGAAGCCCTCCTTTAAACATAGGAGGATTTTATGGCATATTTTAATAGTTGTAATTTAATAGAAATTTCATCGCTGATTAATGATAAATATATTTTTTATGCCCATTTAAAGGAGGAGAAAAAGGAAACTTTAAAAGAGCATACTGATCTAGTAAATAAGTATCTTAAGAAAATAGTTAATGCAAAAAATATAGATAAGATATTTGAAAACTATGAGGAGAATTGCCTAGAAGATTTAAGTGAGGAGGGAAAGAAAGTATTTAGGAAGCTACTTATTAATACTTTTAACTTCCATGATATAGGTAAGATTAATCCAAATTTTCAGCTTAGAAAAATGATAAATAATATAGGAAATACTAATATGTTTCAAGATGTGCATAGTAAGCATTCAATTTTATCAGCTATTTTATATATTGATTATTTTATCAGTGATGTTGAAAAACTGGATAGAGTTAGTAAAAATATTATCATTGAGTATTTATTTTTAAATGCTTATGTAATTTCACGTCATCATGGAGGTCTAGATAGCTTTGAAAAGTTTTTGGATAGATTTTTAGAGGAGAGTGGAGATGAAGCTGAGGCATGTGTTGAAATTTTTTCAAATAATAATATAGATTTCTATAAAAGAGAATATAAGATGGTCATTAAAAAGTTTAAAGGAATAATTAAATTTTTAAAAGGGAAGATGGATAAGAAGGATGAAGAAAACTCTATTAATATTTATATCTATGTTAAACTTGTATTTTCACTTTTAGTAGCTAGTGATTTCTATGCAACTTCAGAATTTATGAGTGGAACTAAGTTAGAGAATTTTGGAGAAATATATGGCATAGATGAATTCTATAATCGATATAAAGAAACAGAAGTATATAATTCCATTAGAAGTTATGAGAATAATAGATATGAAAAATCAAAGGATTTACTAAAGGAGAGGAATATCAATGTTTTAAGGACTGAAATGTTTTTAGATGCAGAAATGGAATTAATTAAAAATATTGATAATAACATATTCTTTTTAGAGGCACCGACGGGTAGTGGCAAGAGTAATGTTTCTTTAAACTTAAGTTTTAAGCTTTTGGAAGACAGGAACAGTCTTAGAAAAATTTATTATGTGTATCCTTTCAATACATTAGTTGAACAAAATAAGATATCCATGGAAAAAATCTTTGGTAAAGAAAGTGAGATAACAAATAAGGTTGCAGTAATTAACTCAATAACTCCTGTTAAGATGGAAGAAAAAATAATGGATGATAAGGATGAGGACGGGAAAATTGAATATTATTCCAAGGCACTTTTAAATAGGCAATTTTTAAATTATCCTATGATCTTAACTACTCATGTGAGTTTATTTAATACCATGTTTAATTCATCCAAGGAATCTTCTTTTGCCTTTCATCAACTTGCAAATAGTGTAGTGGTTTTAGATGAAATACAAAGCTATAAAAATATAATCTGGAGTGAAATTATTACTTTCTTAAAGAGATTTGCAAAGATATTAAACATGAAGGTTATTATAATGTCAGCTACATTACCAGATTTGAATTATTTAACAGGAAGCAGTGCAAATACCTGTAACTTAATTAAAGATAGAGAAAAATATTTTAGTAATCCATTATTTAAAAACAGAGTAACTGTTGATTATGAGCTTATGGATAAGGGCATTGATGAAATATATAGCCATGTGAAAAATAAAAGTTTAGAAGGAAATAAGATATTAGTTGAGTTTATTAAGAAAAAATCTGCTTATGACTTTTATAATAGATTAAAGGATGATGAAGAGATACAGATCAAAGTAGAACTAATATCAGGTGATGATAATGCAATTGAAAGAGAAAGAATTCTAGAATTGGTTACTAAGACTACCAACATAATTCTTGTTGCAACGCAAGTTATTGAGGCTGGAGTTGATATTGATATGGATATAGGATATAAAGATATTTCAAAGCTGGATAGTGATGAACAGTTTATGGGAAGAATTAATCGTTCTTGTAAAAAGGATGGTATAGTTTACTTCTTTAATTATGATGAGACTAAAGGAATTTACAAGGATGATGTTAGAGTAAATAAGGATTATAGTCTGTTAAATGATGAAATGAAGGAAATTCTAGTAAACAAAAACTTTAGTGAATATTATAAGCCAGTATTAAAGGGAATAAGAGAACAATATAATGAGACTTTCAGTGATAGTAACTTAGAAAACTTTTTTAAAAATGAAGTGGGTAAGTTAATCTTTCCTAAAATAGAAAAGCGAATGGAACTTATCAGTGATGATATGTGGAGTCTTTCTGTCTTTATTGCTAGAGAGCTAGAAACACAAAATAAAACTATTCTAGATGGAAGAGAAATTTGGAAAAGTTATAGGGCGTTGCTTAGTGATAATTCATTAAAGTACGCTGAGAAGGAAGTAAAGTTATCACAAATAAGAGCTCTCCTTAATTACTTTATATATCAGGTAAAGAAATCAGACATTATATATAATGATAGACTAGGTGAACTTTACTATATTGAAGATGGAGAAAAGTATTTTAAGGATGGGAAAATAGATAAAGAAAAATTAACCACGGGTATTGGAGATTTTATATAGGAGAAAGATATGAAAGTTAATGGAACATTGATTAATTATTATTTTCATTGTAAGAGGCAATGCTGGCTTCATGGAAATAGATTAAATTTAGAAGATAATAGCGAAGTAGTAAAGATAGGAAAAGCTATCCATGAAGAAAAGGCAGAACAAGGGAAAAATACAGAGTTAACAATAGATAATGTAAAGATTGATAAATTAACTAATGAATATCTAGTAGAAGTCAAAAAATCAGATGCAGATGTAGAAGCATCAAAGTGGCAGCTATTACTTTATCTAAAAGTATTAAAAGGAAAAGGTATAGATAGAAAAGGAAAGTTGGAGTTTGTTGAAAAGAACAAAAGCAAAAATAAAACTTTATATGTGGAATTGGATCAAGAATCAGAAATTAAGTTAGATAATGTAGTGAAATCTATAGAAGATTTGATTAATATGGAGGAAATACCAAGTGCAATTAATAAGCCTACTTGCAAAAAATGTGCTTATTATGAGTATTGTTATATTTAGGAGGAGGAAATGGGGAGTACACGATATATAACATCTATGGGAGAGTTAACAAGAAAAGATAATTCTCTTTGTTTTAGGAAGGATGGAAAAAATGTCTATATTCCAGTGGAAAATACCACTGAGATATATTGTTTAAATGAAGTAACTATTAATACTAAATTATTAGACTTTATTTCAAGTAATAACATAGTGATTCACTTTTTTAATTATTATGAAGGGTATAGCGGCACCTTCTATCCAAAGGATAAATACAATAGTGGGAAACTACTTATAAAACAGGTAGAAGCTTTTAATAATAATAGACTTACTATAGCTAAATCCATAGTAAGAACTATTGGAGTAAATATAAGTGAAGTATTATATCATTATTATAAACATGATAAAAAAGAAGTAAAAGGTACCATTGATTGGATAAGAGGTGATTTCAAAGTTAGAGTAGATAATGCTCCAGGAATAAAAGAACTCATGGCTGTAGAAGGAGAGGTATGGCAAAGGTTTTATGGAGAGTTTAAAAATATTTTGCCAGAAGATT
This sequence comes from Clostridium sulfidigenes, assembly GCF_052067195.1. Classification (NCBI taxonomy): domain Bacteria; kingdom Bacillati; phylum Bacillota; class Clostridia; order Eubacteriales; family Clostridiaceae; genus Clostridium; species Clostridium sulfidigenes. Next base: position 243,436 of record NZ_JBQHQR010000002.1, on the reverse strand, counting down.
TTATACTGAATAAACGAGTAAAAAGGCCACCAGACAATCCTATAAATGCCCTTATTTCCTTTGGTAATTCTCTTCTTTATACTAAAACTATTTCTGGAATTTATAGAACTCACCTTGATCAAAGGATAAGTTTTTTACATGAACCTTCAGAAGGAAGATTCTCCTTAAGCTTGGATTTAAGTGAAGTATTTAAACCGGTTATAGTATATAAAACTATTTTTGAACTTGTTAATAATAAAAAACTACAGGTATCTAAGCATTTTGATAAAAAAGTTAATTATTGCTTATTAAATGAAGAAGGAAAAAACATTTTTATCAAAGCCTTTGAGGAAAGATTAGAAAGTGTATTTATTCATCCAAAACTTAAAAGAAAGGTAAGTTATAGAACTGCAATAAAATTAGATGCCTATAAACTAATAAAGTTTATAATGGAGGATAAAGAATTTACTCCATTTAATCTAAAGGAAGGTGTTTAATATAGCTAAAAATTTAAATTATAATTATGCATTTTTGTTTTATGATGTAAATGAGAAAAGGGTAAATAAAGTTTTTAAGGTGTGTAAAAAATATCTATCACACTTTCAAAACTCTGTTTTTAGGGGAGAACTTACACCATCTAAATTGATATTATTAAAAAAAGATTTAAATAAGATAATAGATGAGGATGAGGACTTCATATGCATAATAAAACTTATGAATGACAATGTATATGGAGAAGAAATATTGGGTAATCAAAGAAATAATACGGGAGAAGACCTAATCATATAATTTACCAGGTAAATTACCGTATTAATTTCTAAAAGTCTAGTGATTTCAATAGCTTATACTAATTTTAAAAAAATATATCAATAAAACAATTTTGGTTGGTAAAATATTTTAGAACCTTGATTTTACAAGGAGTTTAGAATATATTTATTTTAGAGAATGGCTTAATTACAATGGATTAACATTAACATGAGATGTATTTAAATTAAAGAATGAAAATGAGAAATGGAATGGCATAATAGATTAACATTAACATGAGATGTATTTAAATTGTGTACCTTGTGGATCATAATGTAGAGGACACAAAGATTAACATTAACATGAGATGTATTTAAATGCATAGTCTTTTTTCCCAAATGATTTCATTGCCTTTGATTAACATTAACATGAGATGTATTTAAATAGAAATTTCTTTGAGAATTCCATTCGGCAAGGGCAGATTAACATTAACATGAGATGTATTTAAATATTTACAGGACTTACTATTGCTTCTACGAGAGCAGATTAACATTAACATGAGATGTATTTAAATTTCTATAATTTTGGAAAGGGAAAGGGGAATTATTCCCGATTAACATTAACATGAGATGTATTTAAATCAGGATAACTTTAACGACTTTGGTTTTCTTAATAGATTAACATTAACATGAGATGTATTTAAATAATTATCTATAAAAGCAATTTTTTCTTCTCTTGTTAGATTAACATTAACATGAGATGTATTTAAATTCAACATTATCTAAATTACCACTCTCTGTATAAAGTGATTAACATTAACATGAGATGTATTTAAATCTATATCTATTCCAACACTAGAAAACATGATAGAGATTAACATTAACATGAGATGTATTTAAATAAATTTCCAAAAGCACTATTAGTTGCTTTTGAAAAGATTAACATTAACATGAGATGTATTTAAATGAGTTCTTTCTGTGTCATGACTACAATAGTTATTATCGATTAACATTAACATGAGATGTATTTAAATAGTTCTTCTATTTCCTTTATTGACTTTGAAATTTCGATTAACATTAACATGAGATGTATTTAAATATATATAGTAAGTTTGATTATGTAGTTGAAGAAATGATTAACATTAACATGAGATGTATTTAAATAGAATATAGTTATTATTTGAGTCCATCCCACGCTCGATTAACATTAACATGAGATGTATTTAAATCCTTCAAATTTTACACATTTCTTTTTTAAAGTTTTCATGATTAACATTAACATGAGATGTATTTAAATTCTTTCACATCCCTATACACATCTAGCATCTCTTTGATTAACATTAACATGAGATGTATTTAAATGGGTCATAAATCATATCTAAAAATATAGGTCTATCGATTAACATTAACATGAGATGTATTTAAATGGATATAAGAAGACTACATAGCGAAGGACTGTCCTGATTAACATTAACATGAGATGTATTTAAATAGGTTCTGGTAGGGGATATGACAAGTCCGCTTTTGATTAACATTAACATGAGATGTATTTAAATTTAACATTTGAAGATATTGTTTGGATTAGGCAATGCGATTAACATTAACATGAGATGTATTTAAATGCGCTTAACCCCATCTTCTGTAATGCTCCTAAACTGATTAACATTAACATGAGATGTATTTAAATTAATCTTCTTTAGTTTCAATCCCTATTGTAGTGTGATTAACATTAACATGAGATGTATTTAAATAAGGTTGTTAAAGCTAATCTAACAGTATTTAAATGATTAACATTAACATGAGATGTATTTAAATCTAACTTCTGTAACCACACCTACAAACTCTAAATTGATTAACATTAACATGAGATGTATTTAAATGATGGTCCAGCTGCAAAAGTTGTACTAGGCAATGGATTAACATTAACATGAGATGTATTTAAATAATATCGCAGTAATAAGTGTAACTCTTGCAGCCCTAGATTAACATTAACATGAGATGTATTTAAATCATACAAATTCAACTGTAAATTCGCCTATTGACCTGATTAACATTAACATGAGATGTATTTAAATATGCAGACTTAGAAAGTAATATTGGCACAGGAACTTGATTAACATTAACATGAGATGTATTTAAATAGAAGATGGGGAGGAAATGATGATAAAAAAAATATTGATTAACATTAACATGAGATGTATTTAAATGCGACTATGATTATATAAATTATGATGTAACAAATGGATTAACATTAACATGAGATGTATTTAAATGATGAAATGTATTTCAATGAAGAAAATCTTAAAAGGATTAACATTAACATGAGATGTATTTAAATCATCTTTAATCCTCTAAACTAACCTCAATAGTCTTGGATTAACATTAACATGAGATGTATTTAAATTATAAACTACAACAAGATTGGGATAAATATGGACAGATTAACATTAACATGAGATGTATTTAAATTTTAGTATTGCCTTGGCATTGTCCCGACCGTAAACTGATTAACATTAACATGAGATGTATTTAAATGATTAAACACTGAATTTGGTTCTATGAGATGCAAAGATTAACATTAACATGAGATGTATTTAAATAGTGAAAAGGGTAAATATAAGTTTACTATACTAGGATTAACATTAACATGAGATGTATTTAAATGGAACTTACATGAAAGCTATGCTATCTGAATTAACGATTAACATTAACATGAGATGTATTTAAATTAAAGTAGGTGACATATGGATAGAATTAGCTTAAAAAGATTAACATTAACATGAGATGTATTTAAATGGTAAAAAGTTCACTATAGAGGAAGTAGATAAAATTGATTAACATTAACATGAGATGTATTTAAATAGGTAGGTTGACTGCAGAAATGGCTAGTGAAATGATGATTAACATTAACATGAGATGTATTTAAATGGGAACTGGTCTAAAATATGGGGTGGAATAAAAGGCAGATTAACATTAACATGAGATGTATTTAAATAAGAATAAATGAGAGCTTTGAAATAAGATATTACGATTAACATTAACATGAGATGTATTTAAATGACATATGAAATTCAAATTCACCGTAGTTTTCCCATGATTAACATTAACATGAGATGTATTTAAATGCTAGTTTCAATTTACCCCTATCAGCCAGACTTACTGATTAACATTAACATGAGATGTATTTAAATTTCCTAAATATATCTACTAGTGCTTATGGATTTTAGATTAACATTAACATGAGATGTATTTAAATCCATTTTCGTATATTTCATTAAGTTTTTCATTAGGATTAACATTAACATGAGATGTATTTAAATACATATTCTCTATCTTTAACTTTAGGTTCTACTTGATTAACATTAACATGAGATGTATTTAAATTGTTAAAGAAGTTAATGTTTACATTGCTTATGATGATTAACATTAACATGAGATGTATTTAAATCCCATTACTTTTGGTACATATCTTTTACCTATATAGATTAACATTAACATGAGATGTATTTAAATAGGGTAATAGGTAACCCGTTAGCTGAGTTGATGTAAGATTAACATTAACATGAGATGTATTTAAATTTTAATAAAGGCTCTATTAGTTGTAGCAATAGAAAGATTAACATTAACATGAGATGTATTTAAATTGGACAAGGTAACTTCGGTTCTATCGATGGAGATCCGATTAACATTAACATGAGATGTATTTAAATACATTTTGGTGAAATAATTTGGTTTCCTCTTGGAGGATTAACATTAACATGAGATGTATTTAAATTATTAAAGTCAATAAATAATTTCTCCTATCATACGATTAACATTAACATGAGATGTATTTAAATATCTATAGTTATGGGTGGAACTTGGAGAGTTCCAGGATTAACATTAACATGAGATGTATTTAAATAGGTCTTAGTAGAGGGTGGCAAACAGGAGGAACTGATTAACATTAACATGAGATGTATTTAAATTCAAGTCTTGCTTTATTATAAATATCTATAACTAAGGATTAACATTAACATGAGATGTATTTAAATGTAGCTACGTTATCTACATACATACCAATATAAGTGATTAACATTAACATGAGATGTATTTAAATTTGTGCATTGTAAGTCATATATAACCCTACCTAACGATTAACATTAACATGAGATGTATTTAAATTATGTCATAGCACATAATTTAATCTTTGTATATAGATTAACATTAACATGAGATGTATTTAAATTGCCTATGCTGTCTTATCTGTCTAATAAATTCAAAAGATTAACATTAACATGAGATGTATTTAAATATAAATCAACTAAAACAGCCGTAAATACAAAAGGCGGATTAACATTAACATGAGATGTATTTAAATATAGGAAGGATTTTAATTGATAGATTAGGAATAGGATTAACATTAACATGAGATGTATTTAAATATCAATAATTCGTCTCCTGATTGTGATTCATAAAGATTAACATTAACATGAGATGTATTTAAATATATCTGTATTACTTATTATTTCTATTGTTGTATCGATTAACATTAACATGAGATGTATTTAAATTTATGTATCAACTTCTTGATATCTATATTAAATACAGATTAACATTAACATGAGATGTATTTAAATAGTGGAACAAACATGGTTGATGTTCCTACAGCAAGGATTAACATTAACATGAGATGTATTTAAATCCAAAGAGCAAATGGATGAAGTTGCAAACTCTCTTGATTAACATTAACATGAGATGTATTTAAATTTCAGTACCTTTCTTTTTGTATCGGATAAATGCGATTAACCTTAACATGAGATGTATTTAAATCCAGTTTCTTTATCTATTACCTGGAACTCAAAAACAGATTAACCTTAACATGAGATGTATTTAAATGACTCAAACCAACTTTGGATGATGACGTAAGGCTAAGATTAACCTTAACATGAGATGTATTTAAATTTTGTGATTGTTGCGACAGTTGTATTTTATAAATTGATTAACCTTAACATGAGATGTATTTAAATCACTTCACAACTTATTCTATAACTACAAACGTACAAGATTAACCTTAACATGAGATGTATTTAAATGCAAATTTAGATGGACAAGGAAAAGAAGATTGCAGGATTAACCTTAACATGAGATGTATTTAAATAAGAAATACTAAAAAAGTCTTTATCAATGTTATCACGATTAACCTTAACATGAGATGTATTTAAATTATTGATATTTGTGCTAATAGTGAAGAACAGGCTATGATTAACCTTAACATGAGATGTATTTAAATGATTATAAGACATGCATTTAATCTTACAAATCCAGGATTAACCTTAACATGAGATGTATTTAAATACGCTAACAACACTATAGCAAGTGTAACAGGGGATAGATTAACCTTAACATGAGATGTATTTAAATTTGGTATATACAGAGTTTTCTACAAGATGCTATTAGATTAACCTTAACATGAGATGTATTTAAATAAGAGAAGCTTTAAGAAAAAAAGTAGGTAAGAAGGATTAACCTTAACATGAGATGTATTTAAATGATATAATTCATTTAAGACAAGATTATAATGAAAAGATTAACCTTAACATGAGATGTATTTAAATTTATCTGAATCTATCCTACAAGAAAAGACTGCTAGGATTAACCTTAACATGAGATGTATTTAAATGGCTCATTAATGTAAATTTTATCTGCATTATGTTGATTAACCTTAACATGAGATGTATTTAAATTTTAAGATTAATTATACATAAACCTTTAGGAGTTATGATTAACCTTAACATGAGATGTATTTAAATGATTAGCGGGAGTTACACCCTAGTCAGCCATCCGGATTAACCTTAACATGAGATGTATTTAAATACAATATCCACAGATGAAATTCAAGAAAATTCAATGATTAACCTTAACATGAGATGTATTTAAATGAGGGAAGGCCTTTAAATCTTATCACAGAAGTTAATGATTAACCTTAACATGAGATGTATTTAAATAGGAATATAGGATTAAAGGATATTTATGTTGCTAAAGGATTAACCTTAACATGAGATGTATTTAAATATTTCTGTTTCATTAATCCCTAAAAAGTTCTTAATGGATTAACCTTAACATGAGATGTATTTAAATCCTACAGATTTAACATTCTCTTCTTTGATATTTCCAGATTAACCTTAACATGAGATGTATTTAAATGTACCCCATTTGTTGTATGTTTCTTTTATCCTGTCTGATTAACATTAACATGAGATGTATTTAAATTATCTACTAACTCCAAACTCCCTTTTTAATTGATGCGATTAACATTAACATGAGATGTATTTAAATTATGCATTTAGAAAACCATAGATAAGTACCTTGCCATGATTAACATTAACATGAGATGTATTTAAATGATAAAAAAATAGGGCTTTAAAGCCCTATCAATCGATTAACATTAACATGAGATGTATTTAAATTAGAATTATATAAATTTTCCAGTCCATCTATTGCAAGATTAACATTAACATGAGATGTATTTAAATACATGGATTGGAGGTTGGAAGTTTAAATTTAAACGATTAACATTAACATGAGATGTATTTAAATAGAAGGAGTACAAGGAGCAGATGGTCCAAAAGGTGGATTAACATTAACATGAGATGTATTTAAATGGAACTACTTTAAAACTAGAAAATCCAGATGGAACGATTAACATTAACATGAGATGTATTTAAATAGTGGATTCACTCTAATAAAATATCTTGTATTAATGATTAACATTAACATGAGATGTATTTAAATGACATTTCCTTTAGCAACCTATCCTGAGATTCCTGGATTAACATTAACATGAGATGTATTTAAATGTAATGAAATTTGACTCATTCTTTACTTCCTCCCTCCATTAACATTAACATGAGATGTATTTAAATGAAGATAAACGAATTTCTAAACGAGAATCTTTAAGATTAACATTAACATGAGATGTATTTAAATTTTTGTACAAGTTATCTTTGTAATATTTTATAGATAGATTAACATTAACATGAGATGTATTTAAATAAAGAAAATTGATAACCCTTTAGCACTGCTAAAAGATTAACATTAACATGAGATGTATTTAAATGAATTGAGAAAAAGGTGTACTGAGCTTTATAATGGATTAACATTAACATGAGATGTATTTAAATTTGCCTTCAAACTGTTTTATAATTAATCCTATAGCGATTAACATTAACATGAGATGTATTTAAATATATGAAGAATATCTTAAAACACAAGGTAAATCAGATTAACATTAACATGAGATGTATTTAAATTCCCAATTTTTATATAATGCTACCCCTATTGCAATGATTAACATTAACATGAGATGTATTTAAATACGAATTTAAACTTATTTAAGGGGTTGTGTTAAATTGAATGGTATTAAAACTGAACTTTTATTAATATAAATGTTTAATCAATGAGTTATATAAGTTAATATTAAAGTAAGAAAATAATCATAAGATTAAGGGGATGGTTGCCAATGAACAACTCTTTATTTACTAAAATTAAATCATACACACCTACAGTTAAAAAGGATTCAAAGGAAGATTATCTTACGGAGTTATTTACCTTTATTTTAAATGAAGTTGATGGATTAGCTAATGCTTATTGCAAGTTTTTAGTTAGTAAATTTAAAGATAAGGATGTCTTAATAAATCACCAAGAAGATGTTACCTTAGATACTCAAGTTAGTGTTAGTAAGGGGAGAATAGACTTACTAATTAGAGCTGGAGATAAAGGATTTATATGTGAACATAAGGTGGATAGTGGTTTAGGAATTAATCAAATAAAAAAATATAAGGAATGTTCAAGTGAACTAGGAAGTGAAGAATTTTATACTGTTTTAGTAACAAGAACAAAATTACAACATACGCAAAAATCAGATATATCCTTAGTATGGGGTGAAGTTTGTGGTTTCTTAGAAAAATTTAAGGAAAGTAAAGATGAACTTAATCCTGTTAATGATTTTTTAGTAGAACAGCTTATACAATATTTAAGGGATCAAAGTCTTGGATTGTATGAGAATATAAAGGTTGAAGAAGTGTTATCAAATTTCTTAGCTCAGAGTTTTTTAGAAAAGGTTAGAGAGATTTTGTACATACCTACTATTGAAGAGCTTAGAGCAGAAGTTGGTGATTTAGAAATATTTAAAAGGGAAGATTTTATTAGAAAAAGACAAAATGATAGATGGGGAAGATGCGGTATTGAATTATTTGAAAATTGGAATCCTGGGATATTTGTAGGAATTATATTTGATCCTAAAGATCATAAAATAGAGCCATTGGATAAGGAAAAGGGACCTGATTTTGTTATATTAGTTGATATTTCAGAGGTTAAAAATAGAGCTGCTGTGGTTAATTCTAATAATTTCCAAGAATTAACAAAAAGACTAAAGGATAATAGTGGTGAATTTGATCTAATCCATACTGGTTTCAAAAATAAGTACAGATTATTAGCATTAAGAAAGTCTTTTTTAGATATTATTCAAGATAGATACACTTTAGATGAACAAATTAAGGAAATAAAAAAAGTTACCTTTGAAGGATTAAAGTTAATGTTACAAGATGATTTATTATATGGTGCATTTTAATAATTTTTAAATAATATGAATGTATCCTTAAAGAGTTGGACATACTATTAGTGTAAAAATAAAAACTTTAAATATCTATTCTATAAGGAGATGATAGCATGGAATTAATGATAATAGGAGCAGCTATGTATGTAGTAGCAAAGGGTGTTGAAATATTATTAAACATGATTTAATCTCAATAGTAAGAGCAATAAAAAATAAGCCAATGACACTAAAGCGCCATTGGCTTACCTTTATTTATTCTTTATAACATGCTGTTTTATATCTTCAACATCCTTTTTTACATCTTCCATTATGCTTAATTTATCTGTTATTTTTGCTATTATCTCCTGGTAGTTCTTTTCTCTTTCTTCTTGCTTTTCATCTCTTTTTTCTTGAGCTTTTAATATATAGAATATTAGAAATATGCTGAGCACTGCCCATATTCCTTGAGACATTGCTATTTTCAATATTTCACCTTCCATTAATTTCAACACCCCCCCATAGTTATAGTTAGGATAATATTTGAACTTTTACTCATGCTTAAAATATCCCTTATTACTATATATGCAGATGTGTTTATTAATGCAATTACCTAAAGAAAGGCTCACCATAATTTCTTATGATGAGCCTTAAATATTATATTAAACTTCTACGTTGAATATCCATCCTTCTGGTGCTTCTATATCGCCAGCTTGAATTCCTAGTAAAGTTTCATAAAGTTTTCTAGTTACTGGGCCAACTTCTGTTTCACTATGGAAAACGTGTTTGTTTTCTTTATGTTGGATTGCTCCGATTGGAGTGATTACAGCTGCAGTACCGCAAGCTCCAGCTTCTGCAAATTCACCTAAGTTATCTATTAATACGTCTCTTTCTTCTACCTTCATACCTAAGTTATGCTCAGCTAAGTATAATAGAGATCTCTTAGTTATACTTGGTAGTATAGATGGAGATTTAGGTGTAACAAAGGCACCATCTTTAGTTATTCCAAAGAAGTTTGCAGCACCTACTTCTTCTATTTTTGTATGAGTTGCTGGATCTAAATAGATACAATCAGCAAAACCTGCTTTAACAGCTTCTGCATGAGGTAATAAGCTTCCAGCATAGTTACCACCAACTTTAGCAGCACCAGTTCCCATAGGAGCAGCTCTGTCAAAGTCAGAAGTTATGAAGTTAACTGGAGCCATTCCACCTTTGAAGTATGGTCCAACTGGTGTAACAAAGATTCCAAATATATATTCCCTAGCAGGACGAACACCTACATTGTCACCTACGCCTATTACGTAAGGTCTAAGATATAGTGTTGCTCCACTTCCATATGGTGGGATAAGTCTTTTATTTGCTTTAACAATTCTTCTGCAAGCATCTAAGAAGAATTCTACTGGTACTTCTGGCATTAAAACTCTTCTACAGCTTTCATTTAATCTTTTAGCATTTTGATCAGGTCTGAATAAGCATACTTTTCCATCTTTATGAGTATATGCTTTTAAACCTTCAAAACATTGTTGTCCATAATGCAAGCATGTTGAACCTTGGCTAATTGTTATTTTATCATCTTCAACTAAGTTTCCTTCATCCCATTGTCCATCTTTATAATGAGAAATAAAATTAAAATCTGCCTTTAGGTAATCAAACCCTAATTCTTTCCAATTGAATTCTTTTTCCATTACCAAATCTCCCCCTAATAAAATTAACTTTTTTATTTGATTTTTTAATGTGTAGTTAACATAATCCTTAATTTTTAATGAAATCATATACTTGCAAATGAAATTATGTAAATGAAATCGTATACTTTTTTATGTTTAAAAAATTTAGAATTATGTGCCTATAATACTATACTAACACTTTTAAATATTTTATCAATAATTTTTCATGATTATATTAATACTATATGTATATTAACGAAAGGAGAAATTAGAAATGAAAAAAAGATTAACCGTTGAAGGTATGACTTGTGGAAAGTGTGTTACCAATGTTAAAACAGCATTACAAGGAGTTCATGGGATTGATAATGTGGATGTACACCTAAAATCTCAAATAGTAGTGGTTGATGGAACAGATTCTGTTAATGATAAAGAAATGAAGTGTGCCATTGAAGATGCAGGTTATATAGTAGAAAAAATAGAGCAAGCTTAGTTTAAAAAAGTAATGGAATACCCTTTACCTTTAAAAATGCTTTTGCTTAAAGTTTAGCAAAAGCATTTTTTATTTAGCATATTCTTAATAAGTTAATATAAGGCATCTTAATTTAAAAGAAAGTTTTAACAGGCTTTACGTATTACTGCAACTTAACTTATAGACACATCAATTACTTTAGCTACATAATCATCCATGCCTGACTTTGCTAGTATAGTGATAGACTGTGGCGAATTGCTTGAAATTTTAGCACTATAAGCTTCAGCACCATTTACATCTAATTGTTCGGCTCTATTTATAGTTATTTTATTTTTATCCGCAACCTTATAATCCTCAAGAATATCTGCAACTCGATTTTCTAAGTCTCCAGTAGGACACTCAAGTATTTTTATTCTGTCAATTGCTCTTTCAAGGTTTTCCATAGGTTTTTTCCTCCATTATTTTATTAAAAAGTCTATTGTATTGTAAATCGTAATTAGTATTTCCTATAATGACTTGCTTTATCAATGAATTTAATCAAGGGAACATTCTTTAGGGTGGGTAAAATCTATGGAATAAAATGTTATGGGGTCAGACCCCCAGGAATAAAATGTAAGGGGGTCTGACCCCATAACAAAAATTACAATGTAAATAAAAAGGTATTATGGTATATATTGAAGAATAATATATCAGTATTATTTTAAGAAGACATGGAGGGATATTAATGTACAATCCAAATGATATTAAAAGTTTTTATAACAACTATGGTGAGAGAGAATGGCAGAGGTTAGAGCTTACACCTTATGATAGGATTAATTATTATCTTCACATGGATTTTCTTAAGGACTGTATAGGAGAAGGCAAAAAGGTTTTAGATGCTGGCTGTGGAGCAGGGAGATTTAGTATAGAATTAGCTAAACTAAAAAATAGAGTTACTTTATTTGATATATCTACAGAGCAGTTAAGAATTGCTGAAGATAAGTTAAAGGAAAATAATTTGATGGCTTATATGGATGGGATTATAAATGGAGATTTAGCGGATTTATCAATGCTTGAAGATAATACCTTTGATACGGTGATTTGTTATGGAGCGCCTCTTAATTATCTTTTAGGGAATGTGGAAAAGGCTGTTAGGGAGCTGGTTAGAGTTACGAAACCAGGTGGACAAGTTCTAGTTAGTGTAAATAGTAAATGGGGAGTGATAAGAACACAATTAGGTAGGGAGGATTTTGATTATGTATCCTTCTTTGGAAAACCAAATTATTGGTATATACCTGAAGTTGTAGAAACTGGTAATTTGCCAAAACATGAGTTAGTGTCTCATCCTGAAAGACATTTCTTTGAAGCAGAAGAGTTAGAGGCTTTGCTATCAACTTGTGGATTAGAGAATATAACCTTAGGCGGAAGTCCTTGTATATCTAGTGGGTTTAGGAAAGCTGTAAATGACATTGAGAAAGATAAGATAGCTTGGGAGACTTTACTTGAAATGGAGCTTAAGTCTTATTGTAAGAGAACTTTAGCTGATAACGGAGAGTTTTTATTAGCTAGAGGCGTTAAGATGGAATAAAATGTTATGGGGTCAGACCCCCAGGAATAAAATGTAAGGGGGTCTGACCCCAAGGAAATTTTTAGGAAATTATTGTTAGGAGTATTAAAATGAAGAAAAGCAAGATAAATATTTTTGAAGGTGTATTTTTTGCATTACTAGTAATTGCAACTGGAGTGATATTTTTTATAATATATAAGGATATAGACAGTGACATTTCTTTTAAGTTTATAGTTGGATATGTAATTTGTCTTTTAATTTTTGTTATTTATGAAATTATTATTGGTATTATAAATTTAAGAAAGTTAACATGGAGTGAAGCAAGAAAAATATTACTTAAGTTTATTGTGTTAGCTATTTTATATACTGTTTTACTTTATGGTCTTGATTATTTTTTTAGGCCTTTGAAGAAAGATTTACTTAGAGGTTTTCCTATAGGCTTAGGAGCTGCTTTAGGTTGGCTTTTGATAGAAACTAGATCTTTTGCAGGGAAGGAGCAGAATTAATGTTAGATCAACGTGGTTTGAAGTCCGTAAGAAATTTTTCAGTATGTATGTTGTTAATAAGTATTGTAATTAATATAGTACTTGTACTTCGGCATTTTGGGTATGATGTTAATATTATTCAAGATTTAGGATATGAAATTAGTATAATCGAAGAAATAAATATAAAAAATTATGTTGAATTTTTCACTTTGCCTTTTGTGGCTACTGCTATTGCAAGTGCAATAAATAGAGCTAAGGATTTATCCCAAGAAGCTAAGGATGAGATGAGATCTAAAATGAAATTAATGAAATTGGGTACTATTTTCTTCATTTTATATATTCTTTTTTCTGCACTTATAATAAAGAAGTCATATTTTATTGTTGCCGCTTTTATAATGCTAGGAATCTATGTGAACCTAATATTTATTACAGAGAAAATTATAGTGTTGGGGTTGAATGACCATCAAATGAAGTGGCGAGCAGCAGTAAACGGTACGGATTACCCTGTGGAAGGTAGTAGTATATTTTGGAGATTTAAACCTTGGTTTATGCCTTTTGAAAGGGTACCATTTAGTAAAAGGAGTCTTGGATTATATAATATTGTTGTTATGGTTATATTTACGTATACCCTAATAGAAAGTAAAATAACTGATATATTTGAGGTTATATTTTTTATAATTGTTATAAGAGAAATTTTTTCTCTTATAGAGTATATCTTAGGATTATATACATCTTTAATAGGTGTATGCACTGGGGTGACAGAATCACAGGAGAGCAGAAATAGAAGCCAGTATTGGACCGTATATGTTACTGACTTTAAAAATAAAAGAGAAATTGCCTATAGAACTTATAATTATCCTTTTATATCTCGGGGAGAAGAGGCTAAAGTTGTTCATGGCATGTTCTCTAAACGAGTAGTTCTCATTAATGGAAGAACTATTTAAAATTTGTGGCTTTTGTAAATTATAAAAGGTTGAGCATGTACTTAATAATTATAAGGACATGCTCAATCTTTGTTTAAATAAATTTATTACTTTAAATTCCTTGTGTTTTTTTTAGAATAGTTTTTTAAAGCAACTTTTACATATTAGAGTTTTTCCTTTATTGCAGGACATGATATTATCTTTGGAAACTTCCTTTAGACAAAGTTCACAGATTTGTTTAGAGCCTTTACTGGAAGATAGATTGTTATCTCCAGGGGAAAACTCTTTGCATAAACCTGAGGCACTATAGCTATCTAAGGTTTTATTTTTTTTGTTACTAGGAGGTTCATAATTTATTATGGGCTGTTGTTCTTCTAGCTTAACTATTTTATAATCCATGGCATAGGAACTTTCCCCAAAGAGTTCTAGTTCAAATCTAGGGTTTTCTTTATCGTAAAATTCTTCTATAATAAGTCTTCTTACTTGAGCATCATTTATGATAAGGCCACTTTTTTCAACACCATCTAAAATACTTTTTGTTATGTTGTTTGTGTCTGGATGACGTTTTTCACTTTTATAATAAACCTTAAGGACAGCTATAAGTGCCTCTGTTAAGGTTACACTTGGATTTTGAACCCTACATTCGTAGGCTATTTCTTCCTCGTATAGTGCATATCTATCATGATATTTTCCAGAGTTATATGGTAGAATAGCTCTGTTACTGCTATTGAAAAGTTTAAAGTTAGATTTAGAAATTGGTGATCCCTTTACCACAACTTTAGCATAGTTAATATCTTTCATTTTAATTCCTCTTTCTATGATTGTGTGATTAATTGCTGATATAAATAACTTTAGTAAGTATATTATAACACAGGAACTTATGTTTGAATAAGAATAAAATACTTTAGGTAAAGGTCAGATTATTTTATATAATTTAAAATAGTATTCCTGCAATACCTGAGAGTATCATCGCTTCCATTGGATTTACTTTAGTTTTTCTAAGTAGAAAGAGGCATACTACAAAAATAATTATAGGTTTTATTTGAAGACTCATTTCTACCAACTTCCATGTTGAAGTTCCTAGGAAGGAAAGCATTAGTATAGTACCAGCAGAAGAAGCAATAAGTCCTATGGAAGCTGAACGAAGTCCTTTTAAAATATTTGAAATATTTTTAGACTCATCATGACTCTGAAAAAATTTATATAAAAAAAGTGAGATGAAGAAGCCTGAGATAATACATCCTAAGGTAGCTACAATGGCACCGGAAATTCCACTAATTTGAATTCCTACGAAGGTGGAAGTATTAACGGCTAAGGGACCAGGAGTCATTTGAGATATGGTAATAATATCCGTGAATTTTTGCATAGTAAGCCAGGCATGTTTCTCTACTACTTGCTCTTGGATTAAAGGAATAGTTGCATATCCACCTCCTATACTAAAGAAGCCTATTTGTAAAAAGCTAAGAAAAAGCTTAAAAATAGAGTTATACATAAACCTTCCTCCTAAAATTTATTTTTAAAAATGAGACAAAAGATAACGCAACTTACTAGAATAACCATAACGTTTATATTAAAAATAAAACTAGCTATGAAAACTACAGGAATCATTAAAGAGAGTAAAGCATTTTTTTCTTTTGTAACAGTCTGAATCATGGTTACTACTAAATCTATAATCAAAGCGGCAACTCCCGCTTCCATTCCCTTTAATATAGATGAAATAGTGGCATTATCACGGAAAAAGCCATAGCAGGTAGAAATTAAAGATAGTATTATAAGTGGAGGAAGGACAGCAGAAATACAGCTGATAACAGCACCTAAAAAGCCAGCTATGCGATATCCAGATAATACTGATAGATTTACAGCTATGGCTCCAGGAGAAGACTGAGCTATTGCTGCCATATCTAGTAACTCTTCCTCACCAAAGTATTGTTTTTTCTCTACAAAATATTTACGAATCATAGGAATTACTACATAACCTCCTCCAAAGGTAAAGGCACTAATGAAGAAGTTAACTCCAAAAAGCCAAAGGCAAGTTTTATATTTTGAATTCTTATTTAGATAATTCATGGAATCCCCCTTTCTCCAACATACACAATTATATTACTTGTATATATATAAATAAAATGATAATATTTTATGAAATACATTACTAAAAAGTAATGCAAATGGGTGAGGGTTACTATGAATTTGAGACAAATGCATATTTTTAAAGAAGTATGTGAAGAGTTAAGCTTTACGAAGACAGCAAAAAAGTTATATATGACTCAACCAGCGATTTCACATGTTATAAGTGATTTAGAAGCGGAGATAGGTGGAAAACTTTTCGAACGGATCGGGAGGAAAATCTATCTTACAGGAACTGGTGAAATACTACTACATAAAGTGGTGCGAATAATTGAACTTCATGAGGATTTAGAGAATGGGTTTAAAGATCAAGAAGAATTAGTAACTATTCGAATTGGATCTAGTATTACTATAGCTAATTTCTGGCTTCAGAAATGGATTAAAGAGTGGAGGCAAAAATATGAAAGAACACCATTAAAGATTCAAGTGGATAGTGCTGCTAATATTGAAGAAAAACTATTAAATAACGAAATAGATATTGCACTAATGGAGGGAGCTATTCATAATAAACAATTGGTTAGTCATGAGGTTTCTTCTTATGAAATGTCAGTGATATGTTCCTCTAATCATGATTTTGCTAAGAGTATAAGGTCTGAAATTACGGTTGAGGAGTTTACAGCACAACCTCTACTACTTAGGGAAAAGGGGTCTGCCATAAGAGATACTCTTGATAGTGCTTTATTACTTAATCATATTTACGTGGAGCCTTTGATGACAAGTGTAAATTCACAAGCGATTATTCAGGCTGTAAAGTGTGATTTTGGCATAAGTGTTCTTCCAGACTTACTTGTTATGCAGCAAATTAAAGAAGGGGATATAGTAAAATTATCTATTAAGGATATTAGGCTTTTCAATTATAACTCTATTTGTTATCATCGAGACAAGTATCTATCCAAGCCAATGAAGTGGTTAATTGATTGTTGCATAAGAATTAAGTAAAAGATATGTAATTACTCTTTAAAAAATGATAAAATGTATGAAGTATTCACATTTGTTGATATAATTGTATAAATGTGTGGATATATTATTTTAGCATGTGGATAAGTTTAAGTTAGTACCTTAAGGGTAAACTTTTAATATAAACTTTCATAGTGTGTAAATTATTTAAAAGTAGGTGAAAAATATGAAAGAAGCAAATGAAGTAAAAGAAAATTTTAAAATACTTGCTATAGAGTCAAGTTGTGATGAAACAGCAGCTTCAGTAGTAGTGAATGGAAGAGAAGTTTTATCTAATGTTATAGCTTCTCAAATTGATATACACAAAAAATTTGGTGGAGTTGTACCAGAGGTAGCTTCAAGAATGCATATAGAAGCCATTAGCGCTGTGGTGGAAGAAGCACTTAGAGAAGCAAATCTGACTTTTCAAGATATAGATGCAGTGGGTGTTACCTATGGGCCAGGGCTTGTGGGAGCTTTACTTGTGGGGCTTCAATATGCTAAGGCTTTGGCTTATGGATTAAATATTCCACTTATAGGAGTAAATCATATTGAAGGTCATATAAGTGCTAATTTTATTGAGCATAAGGATCTAAAACCACCTTTTATTACTTTAGTAGTATCAGGAGGGCATACCTTTATTGTTCATATGAAGGATTATGGTAGCTTTCAGGTTCTAGGGGAAACTAGAGATGATGCAGCAGGAGAAGCCTATGATAAAGTGGCTAGAGCTATTGGACTTGGATATCCTGGAGGACCTAAAATTGATAAGATTGCGAAAGAGGGGAATGAGAATGCCATTAAGTTTCCAAGGGCAAATTTCCACGATAAGACACTAGATTTCTCCTTTAGTGGAGTTAAATCAGCAGTACTTAACTACTTAAACTCTCTTCAAATGAAGGGTGAGAGCTATAATCAAGCTGATGTAGCGGCTTCCTTCCAAAAGGCTGTGGTAGATGTATTAGTAGATAATGCTATGAAGGCTTGCAAAGAGAAAGAAGTAGATAAAATAGCTATATCTGGAGGCGTTGCATCTAACTCTTATCTTAGAGCAAAGCTTATGGAAAGAGGAGAAAAGGAAGGGATAAAAGTTTTATTCCCAGCACCAATTTTATGTACAGATAATGCAGCTATGATTGGAAGTGCTGCTTATTACGAGTATAAAGCTGGTAGAATTGCAGATTTAACACTAAATGCAGTACCAAACTTGAAGTTAGGACAAAGATAGACGCAAAGATTTAAATTTAGGATTTCATATGTTGAAACGTATCGTAAGTAAGTGAGGTTTTCAGCCTTAACCATTGAAATTTGTGGTTAAGGCTATTTTAGTTATATTTAATAAAGCATCCCTGGAATTATGTTTTTTATATACAATTGTGATAAACCATTCTACAATAAGAAATATAGAAGAGTGAGATCTATTTATTTAGGGGGTATTTAGATGAGGGTACGTGTTTATGATAAAGAGAGGGATACTTATTTTAAATCTGAAGTTTATGCAATAATCAACTCAGGATATTATGAAAAGCTATTAGTTTTGACTCCTGAAGATATGGGAAGCAACCTAATGTTTTATGATTATTTGGATAAGACGGATAATAAACTTGTGGTACTTGTAAATTCAATTACTTTAGATAGACCATGCGAATGGATTTATAAAAAATCACAATCTGTAGATGAACAGCTAGGTGGATATAAGGGAATATTAGATTCGAATATTAGATTTTTTGAATACATAGGTTTTTCATGGCTATGGGATGACAGTGATACTTTGGTTAGGCTATTACAAGATAACCTGATTCCATTAACAGGTAGTATTTTTGAGAACAACTTATATAGTGATATAGGAGATACAGAATGGCATTATGTTGAGACGCAAGATGATGTGGATATATTGATGAATCAGACATGCTATTTTCATGATTCTATTATTAATGAAATTAACTATGTTAGTGGGGGTTATGTTGATTCAAAAAAAAGTATGGGTTTTACACAGTTGAGAAAGGTAATGGTTAAAGTAGATAGCCAAATAAGCAACAATATCGAAATGATTTTTGAAGGTGTAACAGCTATGAATCTAAGGCCTCCAGCAGATAATTATTTTGGTGATATATTTGGAGCATCCATAATTTTAAGAGATGCTTCAATATTCTTCTGTGATGATGAGTTGGAACAGATTGATACTGATTATGAGGGGACTTGGATTTGTGCTTATAGCTTAAAATGGCGATTTGTTATTAATGCAAATGGCAAATAAAGAGGTATATTATGATTAAGTCAGAGTAAAGGAACTTAATATATCAAGATATAGATAATGAGTTATAGGAGATATAGTGAAGTTCAATGATACAAAAAACCTCCGTTGGAGTTGTAATGGAGAATTATATCATAAGTAAATGTGATTTTTAGTCTTAGGCATTGACATAACTTGCCTAAGGCTATTTTTATGTCTAAAAGTACTGTATAATAAGTAATAACATATTTACAAAATATTTTATAATAAATTTTAAGTAAACATAAATAGGGATTTATAGGGGGGATAGTAAATGTCAAGAGCAAAAATGCAAGTTTTAATAATTCCGTATATTAAAAATGAAGAGGAAATAAAATATTGTATATTCAATAGAGCCGATGCAGAAGACAATGAAGATTTCTGGCAGTTTGTGGCTGGTGGTGGTGAAAATGATGAAAAGCCGTTGGAAGCAGCGATAAGAGAAACATGGGAAGAAACTGGTATAAAAGAAAATGATATATTTCACCAATTGGAAAGTATCAGTTATGTACCAACGAATTGTTTTTCAATGGAAAGACGCAAAAAATGGGGAATGGATTGCCTTGTAATCCCAGAGTATAAATTTGCTGTTCATGTTAGAAACAATAATATTCAAATATCTGATGAACATAAAGAATATAGATGGGTTAATTATGATACAGCAGTTGAATTATTGAAATTTGAAAGTAATAAGATAACCTTGTGGGAATTAGATAACAAAATAAAGATGAATTTACTTTGATGACAATTGTATCATGTTGCAACAGATTAAGATTATATTTCACAGTTAGATAAATTCCAATTTATATTATTGAGATTAAAATTTTTAAATAGAAAAAATTAGTAGTATCCAATTGCAGTCGGGGCTACTATTTTTTTGAGATTTTTTCTATAAGAATCACTATTAATGTTAATAATGAAATTAAGAACAAACCACCTTGAAATAGTAATATCAATATGAAATAAATATAAAGTCAGTCTGTAGCCTGATATATTACATAAAACGTTAATTAAGGTTTAAAGTGGATTTTCATTGATGATATGGTATAATGTTAGGTAAAGATTGGTAATTGATACTAGATAATTTTAAAAGGGATGAGGTAAAATATAAATGAAAAGGTTATTTGAGAAATTGTGACGTTGATATGTATTACGAAAGAAGAGTAAATATCACATAAGGTCACCTCCTAATTATTGTTCAATACAATGTTGAGTTTATTGAATGAAAGTTAATAGGAGGAAAAAGTATGTTATATTTATTCGTTAGTACGTGGAAATATGCAGGTAAAGATAGATGGAAATTGGTTACACTATATTTTTTACATTCAATTTCCATATGCGGAGAACTTTTACAACCTTACGCATTTGGGATGGCTATAAATTCTCTTCAAACCTATCAGTTAAATGATCCAACGAAAATCATCAAATGGTTTGGACTTTATGTAGCAGGATTTTTTATATTTCAAGTTTTTCATCATTCGGGACGATGGTTCGAGTTTAATACAGCCTTAAAAAACCAGCAGCGTTTAGTAGATGATGTTTATGATAAATTATGTACTCTGCCATTGAAGTGGCATTCAGAACATCATTCCGGAGAGGTAGTAAACAGGATCAGGGTTGCAGGTGAAGCTATTCGCAACTTTGGATTTTCACAGAATAATTACATGGAGAATATAATCTTAATAATAGGACCAGTTATTATCCTGTCAACGGTTGATATAAGGATAGCTCTAATAAGCATCACACTTTTATCAATTAACTTATTTGTTGTTTCGAAAATGAATAAGGCAATTGAGCCTATTCTAGACAGACAAAATGAGAGCTTTCATGTGTTTTCTGCCAGGATATCCGATTTTGTGGGAAATATTAAAACAATTATAAATCTCGGGCTTGGTAGAAAGACAGGAAAAGACCTTCATGAGAAGTATGATGAGTATTATAGCGAGAACATGAATGAATTCTGGATTAACCAGCCTCGCTGCTTTATTATAGCCTTTGGAGGTATATTTACAGAACTTACAATTATAATATTTTATTTATGGTCATGCCGTAATTCTGGTGGACCTATAATGACAGGAAATCTTGTAATGATTGTTAACTATTTTAGGCAGTTGAGGGATGCATTCTTTCAGATTACAAGTAATTTTTATGAAATCATACATTGGAAGGCATCAATAAAGTCTGTAGATCCAATAAATTCAGCTGCAGAGCAAAGTTATTTAGTAAAACACATGGAGAAATACACAAAAATACTAAAACAGAATAAAAAGAGCAGATTTAATTGGAAGCGTATGTCGGTTAAAGGACTTGATTTTAAATATGGAGATAAGGGCAGTGCTCTATGCAATGTTAATCTGGATATGAAGCCTTGTGAAAAGATTGCTGTGGTAGGTTCTAGTGGGTCAGGTAAAAGTACATTTCTTAATATGCTTGCAGGCTTATATAAGCCTGATCATGTTAATCTTATAATGGATGGAAAAGAGTATAACGATTTAAAAGTAATTCAGGATATGGCTCTATTTGTACCTCAGGATTCTGAAATATTCGAAAATACTATTGGTTGGAATATTAATTTTGGACTGGAGCTAAATGAAGAAAAGCTTAAAAGGGTAATGAAAATGGCTTGTCTGAATGAGGTATTAGCTAGAATGCCAAAGGGTTTAGAAACAGATATAAGAGAAAAGGGAATAAACTTATCAGGCGGGGAAAAGCAAAGGCTTGCATTGGCAAGAGGGCTTTATTTTGCTCAAGATAAGAGTATTATGCTGCTGGATGAGGTTACAAGTAGTATAGATGCAATAAACGAAAGAGCCATAATGCAGAATATATTTGATAATTATAAAGACCGATGCATTATATGTAGCGTTCACAGACTTCATTTACTTCATATGTTTGACAAAATATTGGTTATGGATAACGGTAGAATTATTCAAGAAGGTCATTTTTCTAATCTGGTAAGTAATGAAGGTCATTTCAGGACACTTTGGCAGAAGTATATGATGCAGGAGAACACTGTTTAGGGAATTGTTATACCTATCACGGAGAACCTTATCATAAATAAATGCGAAAACTGGTCTTAACCATTGGTATTGAATGGTTAGGACTATTTTTATAAGTGAAAATATAGTATTATAATAAAATAAGATTTATATGAACTATTTATAAAAAATGTTCTAATAAGTTGTTTAGACAGAATCTGAATATGGATAAGCGGATTTCATTTTTAGATCTATATCGTTGGAGTTTGCAATGCATATCAAATAATGGAGATTCTATGTTAGAAAATACATTTCAAAATATTACTTTAGAATTATACTATAATTATGAAGAATATACACACAAGAATAGAATGTAAAAACTACATTTGCTTGTGATACAGAGAACCGTACCATAAATGACGTAGACTCTTTTGAGTACCTGAAACAACTTAGTGAAAACACTTAAAATTAGATAGCGAAATACAGGAAGATTTATACTTTTAGTAATGCTAGAATCAAAATATAAAATAAACTTTTACGAGGAGTGGAATTATAATTATGAGTAAAATTGGTATTATTAATTGTTATAACGAAAGTAAGGAATGTACTAGCTTCGGGTGCTTTAAAGCCTTTAATGAAAGAGTAGCAGCTTTTAAGAATTATGTAAATGCTTTTAGGAGATGGTAATTATACAAGGAAACATAGTAATATCTGAAGATAAGAAATGGAATGTAGTAATAAGTTGTAATAAGTATTATGATGGGTTATTTTACTATGCTGTGAAAACAACAGGTATTTTTTGCAGACCATCATGTAAAGCTAAGACACCACTGAAAGAGAATATATTGTTTTTTAATAGTGTAGATGATGCCATCAAAGAAGGTTTCAGACCATGTAAATTATGCAGACCTGATATAAAGGAACATAATTTTGAACCGAATAGAGAATTAATTGAAAAAATAAAGGAAAAGTTAATCCAGAATTATAATAAACCAATTAATTTCAGGTTTATTTCAAAGGAATTTGGTGTTAGTATTAGTCATTTAACAAGATTGTTTAAAGAATATATAGGACTAACACCTAATGAATATGTATCACAAATAAGAATAAATAAAGCGATGCAACTTCTAAGTAAAAGTAATGATACTATTTTAGAGATTGCATACGATGTAGGATTTAAAAGCCTTTCTAATTTTTATAAATGTTTTAAACAAAATGCAGGTATTGCTCCTAAGGAGTATAGAAAAAGAAATAGTATAAATGAGATAAAAGTATAACCGATGATAAAAATTTTATTAGGAGGTGTTTGTATTATTAAAAAATATTATGGTTATTATAATTCGCCTATTGGAATATTAGAAATAATTTGCTCTGAAGATTCAATACTATCAGTTATGTTTGTGGAGCAAGAAAAGTCCGTGATGAATAAAGGAAATGAAATATTAGAAAATACTATTGCTCAGTTAAATGAATACTTTAATGGAAGTAGAAAAGCATTCGATTTAAAGGTTTCATTAAATGGTACTGATTTTCAAAAGAATGTATGGAATGAACTATTGAAGATTTCTTATGGGGAAACCTTATCCTATAAGAGCTTAGCGATTAGGGTAGGAAATGAAAAAAGTGTTAGGGCAGTGGGAAGTGCAAATAGTAGAAATAAAATATGGATAATAGTACCTTGTCATAGGGTTATTGGAACTAATGGAAGTTTAACTGGATATGCTGGTGGCATAGATAGAAAGCAATGGCTTTTAAACCATGAGAAGAATATACTATCGATTTAAAGTATTAGAAAGAAAAGTAAGGAGAGCAATAAATGTATAAAATTCTAATAGTAGAAGATGATTTGATAATTGCTAAAACAGTGAAGAACCACATAAGGTCTTGGGGATTTGAGGCAGAATGTGTGACTGATTTTAAGGATGTACTTGCAGCCTTTGTTTCCTATAGTCCGCAGCTTGTTCTTTTAGATATTACCTTGCCATTTTTTAATGGCTATCATTGGTGCAGCGAGATTAGAAAGGTTTCTAAGGTGCCTATTATTTTTATTTCATCAGCCTCAGATAGTATGAACATAGTTATGGCTATGAATATGGGGGGAGACGATTTTATTGCAAAGCCTTTTGACCTTAACGTGCTGACTGCAAAGGTACAAGCTTTATTACGCCGAACCTACGATTTTACAGGACAGACTAATTTGCTTGAGCATAAAGGTTCAATACTTAATATAAGTGATGCTACCTTAAATTATCACGACAGAAAAATTGAGCTTTCAAAGAATGAAAACAAGATACTGCAGATTCTTCTCGAAAATAAAGGCAAGGCTGTGTCCCGGGATACCATTATGACAAGGCTTTGGGAAACTGACAGCTATATCGATGACAATACCTTAACCGTTAATATAACAAGACTTCGTAAAAAGCTACAGGAGGCAGGTCTGTCTGATTTTATTACCACAAAAAAAGGTATAGGGTATATGGTGGAATGATATGAAGAAAACAGAGGTTTTTAAGTTTATGAGTTCCTATTTCAAAGTGCGTGTTAAAGGAATTATTCTATTAGGTTTGTTTTGTACCACCTTTGCACTTGTATTTTCTTTATATAATCTTCCTGTAGAGCCAGTAGTTTATGCTAGTGTACTATGTGCATGCATAGGTGTTATCTTCCTTATAATAGATTTTATAGGATTATATAATAGACATAAATTGCTTCAAGATTTAAAAAGCAGCATTACATTAAGCTTTGATAAACTCCCTGAGCCTAAAGATATAATTGAAAAGGACTATAAGGATCTGCTTACTACCCTCTATAGCAATAATATTCAGATTGCTCATAGCGCAGATATGAGTCGAAGTAATTTAATAGACTACTATACTTTATGGGCGCATCAAATTAAGATACCTATTTCAGCAATGAGTCTAATTCTTCAGTCTGAGGAAAATGAGTTAAACTCAGAACTTTCCATGGAACTTTTTAAGATTGAGCAGTATGTAGAGTTTGTGCTGCAGTATCTAAGGCTTGAGAGCATGTCTTCTGACCTTGTGTTAAAAAGATACAGTCTCGATGATATAGTAAAGCAGGCAGTACGAAAATATGCAAGGATGTTTGTAAGAAAGAAAATTAAGTTAGATTTTAAAGAATTAAGCTGTGAGGTTTTAACCGATGAAAAGTGGCTGGTATTTGTCATTGAGCAGATTCTATCAAACGCATTGAAGTATACTAAAGAGGGGACTATTTCAATATACATGGATAATTTCAGTGAAAAGACTCTTGTCATAGAAGATACGGGTATTGGCATAAGGGAAGAAGACATAAATCGTATATGTGAAAGAGGTTTTACAGGCTATAATGGTCGATGGGATAAAAAGTCTACAGGCCTTGGATTATATTTATGTAAGCAGATTTTAAGCAAGCTTTCTCACAGCATAGCTATAGACTCCAGGGTTGATGAAGGGACAAAAGTAATGATCAATCTGGCAACAATTGAAGTGCAAATAGAATAAGATTTTGATGCAGCCTTACAACTGTGTAAGGTTAAAGGAAGAAATGTAAGCCAAAGTTAAGGCATGCATTTCTTCCTTTTGTTATACTGAACATGATAAGAAGTTAGGATATAACAGTACTAAATAAACTTTGATGGGTGTCCTAAATTAACAAGTTCCTAAAAGGGAACGAGTAAGGCAGGCTATTCAGTGTTTCGAGTGAAAGGAGAAAATTATGTCAATATTAGAAGTAAAAAAACTTAAAAAAATATATACCAGCCGTTTTAGTACAAACCATGTTCAGGCTTTATCCGATGTGTCCTTTTCAGTTGAGAAGGGTGAGTACTTAGCTATCATGGGGGAGTCTGGATCAGGTAAGACTACCCTTTTAAATATTATTGCAGCTCTAGATAAGCCCTCAAACGGCGAGGTAGTGCTGAGTGGTATAAGCAGTATGAATCTTAAGGAAAAGGAAATTTCTAAGTTTCGTCGTGATAATTTAGGCTTTGTGTTTCAAGATTTTAATCTTCTTGATACCTTTTCTTTGCAGGATAATATATTTTTACCACTTGTTTTATCTGGTAAGTCCTTTAATGAAATGAATAATCGTTTAAAGCCTATTGCAAAGAAGCTTGGAATAGATGATATTTTGCAAAAATATCCTTATGAGGTTTCTGGAGGTCAAAAGCAGAGAGCTGCTGTTGCCAGGGCATTAATTACCAATCCTCAGCTTATTCTTGCAGACGAGCCTACTGGAGCATTGGATTCTCATTCAAGTGATGAGCTTCTTCACCTGTTTAATGATATAAATAAAGAAGGAGAAACCATAATAATGGTTACTCACAGCACTAAAGCAGCCAGCCATGCAAGTCGCGTGCTTTTTATAAAGGATGGAGAGGTGTTTCATCAGCTATATAGAGCGTCCATGTCCCAAGAAGAAATGTATCAAAAAATTTCCGATACACTTACTATAATTGCTACAGGCGGTGTAAAAAATGAGTAAGATGTTCTATCAAAAGCTGGCTGTAAATAACATTAAAAAGAATGGAAAGACATATTTTCCATATATACTAACTTGTATAAGCACTATTGCTATGTTTTATATCATGCATTTTATATCAGTAAATGATGGACTAAACAGTATGTCTGGGGGAAGGTCACTTAAAATAATACTCAATTTAGGCACGTATGTTATTGGTTTTTTCTCAGTGATTTTTCTTTTTTATACGAACAGCTTTCTTATAAAGAGGCGTAAAAAAGAGCTGGGTTTATATAATATTTTGGGTATGGAGAAAAAGCATATTGCTAAATTGTTGCTTTGGGAAACCATTTTCGTGGCAATTATAACCATGATATTGGGACTGATATCTGGAATTGCAGTAAGTAAGCTTATGTTTTTAGTACTTCTTAAGATTTTACAATTTAAGGTGCCAATGGGGTTCATTATATCAACTAACTCCATAGTTAAAACAGTTATTCTCTTTGGCTTTATTTTTGTCTTAACTCTTATAAATAATATGAGACAAATTCATCTTGCAAAACCTGTTGAGCTTCTTAAGGGCGGTCAGGTTGGTGAAAAGGAGCCAAAAACAAAGTGGATTCTTACTTTAATTGGAATTCTCAGCCTTGGAGCAGGCTACTATATTGCCTTAACTACAGAATCGCCTCTAGCTGCGCTTAATATGTTCTTTCTGGCAGCAATTCTTGTTATGATAGGAACTTGGTCTTTATTTACAGCAGGAAGTATTGCTCTTTTAAAAATGCTTAGAAAAAATAAGAAGTTTTATTATAAGACCAATCATTTTATAAATGTGTCTGGCATGATTTATCGAATGAAACAGAATGCAGTAGGACTTGCTAACATTTGTATTCTTTCAACTACTGTTCTAGTGATGTTATCTACAACAGTGTCGCTGTATATTGGTATGGAGGATGTGCTTAGAACAAGATATCCAAGAGATATTTCAATAAACGCAAAAAATTTATCAAAAGAAAAGACAGAAATGATTAATAATGTTATAAAAGAGCAGGCAGATAAAGATAATATTACTTTGAAAAATATAGTTAAATACCGATCTTCATCTCTAGCTATGATACAAGATAAGAATTATTTCACAGATGGTGAAAGTAATTTTGACGCAAACAATTTAGGCTTCCTAGAGTTTGTACCACTAAGTGAATATAATGACTTGGAAAATAAGTCTATTACTTTAAAGGAAAATGAAGTGATGCTCTTTACTTATAGAGGAGAAGTAGCTGAAGACAGCATTAATATTTTAGGCAATGAGTTTAAAATAAAAGAACGTATAAATAGCATGACAGTGGATGGAATAGCATCCGCAGTAGCTGCTAATGGCTACTTTATTATCGTACCTGATGAAAAGACAATTGAAAAAATATATGCTTCCAGCACTCAGGCTGATGGCAAAATAGAGGATTTATCTTATTACTTTGCCTTTGATACTGATGATAATGCGGAAAAGGAAATTGCTTTAACTAATGAAATTAATAGCAAAATAAAACAATTATCTATTGATGCACGTTGTGAAGGCTTGGAAGAATCCAGAGAATCTTTCTTTTCTTTATATGGAGGACTTTTCTTCCTAGGGATATTCCTTGGAGCACTCTTTATTATGGCTACTGTGCTTATTATATACTACAAGCAGATTTCAGAAGGCTATGATGATAAGGAACGCTTTGAAATTATGCAAAAGGTTGGCATGAGCAAAGAAGAAATTAAAAAATCAATTGGCAACCAAGTGCTTATGGTGTTCTTCCTGCCAGTTGTAACAGCAATTATTCATATTGCCTTTGCATTTAAGGTTATCGTGAAGCTTCTTGCAGTATTAAATCTCACTAATGTTACATTGTTTGTGATCTGCACAGCAGGAACAATTTTTGTCTTTGCCATTTTATATGCTATTGTTTACTTCCTCACTTCACGAGTTTATTATAAAATTGTCAGCTAATTTGTTTTTTAGTTAACTTTCTTATTAGATATATTATAATAGAAAGTTAAGTGGAGAAATATCAGATACAGCTAAAAAAGTCAAGAATTAATAACTATGAAGGATTTGGCATACAGAACCAAAGTTATAAGTATTAAAGTAGATACTCAAAAAATAAACTTCAATTAAATAATTTTAAGTTAAAAATCGCGTAATTCAAGAAAGTGAATTATGCGATTTTTCGTAATACTACTAACGGATGTACTAAAAGTATTATCATCTGCAACTGATACGGAGAACTGTATCACAAATAAGTGAGTAAAGAGTTGATATGTAAAATTAAAATGTGTTAATCAATTAAATTTTACATATAAAAATGAAATTACAAACAGTAATAAGTAGTGAAATTACTATACTCTACTTATATTCTACATACTCTACCTTTGGTGGGTTTGAATATAGTAGCTTTTAGATTATCATATTATTAAAGGGAGGTGTTATTATGGATACACAAAAAATTGGACGATTTATAACAGAAGCTAGAAAAAATAAAAAAATGACTCAAGCAGAGTTTGGAGAATATCTGAATGTAACTGATAAAGCAGTCTCAAAGTGGGAATGTGGTAAGTGTATGCCTGATAGTTCATTATTTGAAGAAATAAGTAAAGTGTTGGAGGTCTCAGTTAATGAATTACTAAAGGGTGAATATATTGAACAGGAAAATGAAAAGGTGGAAAATAATAAAAATACAATTTTATTACTTAGTGAAATTCAAAAACTAAAAAGAAACGAATCATTAGTTGGGGGATTATGTGTATTATTGATATCATTTATTACAGTAATTTATTCTGCAATATATAAACCAGGTATAAAAGCTTATGAACAATTTTTTGCTGGATTTATTAAAGCTATCAGTGCAGGTTGTCTTGTTATAGGAATACTTCTTATATTTAATGCATGGGTAAAGTACTCAATAAGAAACTCAAATAAAGATAAGAGATAATCTTATTTAAAATAATACGCGAAGAAGCTAAAAGTTTGAGAAAAGAAAGTTTTGACAGATAGGCTTTAAAATAAGTCTATCTTATTTCTTATAAAATACAAACCTTTATTTTACAATAACTCATTTATTTGGTACTATATTAGTGTATAAGGTGTAAAAAATACTAATTTTGCACATATTGTGTTTTGAGGTGGAAAAGCTTATGGAGAATTTAGAGAGTATAATATCAATTAAAGATCTTAAAATGAACTTTGGAGATAAACGTGTCTTAAATGGAATAAATTTAGAGATACAGAGAGGACAAATAATAGGATATATAGGAACTAATGGTGCTGGTAAAAGTACAACTATAAAAATAATGCTTGGTATAATAGAAGGCTATACAGGACAGGTAAAAATATTAGGACAAGATATAAGTAATGGAAGTGTAGAGTACAAGAAGAAAATTGGATATGTTCCAGAGCTTGCTGATATATATGAAAATTTAACTGCATTTGAATATATAAGCTTTTTAGGTGGAGTATATGGCATAGATCAAGATACCCTTATTGAAAAAGCAAAAAAGCTTATGAAGTTATTTACAATTGAAGGAGCTATGAACTCAAGAATATCTTCATATTCAAAAGGAATGAAGCAAAAGCTACTAATAATATGTAGTTTAATTCATAATCCAGATATATTATTTTTTGATGAGCCGTTAAGTGGACTAGATGCTAATAGTGTAATGATATTTAAAGAAGTTATGAGTAGTCTTGCAAAGGAAGGAAAAACTATATTTTATTCTTCACACATAATGGATGTTGTGGAGAAGGTAAGTGATAGAATTGTACTTATTGACAATGGAACAATAGCTGCAGATGGAAGTTTTGAGGAGCTTAAAAATAGTGAAAAGGAAAGCTCTTTAGAAGAAGTATTTAATCAGCTAACAGGATTTAATGAACACGGACAAATTGCTAAAGAGTTTGTGTCTTTAGTTCAAGAGGTATAGCTATGAATGAATTTGCCATATTAAGACTATTAGATAAATTTAAAGCCCTGTATAAAAAAGCCGGTGTTAATTATGATATTATGCGAATGATTTTGCAAATAAAATTAACTATGGATGGACGCAGAGTAAGTACTGTTTTGACAAATAATAATAAGTCTTCCGAAAATAAAGATAAGAATAATTATAAGCAACTACTTCTTTTTAACGGATTTTTAAGCATTTTTATTGGAATGTTAATGTTAGCTGATATGCCAGCTTTAAAAAATATAAATATTATTATAGGTGTAAATCTATTTATGATGGTATCACTTATGATATCAGATTTTTCAGCTGTTTTATTAGATGTAAAGGAAAAAAACATACTATTACCAAAGCCTGTAGATAGTAGAACCTTTAATGCGGCAAAGCTTACTCATATATGTATGTATTTACTTGGTATATCTTTGTCTCTTAATTTAATGCCTTTAATTTTTGGAACAGTAAAATATGGAGTGATATTTTTACCAATATTTTTTATGGAAAATATACTAATAGCTTTATTAGTTGTAGTAATAACAGCATTTTTATATACTTTAGTTTTAAAGTTCTTTGATGGAGAAAAGCTAAAGGATATTATAAATTACTTTCAAATATTATTAGCATTTTTATTTACTTTTGGGTATCAGTTATTTAATAGATTTTTTACTACTATAGATATTACAGCTATTTATGTACCTAAGCTTTGGCATAGTTTAGTTCCATCTATGTGGTTTGCAGCTCCTTTTGGAATATTAATAGATGAAAATAGAAATCCTTTTTTAATATTTTTATCTGTAATGGCAATATTAGCTCCAGTAATACTAATTATCCTTTATGTTAAGAAGGTAGTACCATATTTTGAAAAGAACCTTCAAAAACTAAATGATAATGGGGGAGCTATAAGAGGTGGAGATAAAATAAGAAAAGATTTTATAGCGGGAATAATTTGCAAAGATAAAGTTGAAAAAAGCATGTTTACATTTACTAAAAATATGATATCTACAGAAAGAAACTTTAAACTTAAGGTATATCCATCTCTTTCAATGGCTGTATTTATGCCAGTTTTATTTATTTTTACAGATAGAGATAAATCTTTTATTGAAACTATTCAAACAAGCTATGGTGGAAAAGTACATTTATTAATGTATTTAACTGTATTAATGCTATGCTTCTGCACTGCTTATATAAATAATAGTGATAATTATAAAGGTGCATTTATATATAAGGTATTACCAATAAAAGATCCAGGAGTAATATTAAAAGGAGCAATAAAAGGAACCTTGTTTAAATTAGTTATACCAGTTTATTTATTTACGGCTATAGTGTTTTTAATATTAAAGGGACCATCAATAATCTTAGACTTAATTGTAATGTTTCTAGTTCTTTTAATATCATCATTAGTTTATTTTAAACTGTCAAATAAGATGATGCCTTTTAGTGTGAAATTTGCTTCAACTGATAGTGGTAAGCTTATAGGCCCAGGGGCGATTACATTTATGCTTATTGGGATATTTGCTGCAATACACATAATAATTAGAAATAATATTACCTTTATAGGAGCATTTATAGTAATTCTTTTTGTAATTAATATAGTTATTTGGAAAAGAAGCTTCAAAATAAGTTGGAAAGATATAGGGATATAATATTAAAAGATAAAATTTTTAAATAGAAAAAAATAATTATGTTTATTTTTTATGAAAATTTGATATAATATAAATAAGAAACTCACTCAGGCGAGCTGAGGAGTACAGAATTCTAAAGAAACAAGTTTCTAAGAATTCTAGTAAGAAAAGCTTAGTGCTGGTAACACTAAGCAATCCTTAGAACATTTATTTTGTTTTAGGGCTATTGGATTAGATTTATGTTATAAATTATGAATCTTAGAAAAAGTGCTAATCTTCGTTGGATGGAGCACTTTTTTCTTTGCTTTTAACTTCTATATCAAGACCAAGAAATTTGATCTTGATTTTTAAATGATGTATAAAAAGATTATGTTTTAGAATTAATCTAATTACATAAATAATTGATATACACTTTATAAAAGTATCAAACATATCCAATACCACCCCCTAGCTATAGTGAAATAGTTCACCAATAGCCCAGGAGGATAAAATGTTCAAAACCCCCGTAGCCATCCACTACGGAATTTCTAAATATTACTTTAGAATTATACCATAAGTGAAATTCTAAATCTATGATTTAGTTAATTGAACTTACTCCTATGAACGTATGTGAATAGTGAGTTTCCTCTTATGTAGAATATATACTTAAGAATAAAATGGAAAAACCTCACTCGTAGTAGTTATGGAGAGCTATGGCATAAATAAATATGGTTTTTAGTCTTAGGCATTGATATGACTTGACTAGGTCTGTTATTATACGTGAAAATACTGTAACATAAGTAATGAAATATAATAAGTTTATCAGTAGATATAATAATATATGTATTTAAGGAGGTATGAATATGGAACTTTGGGATGTATATGATATTAATCGAAATAAAACAAATGAAACTATGGTTCGAGGTGAACCTATTGAAAAAAATAATTATCATTTAGTTGTTCATGTATGTGTTTTTAATTCAGATGGTAAGATGCTAATTCAACAGAGACAACCTTTCAAAGAAGGTTGGTCAAATATGTGGGATATAACAGTAGGTGGAAGTGCTATAAAGGGTGATACAAGCCAATCTGCAGCTGAAAGAGAATTATTTGAGGAAATTGGGTTAAGAGTAGATTTTAAAAATATTAGACCTCATATTACCATGAACTTTAACAATGGATTTGATGATATTTATTTAATTGAACAAGATGTTGATATCAATGAACTATCATTGCAGTATGAAGAAGTTCAGAAAGTGAAGTGGGCTTCTAAAGAAGAGATATTTTCAATGATAAAAAGTGGTGAATTTATACCATATTATCAGAGTTTGATACAACTATTTTTTGATGCTCGAAAAAAATATGGTGCCATCAATGAAAATGAGCATACCCTGTAACTTAGCACATTCCAATATTTTTTCTTAGGGCTATTAGATGAATTAAATAATAAATACTATACAATTAGACATATATTTAAAATAATGTTATAATCCGAAAGAATATTTAGGATTTAAATAATATATAAAATCATGTGGAAGGAAGTGTAGTATGAGAAAATTATTTAAATTATTGAGCCTATCAACATGTCTTTTAATGATGTTGGTGGTTTTTGCAGGTTGTAGTAAAGATTCTTCTAAAGAAATAAGCTTTTTCAATTATGGTGAAAATATAGATGAAGAAACTGTAAAAGAATTTGAGAAGGAATATGGCATAAAGGTTAATGTAGAAACCTTTGATGATATGGAAACTATGTATCAAAAAATTAGTCAGGGCGGTGTGAACTATGATGTTATATTGGTATCTGATGTTTTAATGCCTAGAATGATAAAAAATAAGTTTGTTCAAGAATTAAATAAAGATAATATACCTAATATATCTCAAATGGATGAAGACTATTTAAATCTAGAAATAGATCCAGGTAATAAATATTCAGTTCCTTATATGTTTGGAACAGTAGGACTTATTTATAATAAAGATGTAGTAAAAGAAGAAGTGGATAGCTTCGATATATTATGGAATGAAAAGTATAAAGATAAGATTTTTATGTTTGATACCTATAGAGACACCATAGGAGTAGCTTTAAAGAAACTTGGATATTCTTTAAACTCAACTGATCCAAAAGAAGTTGAAGAAGCTAAAGAGCTACTATTAAATCAAAGGAAATTAGTTAATCCAATATATGGTGTTGATAATGGAACTGTAATGATTCCAGCAGGAGAGTCTGATATAAACATGATTTGGTCTGGAGAGGGATTAAATCTTCAAGCTGAATACCCTAATTTAGTTTATGTAGTACCTAAGGAAGGGGCAAACTTCTGGATTGATAGCTTATGCATACCTTATAATGCTAAAAATGTTGATGGTGCTGAAAAGTTCATAAACTTTGTAAGTGATAAGGAAAGTTCATTAAGAATAGCTGATGAAATAGGGTATACAACTCCTAATAAAGAAGCAAGACTTGAGCAACCAGAGGAAGTTAGAAATAATCCTAATGCATATATGACTAAAGAGATAATGGATAGATGTGAAATTTATGTGGATTTTCCTAGTGATGTGAAAAAGGTATATGATGATGCATGGATACGCATAAAATCAAGCAATTAAAAAAATATTAAGATACATTATATGCTGAAAGTTATATTGACACAACATAGCTTTAGTAGTAAACTGAAAGATAAGTTAGTTGATGCTAACTTATCTTTTTACAGCAGAGTAAGCAATGGGTAACTTATTTTTTTACAGTTAAGTAAGCAGTGGCTAACTCACTTTCTTGAAGGTAGTTAAGTATTTACCTAATTTTATTTTAGTAGTAGGTAAGCCGAAGCTAACTATATAACTATTTAACTAGTTAACATCATAAATACACAAAATTATAACATTGAGGCATTTTAAAATTTCTTATTATAACATCTTAATATTTTAAAATCCTATAAGTACATAGCTACATATACATAAGAGCTTATATAAATAATATAAATTTTAGGAGGTAAAGAAATGAGTATAGTAATAATTGGTGGTCATGATAGGATGGTTTGTGAATATAAAAAGATTTGCGATAAATATAATTGTAAGGCTAAGGTGTTTACACAAATGCCAGGTCGCTTTAAATCTCAAATAGGATGTCCAGATTTATTAGTAATGTTTACTAACACAGTGTCTCATAAAATGGTTAATGCAGCTATGCAAGAGGCAGCAAGAAAGAATATAAGTATAGCAAAATCTCATAGTAGTAGCTCCAGCTCTTTAAAGAGTATATTAGAAACTCATTGTTTAAATTGTTCTGGGGATTGCGAAAACTGCACTAAACATAGTAATTAAACATAAAGTTAATTTAAGGAAACATTTTTGGGGTAGAATTTAATCTTTTAGCACTTTACCCCGATAACAAAAATCGCCTAAAGTATTGTATTAATTTTCTGAATATGATACGTTTTTGTTATGGATATTTTTAGAAGGGTGGGGAATAAAATGAGGAACATATGTAATCTTAATGGAGTAAAAGAAGTATCTTTAATAAATACTCAGGGGAAAAATTATTTAACTTTCTTTAAGACAATGGGGGAAAAACTATATTCAATATGTAGTTTAGAAGAAAAGTTAAATGATGAGTATTTTCAAAAGAAAGACTT
Source organism: Clostridium sulfidigenes (assembly GCF_052067195.1). Lineage (NCBI taxonomy): Bacteria > Bacillati > Bacillota > Clostridia > Eubacteriales > Clostridiaceae > Clostridium > Clostridium sulfidigenes. Next base: position 207,076 of record NZ_JBQHQR010000002.1, on the reverse strand, counting down.
TGATGAACTTTTAAAAGAAAATCATGAAATTTATAGTGACTTAATAGGTGACAACTATAAAACAAGTTACGGCAACCCAGACTATGCAGTGAAAGAGCTAGGAAAAGAAATGGGCCAAATAGCTACATATTTATATAATAGGTTAAATGAATGTATATCTTTAGTATTTTCTCATAAGACTGAGAAGATAGAAAAGTTACTACAATTATTTACAGATGCCTATGCTTATGTAGTTAAAAATGGTGATAATGCTAATGGTTTAATGGAGATTATAAGGGATTTTGAAGTTAGCATTTTAGACATGGAAGCTGAGGAAAAGGTTAATAATATAGCTTTAGATACTAAGGGTTATTACAGAACTATAGTTGATGAAGCAAGTGCTAAAGATTTAAGATACTTATTTAAGTACGGAAAATATATAACTGATAATGAAATAAAAACAGCTAAATTTTTGTCTACTTATGAAGATGTAAACAAGATTGCATATACCATGGTTAAAGGATATATGGATAGCTTTATAAGAGAAAAGAAGGATTACACTATTAAGTCTACAGTTAGACTAATATACTTTGTTGGTCAAGAGGCTATTGTTAAAGAGGTTATAAAGGAGTTTGGTAAATACAACTTAACCCCTGTCCTTGCAATGGTAGAATCTACTGAAGCAAATAAACAGTTTACTTATGATCATAGATTTGATAATGCTTTATTCTTCAGTAAAAACTATGCAGAAGTTAAAGAAGAAAGATTTACAGCTACTTTTGAAAAATTTAAAGAAGGCTTAGGAAAGTATTCTGGAATAGCGGTTATTGAAAGCTTTGGAGAAGTTCCGTTTGCACCTGAAAGCAAGAATACAGCTTTAAAGTTAAGTGAAGAGCAAAGTAAGGTTTACCAAAATGCAGCGGTAAGACTTAGAAGTGTTCAAGATAAATATATGCCATCTAAGGAAACAACCTTTACTATTATAGCTTTCCCTAGTCCAGAAATAGGAGAGAATTTTGAGGAAATCTTCGCTGATACTATGAAGATAAATACTCTAGATTCTGACAAGTGGGAAAGAATCCAAAATGATATTATTGGGGCTTTAGATAAGGGTGAGTTTATCCATGTTAAGGGCTGCAATGGAAATAGAACAGATATAAAGGTTAAAATGCAGGAAATTAAGAATCCAGAAAAGGAAACAAACTTTGAAAACTGTATTGCTACTGTAAATATACCGGTTGGAGAGGTATTTACATCTCCAATGTTAAAAGGAACAAATGGACTTTTACATCTAGAAGAAATCTTCCTAGATGGCCTTAAATATATAAACTTAAAACTTTTATTTAAGGATGGATATATAGCTGAATATAACTGTTCTAATTTTGATGAAGAATCTAAAAATAAAAAGTATGTAGAGGAAAATCTGTTGTTCCCAAATAAAACTTTACCTCTTGGTGAGTTTGCAATAGGTACAAACACCTTAGCATACGTTATAGCACAGAAGCATAATATAGTACCTATACTTCCAATCCTTATTGGAGAAAAGATGGGACCACACTTTGCAGTGGGTGATACTTGTTATTCATATAGTGAAGATGAAAGAGTATATAATGCTTTTGATGGAAAAGAAATAATTGCTAAGGATAATGAAAAATCTATTCTTAGAAAAACTGATATAGAAAGTGCATATACTCAATGTCATACAGATATAACTATACCTTACGATAGCTTAGAGTTTATAAATGCTATAACAAAGGATGGGGAAGTTATTGAAGTAATTAAAAATGGTAGATTTATTTTAAAGGGTACTGAGGAATTAAATGAACCTTTCAATGGAGAGGCTTAATAAACAGAGTTCTTAGCTTCTTCGAAGCTTAGAAATCGTTATCCAGGGACGTAGCTGCTCTTTATTCCTACTTTAAAAAAGATAGGAATATTAGAGCAGGTAGTCATCGGATATATTTTTTATAGAAATAGGAGGAAAATTATGATTAATAACATTGATATTAAAAATAAGATGGTAATAAAGTTAGATGATGAATTACCAGAAATGCCTAAGTTTCAAGAAGGAATTAGAAGAGCCCCTGACAGAGGTTATAGTTTAACACCTGCACAAACTGAATTAGCTCTTAAAAATGCTTTAAGATATGTTCCAGAACATCTTCACGAAAAATTAGCTCCAGAGTTTATGGAAGAGCTTTTGACAAGAGGAAGAATATATGGATATAGATTTAGACCAGAAGGAAAATTAAGTGGTAAGTCTATAGATGAATATAAAGGAAATTGCGCAGAGGGTAAGGCCTTCCAAGTAATGATAGATAACAACTTAGATTTTGATGTGGCATTATATCCTTATGAACTTGTTACTTACGGTGAAACAGGACAAGTGTGCCAAAACTGGATGCAATATAGACTTATAAAAAAATACCTAGAGAATATGACAGATGAACAAACTTTAGTAGTAGAGAGTGGTCATCCATTAGGATTATTTAGAAGTTCTAAAACTGCTCCAAGGGTAATAACTACTAATGGTTTAATGGTTGGTATGTTTGATAATCCAGAAGATTTCCATTTAGCAACTCAACTAGGAGTAGCTAACTATGGACAGATGACAGCTGGTGGTTGGATGTATATAGGACCTCAAGGTATAGTTCATGGTACCTTCAACACTATAGTAAATGCAGGAAGATTAAAGCTTGGAGTGGCTGATGATGGAGATTTAAGAGGTAAGATATTTGTAACTTCTGGTCTTGGCGGAATGAGTGGTGCTCAACCTAAAGCTATAGAAATAGCTAATGGAGTAGGAATTGTAGCAGAGGTTGACTATTCAAGAATTAAAACAAGACTTGATCAAGGTTGGGTTTCCATGGCATCAAGTGATTTAGAAGAAGTTATAAGAGTTGCTAAGGAAAAGGCTAAAAATGAAGAGTCTATCTCTATAGCATATCATGGAAATATCGTAGATTTACTTGAATACATCTTAGAAAATGATATTCATATAGATTTATTATCAGACCAAACTTCTTGCCATGCTGCATATGATGGTGGGTATGCACCAGTAGGAATTTCTTTTGAGGAAAGAACTAGATTATTAAAAGAAGATAGAGAAAAATTCAAAGAGCTTGTAGATATGACCTTATTAAAACACTACGACATAATTAAAAAGTTAGTTGCTAAGGGAGTTTACTTCTTTGATTATGGTAACTCATTTATGAAGGCAATCTATGATGCTGGTGGAAAAGACATAGCTAAAAATGGTGTAGATGAAAAGGATGGATTCATTTATCCTTCTTATGTTGAAGATATCATGGGACCAATGCTATTTGACTATGGATATGGACCATTTAGATGGGTATGCTTAAGTCATAAACATGAAGATTTAATAAAAACAGACCATGCTGCAATGGAATGTATTGATCCAAATAGAAGAGGACAAGATAGAGATAACTACATTTGGATTAGAGATGCTGAAAAGAACCAATTAGTTGTTGGTACAGAAGCTAGAATATTATATCAAGATGCACAAGGTCGTATGGATATTGCTCTTAAGTTTAATGAACTTGTAAGAAATGGTGAAGTTGGACCAATCATGCTTGGAAGAGATCACCATGATGTAAGTGGTACAGATTCTCCATTTAGAGAAACTTCTAATATAAAAGATGGAAGTAACATGATGGCTGAAATGGCAATCCAATGCTTTGCAGGAAATGCAGCAAGAGGAATGAGCTTAATTGCTCTTCACAATGGTGGAGGAGTTGGAACAAGTAAGTCAATCAATGGAGGATTTGGATTAGTTCTTGATGGTAGTGAAAGAGTTGATAATATTATAAAATCATCTATGGCATGGGATGTTATGGGTGGAGTTGCTAGAAGAGCTTGGGCAAGAAATCCACATTCTATTGAAACAAGTATGGAATATAATGAGAAGAATCAAGGAACAGATCATATAACTCTTCCATATATACCAAAGGATGAATTAATAAAATCTGTTATTGAAAAAGCATTAAATAAATAAATCATAATTTAAATAATTGAATAATTTAATTGGGTATATAGTGTTAAAAGTTAAGACTATATACCTGATTTTTTATTTTTTTAGTTTGTATTTAGTTGTAAATAAAATAAATTTTTATATTTTTTTCATAAAACAGATAAAATATATTAATAAAAATATAAAAAAATAAGTTCTAAGTTGAAGGTTGCTTCGTATATTTTTATGGGGATGATATTTTTAATATATGTAGTAAATTTTAATGAAATAAAAACAATGATTAAACAATGTATATACATTAGTAGATAATATTGAATAGAGTATTTGCAAGTAGTATAATAGTTAGGGTATTTGATGTGTAGATAAGGAGGGGTAGTGTTGAATTATAGAATAAAATTTAGAAAAGTTAATAAAATAAAAATATTTGTCGTAGCAATAACACTAATTAGCACCCTTTTTATTTTAGTTGGATGTAAATCCAATAGTGAAGAAGAAAGAGATCCAATTATAAACAATTATACAAGTGCTGTAATAGAAAAAAACAACAACATATATATTTTTGATGAGCATGAGGAATATTTAGAAGGGGTAGGAGATTTGCATAGGCTGAAAGAACTTTCCGCTTTAAGTAATGACTGGAGTAATATAGCCTTTAAATATTTAGATGAGAAAGATAAAATAAATATATATAGTATGAAAGATGAAGAATATAAAGTATTACCAATAAATGATATAGGGGAAAGTCAAATATCTAATATATCATGGATGAATAATAAATTAGTAGTTCATTTATATATAGATCCTATCACAACAAAATATCTAATTTATGATGCAGATACTTTAGAGCTTTTGAATTCCTGTGAAGGAATCTTAATAGATGTTCTTAATGAAGGCAATACTATAGTTTATGGTAAAGCTAGTAATGGAGTTACTAATATATACTTTAATGATTCACAGATAATTAGTTTAGAAGATAGTGGAGAAGTTTTATTAAAGGGAAAAGTATCTCCTAAAAAGGATGAGATAGCTTTTATTACCTTTAGTTTTGATAAGGAAAAATTAACTCAATGTGAATATTTATATAGAGGAAAAATTGAAAATGGTAAAATAAAGGATGTTTTTAAGACTGTTAAGCCCTATGAAATAAATGGAGACATGGTATATGAGGGTGATGAACTAGTTATATATAGCCAAGAAGGAAATTATTTAGTAAAAGATGAAGAGTTTATAGAAGAAGAAAATGAGGAAATGAAGAAAAAACTCAATGAAAATTCTATGAAACTTAAAAACATGCTTAAAAATACCTTTGAAAGCGAAAGTATAAATGAAAACTTATCATGGAATGAAATTGGAGTTTTTAATATTACCTGGTTTACTAGGTAATATTTTTTTGTTGTATAGGAAAGTATAGATTTTTACGTTTTATGGGTTTTACCGTTAGGAATGTGGCGCATGCCACTTTTTTTATGTCTAAATTGTGAACATGCATATCAATATACCTGTAAGAACATATGAAATTCCATAAAAGTTATTGTAATATTTAAAATATACAGATAAATTTTCGAGGTGGATTTTTTCAAGGTTTTATTAAGGGGAAACCTGTTGACACCTTGTGTAGGCTTCAATATAATTAACGTGGAAAGTAAAAAAAACAAATTAAAATGTAGAAATACTGGAGGAACTTCTAATGGATAAAAAAATGCTTTCACCTGATGAAATTACTAATTATGTAGAACAGGTTGGAGTAAAAAAGGCTAATAATAAATGTGTACAAACTTTATTTTTAGGTATTTTAGCAGGTGCATTTATAGCTTTAGGGGCATATGCATCATCAGTAGCATCACATGGAATTAGTGATCCCGGATTACAGAAATTTGTGGCAGGTATAGTATTTCCAGTTGGATTAATTTTAGTGTTAATATGTGGAGCAGAATTGTTCACAGGAAATTCATTATTAAGTGTAGCTTGGGCTGAAAAAAAGATAACCACAGGCCAAATGTTTAAAAATTGGACACTTGTTTGGATAGGAAACTTTATTGGAGCTGCGTTTGTAGCAATACTAGTTTTTGAATCAGGTCTTTTATCAACAGGAAACGTTGGAGGCTATGCTATTAAGGTAGCAGCGGCTAAGGCAAGTATGGGTTTTGTACCTGCAATTGCAAGTGGGATATTATGTAATGTTATAGTATGTGTATGTGTATGGGGTTCCTATGCAGCTAAAGATGTAACAGGAAAAATATTCATGGGTTTCTTTCCGATATTTGCTTTTGTTATAGCAGGTTTTGAACACTGCGTAGCTAATATGTATTACTTTTCTATAGGATTGCTTGCAAAAACAAATTCAGCTTTTGTTGAAGCATCTCATGTAGCTGTTGAAAAATTAGATAATTTAACTATAGTTGGAATTTTTAATAATCTAATTCCTGTAACCATAGGAAATATTATTGGTGGTGCAGTTTGTATTGGATTAGTTTATTGGTTCATATATAGAAAATGTAATAAAAAGAATATTGAGATAAGAGAGAAGTTATCAGCGTAATATATATAAATTCATGGAAAATTGTGTTAAAATTAAGTTTTAGCATGATTTTTTTTATAAGATTTTATGGAAAATTGTAAAAATCTATATTGATTTGTAAAAATCTATTTTATATTTGAAGCACATAATATAAAATAGATAGTATGAAGATAAATACTAAATTAATTAATGGGGAGGGTTATATGAAGAAGAAAGGAAGAGTTATCAGTTCAATTGTAGCTTTAAGTATAATGGGGGCAATAGCCTTTAGTATTAATAATAGAGTAGAAGCAGATGCAGCAAAAATAAGACTAGGTGGGAGCACTAGATATGAAACTGCAGTAGAAACATCTAAACAGGGGTGGCCTAGTGGAAGTAAAACTATAGTACTAGTGTGTGGAGCGGATTATCCTGATGCACTAAGTGCGGCACCTTTAGCAAAGAAGTATAATGCTCCTATATTGCTAACAGAAAAGAATGGATTATCTACGGTAGTGTCTAATGAGATAAATAGATTGAAGCCTTCTAAGGCTTATATAGTTGGTGGAGAATCTGTAATTTCTAAAAAAGCTGAAACTCAGCTTAAAAGTAAGGGAATTACTGTAGATAGGATATCTGGACTTAATAGATATGAAACAGCTGCTAATGTAGCTAAACAAGTTGGCACAGCCAATGGAGTTGTACTGGCTTCTGGAAAAAGTTTTGCGGATTCTTTATCTGTAGCTCCGGTGGCAGCAAACTTAGGAATGCCAATATTGTTAACAGATAAAGATAGTCTTGATAGTTCAAATAAAGCTTTTATACAAAGTCATAATATACCTAAAACCTATGTTATAGGTGGTAGTTCAGTAATTTCAGATGCAAATATGAAGAATTATAAAAATTATCAAAGAATTGCTGGACTTGATAGGTATGAAACTAATATCCAGGTTTTAAATACTTTTAGTGGAAATATTAATTTAAGCAAAATTTATTTAGCATCAGGAATGAATTTTCCAGATGGACTAGTTGGAGCACCAATAGCTGCTTTAACCTCTTCTCCTATAATTCTTATGGAAGAAACAGGAGGGTATTATCCTAAGGTCTTAAATAGAATAAAAGGGATAAAATCCGATCAAGTATTAATTTTAGGAGGAAATACAGTAATCAGCGACAAAATAGTTAATAAGGTTTTAGAGGCAGTAAATTATGAGGAGAAATTTAAGGTTTTAAGTATTGAATAGCTCAAAAGTGGGTGAAATTAAAGTGAGACCTGTAGAAGATATGCTTAAAGACCTACCCTTGGGGGTATCTGCTTTAACAGAACAAAAGGTTCATAATAAAAAGTTGACTTGTATAATAATTAAAGATGATTTTAAAGATTTTATATATTTGCCTAATTCTATGGAGTTTAATTTCAAAAGTGCCTATGTAAAAAGTAATAAAGTAATTTCAGGGCACTTGATTATAAGAATGAAAGATGATATAAAAGAAAAGTACTATCCTTTTCACTTTAATTATTATGATGAAAAAACATTAAGTTTAATTATAAATTTAAGTCATCAAAGAAAATTGTACTTAATACTAGGTAATAAATATAACGAATATAAAATTGTTTGTTTCAGAAATAGTTTAAAAAGTTTTTTTAGAAGATATATAATTAATTGTATAAACTATGGTTATAGATGGAGTGATGAAGATTACAAGGAATCAATTTGTAATCTTGTATCTTCATTTCCTAGTATAGATGACTTATGGAAACGATTAGGTGGACAAATTACTATGAGTATACTGAAAAAAGTATAAGAAAAATGGGGAAATGTTAAGTAAAATTCAAAATCTACAAAAAACTTATATTAATTTAAAAATTTTTTTAAAAAAACCATTGCATTTCTAAAATATTAGATTTATAATGGGTACATGATAAATAATATATTGAATTGTTTAAAAATTTAATATTGAATCATAAGTAGAGGTGCTTATAAATTGGTAACTGATAAATGCTAAGGAGAATACCCTCTGATGTTACAGTGAATTGTTTATAGGCCGAAAGGATACAAAGGTATTTTGTATTACTTGGGGATAAGACACAATGTTTTATCACTGCCATGTTATATGGAGAGCTATTTATGGAATGAAAAATATTCATTGCATTGATAGTTCTAACTAACCAAGTTATCTAATGGTGTTGAATATTTTCAACGCCATTTTTTATTTACTATATTTTTATCCGATGACTATCATCTCTAATACTCTGAACTTTTTCAAAGTGAGAGTAAAAGAGCTGCTACGTCCCTGGATAACGATTTCTAAGCTTCAAAGAAGCTAAGAAATCTGTTTATACTAAAAAGTTATACATAAATAAAAAGTAAACGATTATTTTATAGGGGGAAAAGAAAATGAAATCAGTAATCAGATTAAGAATGAGCTCTCACGATGCACACTACGGTGGAAATCTTGTTGATGGAGCAAGAATGCTACAATTATTTGGAGACGTAGCTACAGAATTATTAATACAAAACGATGGAGACGAAGGTCTATTCAAAGCTTATGAAAATGTAGAATTCATGGCACCTGTATATGCTGGAGATTACATTGAAGCTGTAGGTGAAATCGTACACGTTGGAAACACATCAAGAAAAATGACTTTTGAAGCTAGAAAAGTAATAGTTCCAAGACCTGACATTAACGATTCAGCTTGTGACGTTTTAGAAGAGCCAATAGTTGTTTGTAAAGCTACAGGAGTATGTGTAGTACCAAAAGATAAGAAGAGAAAATAAGTAAGTGCAAGAATTCTTGCAGAAACATTGTTAAAATATTAACTATATAGGAGGATTTTAAATGGAAAAGTTAATAATTGCTGCAGCTATTTGTGGTGCAGAGGTTACTAAAGAACAAAATCCAAATGTTCCTTACACAGTAGAAGAAATTGGTCAAGAGGCAGAAAAATGTTATAAAGCTGGAGCTAGTATAATCCACCTTCATGTTAGAAAAGATGATGGTACTCCAACTCAAGACAAAGATAGATTTGAAGCTTGTATGGCTGAAATAAGAAGAAGATGTCCAGATGTTATCATTCAACCATCTACTGGTGGTGCTGTAGGAATGAGCAATGAAGAAAGACTTCAACCAGTTGATTTAAGTCCAGAAATGGCAACATTAGACTGTGGAACTTGTAACTTTGGTGGAGACGAAATATTTGTTAATACAGAGAACACAATCAAAGAATTCGGGGAGAAGATGATTCAGTTAAACGTTAAGCCAGAAATCGAAGTATTCGATAAAGGTATGATTGACATGGCCATCAGACTTCATAAAAAAGGATTCATAAAAGCACCAATGCACTTCAACTTCGTTATGGGAGTTAATGGTGGAATAAGTGCTGGAATGAGAGACTTTGTATTCATGAAAGAAAGTATTCCAGCAGGAAGCACTTACACAGTATCAGGAATAGGCAGAAATGAATTCCCATTAGCTGCAATGTCTATGATAGAAGGTGGACATGTAAGAGTTGGATTTGAAGATAACGTATACCTGTCAAAAGGTGTTATGGCAGAAAGCAATGCTGACCTAGTTGAAAAAGCTGTAAGAATAGCTAAAGAATTAGGAAGAGAAATTGCAACTCCAGCAGAAGCAAGAGAAATATTAGGACTTAAAGCTTTATAATTTGAAGCATAATATAAGAAGTTATTTTTAACGTATAAGATTAAAAATATAATAAACAATAATTAAGTAGAAAAAAATTTATTGAGACTAAAGTAAAAAAAGGAGTGTTTTTAATGAAAAAAGGATGTAAATATGGAACTCACAGAGTAATAACACCAGCAGGAGTATTACCACAACCAGCTTTAAAAATAGACAATACAATGGAAATATACGATAATGAAATACTTATCGATGTTCAAGCTTTAAACGTTGACTCAGCAAGCTTTACACAAATAGAAGAAGAAGCTGGACATGACGTAGAAAAAATAAAAGCAAAAATCCTTGAAATCGTTGGAGAAAGAGGAAAAATGCAAAACCCTGTAACTGGTTCAGGCGGAATGCTTATCGGTAAAATTGCTAAAATAGGAGCTGCATTAGAAGGAAAAACTGATCTTAAAGTTGGAGACAAAATCTCTACATTAGTATCTCTTTCATTAACTCCACTTAAAATAGAAGAAATCATCGATATTAAACCAGACATCGATAGAGTAGAAATTAAAGGTCAAGCAATATTATTCGAAAGCGGATTATATGCTAAACTTCCAGAAGATATGGAAGAAACTTTAGCACTAGCTGCACTAGACGTAGCAGGAGCTCCAGCTCAAGTTGCTAAATTAGTTAGACCAGGACAATCAGTTCTTTTATTAGGAGCAGCAGGAAAATCAGGAATGTTATGTTGCTACGAAGCAGTTAAAAGAGTTGGACCAACAGGAAACGTTATTGGTTTAGTTAGAAACGAAGAAGAAGCTGCAAGATTAAGAAGATTAAACTTAAACATGAAAATAGTTATCGGAGATGCTACTAAAGCTATCGACGTAATGAACTTAGCTTTAGCTAACAACAACGGCGAAGAAGTTGATGTATCTATCAACATAGTTAACGTTCAAAACACAGAAATGTCAACTATATTACCAGTTAAAGATGACGGTATAGTTTACTTCTTCTCAATGGCTACAGCATTCACTAAAGCTGCTTTAGGAGCTGAGGGTGTAGGTAAAGACGTAACTATGATAGTAGGAAACGGATATACTAAAGGACATGCTGAAATAACATTACAAGAGTTAAGAGAAAACGAAACTCTAAGAGCTATATTCCAAGAATTATACGTTTAATCCGTAGATTATAATTGATTAATTAATAAAATTAATATATATAAATGTGAAATTATAGGGGGTAACAATTAATGAATACAACTCGTAGAAAAGAATTATTTCCAAACGTTACAGATGAACAATGGTTTGACTGGAAATGGCAAACAAAAAACAGAATAGAAACTTTAGATGAATTAAAGAAGTATATTCCATTAACTCCAGAAGAAGAAGAAGGAGCTAAAAAATGTCTTGAAACTTTAAGAATGGCTATAACTCCTTACTACTTATCATTAATCGATCCAAACAATGCTAATGACCCAGTAAGATTACAAGCTATCCCAACAGGATTAGAAGCTCATAAATCTGCTGCAGATTTAGAAGACCCACTACACGAAGATACAGATTCTCCAGTACCTGGATTAACTCATAGATATCCAGATAGAGTATTACTTCTTATAACTGACCAATGCTCTATGTACTGCAGACACTGCACAAGAAGAAGATTTGCAGGACAAAGCGATGACTGCATGCCAATGGAAAGAATAGATAAAGCTATAGATTATATCAGCAAAACACCAGTAATCAGAGACGTTCTATTATCAGGTGGAGATGCTTTACTAGTTGACGATTCAGTACTTGAGTACATCATCAGCAAATTAAGAGCAATACCACACGTAGAAATAATCAGAATTGGTTCAAGAACACCAGTAGTTATGCCACAAAGAATTACTGATGGACTTGTAAATATGTTAAAGAAATACCACCCAATCTGGTTAAATACTCACTTTAACCATCCAAACGAAATCACAGAAGAGTCTAAAGCTGCATGTGAGAGAATGGCTAATGCTGGTATACCACTAGGAAACCAATCAGTACTTCTAAGAGGAGTAAATGACTGTGTTCACACAATGAAACAATTAGTTAACGATTTAGTTAAAATCAGAGTTAGACCTTACTACATCTATCAATGTGACTTATCATTAGGACTAGAGCACTTCAGAACTCCAGTTTCTAAAGGTATCGAAATCATTGAAGGATTAAGAGGACATACTTCTGGATACTGCGTACCAACATTCGTTGTTGACGCTCCAGGCGGCGGTGGAAAAACTCCAGTTATGCCAAACTATGTAATTTCTCAAAGTCATGATAAAGTAATACTTAGAAACTTTGAAGGAGTTATAACTACTTACTCTGAGCCAACAAACTACACTCCAGGATGTACTTGTGATGTTTGTACAGGTAAGAAATCAGTTCATAAAGTTGGAGTTGCTGGATTATTAAACGGTGAAAAACTTGCTTTAGAACCAACAGGATTAGAAAGAAACGAAAGACACGCTCACTAGAATATAGTTAGAAGTGATCTTAATGAATGAAATTTTAAAGTTATTGAAACCATATAAAAGTGTATCTATTATAGGTATGAATAAAAATGTGGGAAAAACTACGACTTTAAACCATATCTTGAAGGAGGCTAGGGGCTCTGTGTCCCTTGGCCTAACTTCTATAGGGAGAGATGGTGAAGAGTTAGACAGGGTTACGGCTACAGAGAAACCTAAGATATATATTGAAAAGGGGACTGTGATTGCTACAGCCAAACAATGTCTTTTAAATAGTGATTTCACAAGAGAGATTGTAAGAACTACAGGAATAAATACTCCTATGGGAGAAGTTGTTATTTGTAAAGCCTTAAGTGATGGTTATGTGGATTTAGGAGGACCTTCCGTGAATTCATATATGACCAATATAAAAGATCAATTATTAAGTCTTCAGTGTGATCTTGTAATAGTAGATGGAGCTTTAAGTAGAAAGACCTTTGCTTCACCCGCCATAACAGAAGCTACAGTGTTATCTACAGGAGCCGCTCTATCAAGAAGTATGAAGACCGTCATAAGTGAGACAAAACATACTATGGATCTATTAAGTTTACCCCATGAGCAAGATAGGTCTATTTTAAATGTCGCAACAAAAATATGTGATTCAGGAATTGTAGGCATCATTTATAAGGATGGTACCTATAAAGTACTAGAGGTTTTAACTGCCCTAGAAGCTTCAAAAGAAATTGTAGAAGCTTTGAGTGAACAAGTATCCCATGTAGTTATTAAAGGTGCAGTTTCTGACAAACTTATTAAAAATATCATGACTTCTACTAACCTATATAAAGATATAACTTTTCTTGTGGAAGATGGTACTAAGCTATTTATTAGTAGTGAAAGCCTTTATAGATTCCATAGGCAAGGTGGGGTCATAAAGGTCCTAAATAAGATAACTGTGGTTTGCATAACTTCAAATCCAAAATCACCTTATGGATATGAATTTCCAAAGGATGAATTCTTAAAAGGTCTTAGAGAAGCTGTCAATGTTCCAGTATTTGATGTATTAGGGGGGAAATAATATGAAGTTTTTAGATAATGAACAAAGGGCTCAAATAGGGTTTTCCTTTATCATGGATGAGCTTGGTATAATAACTCCTTATGGTACTGAGGAAAAGAAGCTGATAAAGCCTTTTAGAATTAATGAGTATGATAAATTGGTAGAAGAGCTTACTAACGTTGAGCTGATGATAGGTCATATGAATGAATATCATGATGAGTTTAACGATATAGTAAGACTTCTACACAAGATTAAAGATATAAGAAATACATTAAGAAGAGCAGAGAAGGTAGAAATATTAGATGAAGTTGAACTTTATGAGGTTAAATATGTATCTATGCTTTTGGAAGAGCTTAAATTAGTCTTAGATAATATTAATTTATCTGTAGGCAAAATTAAGCTTCATTCCCTAGAAGAAGTAATAGATATATTAGACCCAAGCAAAAAACGGTTATCTACATTCTATATTTATGAAGAATATAGTGAAAAACTTTCTCAGATAAGAAAACTAAAAGGTGAAAAGGAAAAAGCAATTTTTTCTTGCAATGATGAAGGTCTTATTGAAAAGTTAAAACAAGAGCGATTAGATATTGTTATTCAAGAGGAAGAAGAAGAGTTACATATTAGAAAAGAACTTACTTCTAAATTGTCCTCCTTTAGTAGATATATATCAGAAAATTTAAAAGTGGTAGGTATTTTAGATTTATTAATGGCAAAGGCAAGCATTGCTATTAAATACAATTGTGTTAAACCTAACATAGTTAAAGAGATGAATATTGATATAGAGGATGGAATAAATCCTGAAATTGAAGCGATCCTTAAGAAAAAAGGAAAAGCATTCTCTCCTGTTAATATACAGCTTCATGGAGGAACTACGGTGATAACTGGAGCTAATATGGGAGGAAAGAGTGTAGCATTAAAGACTATTGTTTTAAACCTATTTCTTGGACAATTGGGCTTCTTTGTATTTGCAAAAAAAGCAACTTATCCAGTATTAGATTTTATTCATTTTGTTTCAGACGATATGCAATCTATATCTAAGGGATTGAGTACTTTTGGAGCTGAGATAATTAAATTAAAAGAAGTGGTAGAGTGTGTAAAACGTGGAGATGGATTTGTGGCTCTTGATGAGTTCGCTAGGGGAACAAACCCTAAAGAAGGATATTACCTTGTAAAATCTCTTGCAAATTATCTACAAAAATTTAACACTGCTAGCATAATATCTACCCATTATGATGGTGTGGTAGAAGAACCTATGGTTCATTATCAAGTTGTAGGACTAAAAAATATAGACTTTGAGAAACTAAAATATAAGATTGATCTTAATAAGACTCATTCAGTTGAAATTATCCAAGAGCATATGGAATATAAACTTGAAAGAGTATCTAAGACAAATCAAGTACCTAAGGATGCGCTAAATATAGCGATGCTATTAGGATTAGAAAAAGACATAGTGAATATAGCGAAAACATATTATGAGGAGGAGTACAATGGAAAGTAAATTAAATTTAGATTTAAATCTAGTTGCTAAAGCTAGAGAATCATCAAAGAATATAGCTCAAGACACTCAAAAGTTCATAGACAGACATACTACAGTAGCTGTAGAAAGAACTGTATGTAGATTATTAGGTATAGATGGCGTAGATGAATTTGGAGTACCACTACCAAACGTAGTTGTAGAAAACATTAAAGCTGGAAACGGATTATCTGTTGGAGTTGCTGTATTAGTAGGTAATGCTATGGTTAACACTGGATTAACTCCACAAGAAATAGCAGAAAAAGTAGCTAAAAATGAATTAGATTTAACTAAACTACCTATGAAAGATATGTTTGAAATAAAAATGGCAGTTGAAAAAGTTGCTAAAAACATGGTAGCTACAATTAAAGCTAACAGAGGCGAGAGAGAAGCTTACCTTGAAAGATTCGGCGATAAAACAGGTCCATACCTTTATGTTATCGTTGCTACAGGAAATATCTATGAAGATATAATCCAAGCTAAAGCTGCTGCAAAACAAGGTGCAGATGTTATAGCTGTTATTAGAACAACAGGACAAAGCTTACTTGACTACGTTCCATACGGAGTAACAACTGAAGGATTCGGAGGAACTTTTGCAACTCAAGAAAACTTCAGACTTATGAGATCAGCTTTAGATGAAGTTGGAGAAGAATTAGGAAGATACATCAGATTATGTAACTACTGTTCAGGGTTATGTATGCCAGAAATAGCTGCTATGGGAGCTATAGAAAGACTTGACGTAATGCTTAACGATGCATTATACGGAATTCTTTTCAGAGATATCAACATGCAAAGAACTATAGTTGACCAATATTTCTCAAGAGTAATCAATGGTTTTGCAGGAGTTATAATCAACACTGGTGAAGATAACTACTTAACAACTGCTGATGCTGTTGAAGAAGCTCACACAGTGCTTGCTTCTCAATTCATCAATGAGCAATTTGCTTTAGTTGCAGGACTTCCAGAAGAGCAAATGGGTCTAGGACACGCATTTGAAATAAATCCAAATGTTGAAAATGGATTCCTATATGAGCTTGCTCAAGCACAAATGGCTAGAGAAATATTCCCTAAAGCACCACTTAAATACATGCCTCCAACTAAGTTCATGACTGGAGATATATTCAAGGGTCAAGTACAAGATGCATTATTTAACATGGTTACAATAATGACTAGCCAAAAATTACACTTATTAGGAATGTTAACAGAAGCTATACACACTCCATTCATGAGTGATAGAGCACTATCTATTGATAATGCACAATATATATTCCATACAATGAAAGACCTTGGTTCAGAAATCACTTTCAAAAAAGGTGGAATCATGGAAACAAGAGTTGATGAAGTTCTAGGAAAAGCTGCTGATCTATTATCTGTAATAGAAAAAGAAGGTTTATTCAGTACTTTAGAGCAAGGTAAATTTGCAGGTATTAAGAGACCTCTAAACGGAGGAAAAGGATTAGATGGAGTTGTTGAGAAGGAAGCTAATTACTTCAACCCATTTATAGATTTAATGTTAGGAGGAAACAGATAATGAGTGGTGGATTATATTCAACAGAAGTTAGAGATTACGATACTAATTTAGATCTAACTAAGCTTAAACCTTACGGAGATACTATGAACGATGGAAAGGTTCAAGTGAGTCTTACTTTACCAGTTAAAGATGATGAAAGAGGAATAGAAGCTGCTATTCAACTTGCAAAATCAATGGGACTTAAAGATCCAAACGTTGCTCATCACGGATCATTAGATAAAGAGTTTACATTCTATGTAGTATATGGTTCATTAACTCATACTGTTAACTATGAAGAAATTCATGTTCAAACTGTAGAAGTAGATACTATGTCTATGTCAGAAGTTGGAGAATACATTGAAGAGCACATCGGAAGAGATGTAGTTATCATAGGAGCTTCAACAGGAACAGACGCTCACACAGTTGGAATCGATGCTATCATGAACATGAAAGGTTTCGCTGGTCACTATGGTCTTGAAAGATACAAAGGTATCGAAGCTTACAACCTAGGAAGCCAAGTAGAAAACGAAGAGTTCGTTAAGAAAGCTATCGAGCTAAAAGCTGACGTTCTTCTAGTATCTCAAACAGTTACACAAAAGGATGTACACATCCAAAACCTTACTAACCTTGTAGAGTTATTAGAGGCAGAAGGTTTAAGAGATAAAGTTGTATTAATCTGTGGTGGTCCAAGAATAACTCACGAACTTGCTAAAGAATTAGGATACGATGCAGGATTCGGACCAGGAAAATATGCAGATGACGTTGCTAGCTTTGCAGTAACTGAAATAGTTGAAAGAAAGTTAGTTTAATTTAAAAAAGTTTAATGTTTAAAAGTCTAGTTTAATGTTTATATATATATTTAGTTTATAGGGATAAAAAACTAAAAGGGTTACGTGAAATAAAATTATAGGGTATATAAGTAGAATGAAGAAATTCATTCTACTTTATTTTTTACTCCAAATCTACGATTTGGCTAAGTAAAAAATACTCATTCGAATGAATATGAGAAGGAGTTACATTGAGAGCAAAGCGAAAAGTCACGTTAGTGACATCACTCCAAATCTTGATTTGGCTAAGTGAAACTTACTCATTCGAACGCATGTGAGAAGGAGTTTCCTTATAAACACAATAACTATTTAACTATGAATCTATTTAAATGTTTTTATACATAGATAGATATATAGTTAAATAGTTATATTGTACCCATACAGATAATACAAAATATGAAAAATTATCAAATTGTATTGATTTAACGTGGCGTTTATGGAATAATTGTATTGTAAATATTAAATATATAGATACAAAATATACATACAATTTTGTACTATACTGTAGGGGGAATATAAATGAATACAAGATCAGAGTTAAACAAAAACCTAGCAGAAATGCTAAAGGGTGGAGTAATAATGGATGTAGTTAATGCTGAGGAAGCTATAATTGCAGAGAAAGCAGGAGCAGTTGCTGTAATGGCTTTGGAACGCGTGCCTTCTGATATTAGAAAGCAAGGTGGAGTTGCTAGAATGTCAGATCCTAAGATGATAAAAGAAATTCAAGAGGCTGTATCTATTCCAGTAATGGCAAAGGTAAGAATAGGTCATTTTGTGGAGGCACAAATATTAGAAGCTATTAAGATTGATTATATAGATGAAAGTGAAGTATTAACTCCAGCGGATGACTTATTTCACATAGATAAAAAAGGATTTAATGTGCCTTTCGTATGTGGAGCTAGAAACCTAGGAGAAGCACTAAGAAGAATAGGTGAGGGTGCTTCCATGATAAGAACTAAAGGAGAAGCTGGTACTGGAGATGTTGTAGAAGCTGTAAGACATATGAGAACTATGATGAGTGAAATAAGGAAAGTACAAAACACACCCAAGGAAGAGCTTATGACTATAGCTAAAGAAATGGGTGCACCATATGACTTAATAGTTTATGTTCACAACCATGGAAGACTACCAGTAGTTAACTTTGCTGCCGGTGGAGTAGCTACGCCAGCTGATGCAGCTTTAATGATGCAACTTGGAAGTGATGGAGTTTTCGTTGGTTCTGGTATATTTAAATCAGCGGATCCAGAAAAAAGAGCTAAGGCTATAGTTCATGCTGTAGCAAACTATAATAATCCTGAAATCTTATCACAAGTTTCTGAGGATCTAGGAGAACCTATGGACAGTATAAATACTAAGGATATACCAGATGGCAAATTATATGCATCAAGAGGATGGTAGTACAATGATAACTATAGGTGTACTAGATTTACAAGGAGCTGTAAAAGAACATGTAGATAAGGTTAATAATATAAGTGGAGCCACAGCCTTAAGAGTGAAGAATGTGAAGGATCTAGAGGATATAGATGGCCTTATAATTCCGGGAGGAGAAAGTACTACCATAGGAAAATTATTAAGGGATTTTCAGATGCTATCTCCACTAAAAAGCAAAATTGAAAGTGGGATGCCAGTATGGGGAACCTGTGCAGGTATGATAATTCTCGCTAAATCCATCCTAGGAAGTGATTACAACCATTTAGGTGTTATGGGTATAGAGGTAAGAAGAAATGCCTATGGCTCTCAATTAGATAGCTTTATAACGGATGAAATAGTGGAAGGTGTCAGTGAAGAAAAAATACCTCTAGTATTTATAAGAGCTCCTTACGTTGAAAAGGCACATGAAGGGGTAAAGGTGCTATGTAAACTAGATGAAAAAATCATAGCATGTAGAGAAAACAACATGCTAGCAACATCATTTCATCCAGAGTTAACAAAGGACTTATCTATGCATAAGTATTTTTACAACATGTGCAAAGATATATCAAAATAAATAATGAGCTTTGGCAAAATAAATCATTAATCTTATATAAAATGCTGAGCGTGTACTTTAATAATATAAGTGCATGCTCAGCATTTATTTGGATTAATTTATTTTGAAAAAGCTCCTAAGCTAGTTCTTCCCATTGATCATATAGGTTTTGAAGTTCTTCTTCAGTTTTTTGTATTTCTTTATTTATTTCTATGCTTTTTTCAGGGCTGGAATAGACTTCCTCAAGGCATAGCTGCCCTTGGAGCTCCTCAAGAGATTCCTCAGTAGCTGCTATTTTATTTTCAATGTTTTTAAGAGTATTAGCTTTTTCTTTTTCAGCTTTTTCAGCTTCACGTTTTTTCTTTTTATCTAGCTTTAACTGAGTCTTAGTAATGCCTGAACCTTCCTCTATATCCTCAAACCTTAAAGGGTTTTTCTTTTTCTCTACGTAATAGGAATAGTTGCCTAAGTATTCTTTCACTCCATCCTCATTAAGCTCAAAGATTTTATTTATAATTTTATTTAAGAAGTATCTATCGTGGGATATGAGAATTATTGTGCCATCATAGTTTAAGATTGCATCTTCTAAGGCCTCACGAGAGATAATATCTAAGTGGTTTGTAGGTTCATCTAGAAGAAGAAAATTAGCTTTAGAAAGCATTAGTTTTAGTAAATTAATTCTACATTTCTCTCCACCACTAAGAGTAGATATGGACTTAAATACGTCATCCCCTGTAAATAAGAAGGCTGCAAGAGCCGATCGTATCTCCGTAGTAGTCATATGAGGGAAATCATCCCACACCTCATCTAAAATAGTTTTATTAAAGTTTAAATTAGATTGCTCTTGATCGTAATATCCAACAAATACGTTTTTACCTAACACCTTAATCCCATTATCTGAAGGTATTTTATCCATGATTATTCTAAATAAAGTAGTTTTGCCACGGCCATTTTCCCCTATAAGAGCAATTTTTTCTTCTCGTTTAATATCCATATTTAAACCTTCAAATAGAAGTTTTTCACCAAAACTTTTACTTAAATTTTCTACATAAAGAACATCATTACCACTTTTAATTTGTGTTTCAAACTTTATTTTTGAAGCCTTTGCATCTTTGATAGGTGCTTCTATTCTTTCTATCTTATCTAAGGCCTTTTGACGACTTTCAGCAGCTCTTATACTTTTCTCACGATTAAAGGACTTATACTTAGTTATGATTTCTTCTTGTCTTTTAATCTCTGCTTGTTGAAGGTCGTAAGCCTTCTGCATCACTTCTTTATTTTTCTCTTTAAGGTCGATAAAGGCTGTATAATTTCCGTTATAGCACTGTGCAGTTCCACCTATAAGTTCTATAGTTTTATTGGTGATAGCATCTAAGAAGAATCTATCGTGGGAAATTACTATAATTGTGCCTTTAATCTCTTTAAGGTAGTTCTCTAACCATTCTATTGCATCAAGGTCAAGATGGTTTGTAGGTTCGTCTAGAAGCAAAATTTCAGGTTTTCTAAGAAGGAGCTTACATAAAGCAACTCTAGTCTTTTGACCACCGCTTAATATAGATATGGATTTATCAAAATCAACTTCTGTAAAGCCTAGGCCTTTAAGTACACGACTAATTTCGCCTTTATAAGTGTATCCACCACGATTTTCATAAACCTCTGTTAAAGTAGTATAATCACGTATAATCTTATTGTGATAATCTTCTTTAGCAGCATCATAAGGTTCCTTCATCTTCTCTTCTAAATTGTGTAATCTTTCCTCAATATCTATCAGTGACTTAAACACGGAAAGAAGTTCAGTATATATGGTATTATCTGAATCTAGAGAAAGGTTTTGAGAAAGATATCCAAGTTCCTTTGATTTATCTATATATAGCTCACCACTATCATATTCCATTTGATTGGTTAAAATTTTAAATAGGGTTGATTTACCTGCACCATTAGCACCTATTAATCCTATTTTTTCACCTTCATTTACATTGAAGGTAATATCTTTTAAAATCATATCTATTCCGAAGTATTTACTTATGTTTTTACAACTTAAAACTATCATTTATTTCACCGTCCTACTAGCATTTTAACATGAAAGTTAGAAATTTAAAATAATTTGTATAGTACAGTGGAGGAATGGGTATTGTGAGTAATAGGAAACATTGTTATATATAATACAAAGAAAAGTAAAATTGGTATAAAAATTAAGTTTATGAGACTTTATATATTATTTATGATAAAAAGTTAAAAAAATTTATAATTTATATATACAATAAAGTATTTTAAATGTACAATATAGCATTATAGTTTATTTATTAAAAAATATATAACAAATCAATGGTAATATAGTATAATATCTATATGAATAAAACCTACGTTGAATATGAGATTAGAATAGTTATTTTAGATAATATTTAATAGAGAATTATAATATGAATAAGCATAAAAATAAAAGACAAAAAGAATAAACAAGGAATATATAAAGAATATATATAAGGAGTTGATAAGAGGTGGAGAAGAAAAGAAGCATTTCTATGGCTGTAATAAAAAGGCTACCTAAGTACTACAGATATTTGCGCGAATTAGATAAAAATGAAGTTGATAGAATATCCTCTAAAGAACTAAGTGAAAGAATTGGGTTTACAGCTTCACAAATAAGACAGGATTTAAATTGTTTTGGAGATTTTGGTCAACAAGGGTATGGATATAATGTTAAGGAATTATTATATCAAATCTCTGTTATATTAGGCCTTAACAAAGAGTATAACACTGTAATAATTGGAGCTGGAAATATAGGTCAAGCAATTGCCAACTATACAACCTTTGATAAGATGGCATTTAATCTTAAAGGTATTTTTGATGTGAATGTAAAACTTATTGGACTTAAAATAAGAGATATTGAAATTAGAGATATGGATGAGTTAGATAGTTTCTTACAGAGAGAAAAGATTAACATAGCTATAATTTGTGTTCCTAAAAATAGAGCCCAAGGGGTAGCAGATGTGGTAATAAAGAATGGCGTAAAGGGAATATGGAATTTTGCACCTATAGATCTAAAGGTTAACGAGGATGTTATTGTAGAGAATGTACATCTTAATGAAAGTTTAATGACTTTAAGTTACTTATTAAATGAGCGTGAAAAAGAAGAAGAATTCCTATAATACTAAAAAAAGACAATACGAATTTCTTAAAATTTGTATTGTCAGGAATTTTTTGAATTTAATTATATGAATTAAGTAAAAAGATTCATTAAAAAACATAAATAAAATATAAATTAGGTTGAAAAAGAATTATAAACAGTCTATAATAGTGATTAAGGTATTAGAACCTTAATCACTTTTTTGTTAAAATAATAACGATTTATGGCGGCTAACACCTGAAAAATTGCATGGGGGATTTTAAACATGGATTATAAGAACATAGTCTTGGAAAAAGAAGGAAATGTGGCTTTAGTTAAACTAAACAGACCTAAAGCATTAAATGCTTTAAACACAGAAACTTTAAAAGAAATTGATTGTGTTATCCAAGAAATTTCTGGGGATAAAGAAATTTATGCAGTTATTCTTACAGGAGAAGGTAAAGCGTTCGTTGCTGGAGCTGATATTTCAGAAATGAAAGAAATGAATGCTATAGAAGGTAAAGAATTTGGTATTCTTGGGAATGGGGTTTTTAGAAAAATTGAAAAACTTGAAAAACCTGTTATAGCTGCAGTTAATGGTTTTGCATTAGGTGGTGGATGTGAACTTGCAATGGCTTGCGATATTAGAATTGCATCAGTTAAAGCTAAGTTTGCACAACCAGAAGCAGGGCTTGGAATAACTCCTGGGTTTGGCGGAACTCAAAGGTTATCAAGACTTGTAGGTGAAGGAATTGCAAAAGAATTAATTTACACTTGTGACATGATCAATGCTGAAGAAGCTTTAAGAATTGGATTAGTAAACAAGGTAGTAGAACCAGAGACACTTTTAGATGAAGCAAAAGCTATGGCTAATAAAATAGCTAAGAATGCTCCTATAGCTATAAGCCAATGTAAAGCTGCTATCAATAGAGGCTTGCAAATGGATATTGATAGTGCAGTATTATATGAAGCTGAAGCATTTGGAATGTGTTTTGCTACTGAAGACCAAAAAGAAGGTATGACAGCTTTTGTTGAAAAGAGAGACAAGAATTTTAAGAATAGATAATCGAAATAGATAATCGTATAAGTAGGAGGTATTATAATGAATTTTTCATTAACTAAGGAACAAGAACTTGTAAAGCAAATGGTAAGGGAGTTTGCTATTAATGAAGTAAAACCTATAGCAGCTGAAATAGATGTTACAGAAAGATTCCCAATGGAAAACGTAGAGCAAATGGCTAGATACAACATGTTAGGAATTCCATTCCCAACTGAATTCGGTGGAGCAGGTGGAAACAACGTATCTTATGCTATGACTGTAGAAGAACTTTCTAAAGTTTGCGGAACTACAGGAGTTATAGTTTCTGCACACACTTCTTTATGTGGAGCACCAATATATCAATTTGGTACTCAAGAGCAAAAAGAAAAATATTTAACACCACTTGCAAAAGGTGAAAAACTAGGTGCATTTGGTCTTACTGAGCCAAACGCAGGTACTGATGCTGCTGGACAACAAACAACAGCTGTACTTGAAGGAGATCACTACGTATTAAACGGTTCAAAAATATTCATAACTAACGGTGGAGTTGCTGATATCTTCGTAGTATTTGCAATGACTGATAAATCAAAAGGAACTAGAGGAATATCTGCTTTCATAGTTGAAAAGGATTTCCCTGGATTCTCAATAGGAAAAGTTGAAGAGAAGTTAGGAATAAGAGCATCATCTACTACTGAATTAGTATTTGAAAACTGCATAGTTCCAAAAGAAAACTTACTTGGAAAAGAAGGAAAAGGATTTGCTGTTGCAATGCAAACTCTTGATGGAGGAAGAATTGGTATAGCAGCTCAAGCTTTAGGACTAGCTCAAGGAGCTTTAGATGAAGCTGTTGCTTACATGAAAGAAAGAAAACAATTCGGAAGATCAATAGCAGCATTCCAAGGACTTCAATGGATGGTTGCTGATATGGATGTTCAAATTGAAGCTGCTAGACTTTTAGTATACAAAGCTGCATACAAAAAAGATATGGGTATGCCATACTCAGTAGATGCTGCTAGAGCTAAATTATATGCTTCAGAAGTAGCTATGGATGTTACAACTAAGGCTGTTCAATTATTTGGTGGATATGGATACACTAAAGAATATCCAGTTGAAAGAATGATGAGAGATGCTAAGATAACTGAAATCTACGAAGGAACTTCTCAAGTTCAAAGAATGGTTATCGCAGGAAGCATATTGAAATAGGAGGTAGTGAAAGATGAAAATAGTTGTTTGTGTAAAACAAGTACCAGATACAAATGAAGTTAAAATAGATCCAAAAACAGGAACTCTTATAAGAGATGGTGTTCCTTCAATAATAAACCCAGATGACAAAAACGCTTTAGAAGGAGCTTTACAATTAAAAGATACTTATGGTGGACACGTAACTGTTATAACAATGGGACCTCCACAAGCAAAAGTAGCTTTAGAAGAAGCATTAGCAATGGGAGCAGACGAAGCTATACTAGTTACAGATAGAGCTTTTGCTGGAGCTGATACATTAGCTACATCTCACGCTTTAGCTGCAGCTATTAAAAACTTAGATTATGATATAATATTCGCTGGAAGACAAGCGATTGATGGAGATACTGCACAAGTTGGACCAGAAATTGCTGAACACTTAGGAATGCCTCAAATAACTTATGTTGAAGCAGTTAGCCAAGAAAAAGAAGGCGTATTAAACGTAAGAAGAGCTTGGGAAGATGGATATGAAAATATCAGAGTTAACACTCCAGTTCTATTAACTGCAATCGAAACTTTAAACGTGCCAAGATATATGAACATTAAAAACATATTCGCAATGGCTAAAGAAAAAGAAGTTAAAGTATGGACTGTAGCAGACATTAACGTTGATGTTAACCTACTTGGTCTTAAAGGATCACCTACAAAGGTTAAAAAATCAATGACTAAAGAAGCTAAAGGACAAGGTGAAATATTTGAAGTATCACCAAAAGAAGCAGCTTCAATTGCGCTTTCAAAACTAAAAGAAAAACACTTCATCTAAGATATAGTTAAGGAGGAAATTACCATGAATATAGCAGATTATAAAGGTGTATGGGTCTTTGCAGAGCAAAGAGACGGAGAATTACAAAAGGTTGCTTTAGAATTATTAGGAAAAGGAAGAGAAATAGCTGACAAGTTAGGAGTAGAACTTACAGCATTATTACTTGGACATAAAAATATAGAAGAAATGACTAAAGAATTAGGAGCTTTTGGAGCAGATAAAGTATTAGTATGCGACAATGAGTTACTAACTCACTATTCAACTGATGGATATACAAAAGTTATAAACGAAGTTGTAAATGCTAAAAAACCAGAAATCCTATTCATTGGAGCTAGCTTCATTGGAAGAGATTTAGGACCAAGAGTTGCAGGAAGACTTTCAACAGGTCTTACAGCTGACTGTACATCTCTAGATGTAGATGCAGAAACTAACAACTTATTAATGACAAGACCAGCTTTCGGTGGAAACCTAATGGCTACAATCGTTTGTGGAGATCATAGACCACAAATGTCTACAGTAAGACCTGGAGTTTTCGAAAAGTTAGCTAAAGATGAAAACAGAACTTTCCAAGTTGAAAAGTTTGACGTTCAATTATCAGCTTCTGATATAAGAACAGAAACTATAGAAGTTGTTAAATCAGTAAAAGAAATGGTAGACATTACTGAAGCTGATATCGTAGTTTCAGGAGGAAGAGGAGTTGGCTGTAAAGAAAACTTCGCTTTACTTCAAGAACTTGCAGACGTAATGGGAGGAACTTTAGCTGGATCAAGAGCAGCTGTTGATAATGGCTGGGTAGAAAAAGCAGTTCAAGTAGGACAAACAGGAAAAACTGTAAGACCTACTATATATATAGCTTGCGGAATCTCTGGAGCAATCCAACACTTAGCTGGAATGCAAGATTCTAACTACATCATAGCTATTAACAAAGATTCAGATGCTCCAATCATGAAAGCTGCTGACGTAGCTTTAGTAGGAGACTTTGCTAAAGTTATTCCAGAAATGATAGCTCAATATAAAGAGATGAACAAATAGTAAATTTATAAGACTTTAGATTAATTGAATTTTATAGTACACTAATTAACATAAGATGAGGGGATATACGGAGATGTATATACCCCTCATTTGTTAAATATTGAATAAAAGTCTAATTTCGTTGAAAATTGTATACATATATTTATATTTATTGAGTTATTTTTGATAAATATAAATATAAATATATAAAAATGTGGTAATATAGATTTGTAATAGTCTATAATCCATAATACAAAATTATGTTAGGAGTGTTTAATATGAAAAAGATATGTGTTTTAGGCGCAGGTACAATGGGATCAGGAATAGCTCAAGCTTTTGCCGCTAAAGGATATGAGGTAATAGTTAGAGATATAAAGGATGAATTCGTACAAAAAGGTCTTGGAATGATAGAAAAAAATATTAAAAAACTTGCTACAAAAGGTAAAATAACAGAAGAACAAGCAGAAGAAATTCTATCAAGAGTTAGTGGAACTACAGAATTAAGCTTATTAGATGATGTAGATTTAATAATAGAAGCTGCAGTAGAAAACATGGAAATCAAAAAACAAATATTTAAAGAATTAGATGAAATCTGTAAACCAGAAGCAATCCTGGCTACAAATACATCTTCACTTTCTATAACTGAAATTGCTACTGCTACAAAGAGAGTTGATAAAGTTATAGGACTACACTTCTTTAACCCAGCTCCAGTTATGAAACTTGTAGAAATCATAAAAGGAATGGGAACATCACAAGAAACATATGATGCAATGCATGAATTAGTTATTAACATATCTAAGGAGCCAGTTCAAGTAGAAGAAGCTCCAGGATTTGTAGTAAACAGAATTTTAGTACCTATGATAAATGAAGCTGTTTGCATCTATGCAGAAGGTATTGCAAGTGCTGCAGATATAGATAAAGCTATGATGCTTGGAGCAAATCATCCAATGGGACCTCTTGCTTTAGGTGACTTAATTGGACTAGATGTTTGCTTAGCAATCATGGATGTATTATATAAAGAAACTGGAGATTCAAAATACAGAGCACACAACCTACTTAGAAAATTCGTTAGAGCTGGACAATTAGGAAGAAAAACTGGAAAAGGATTCTTCGATTATAGTAAATAATAATATCATAAAAATATTACAGCAAAAGAGTAAAGAATAATTTATCTTTACTCTTTTCTTTATGTGAAAATAAATTAAATATAATTAAAAAAATAAAAGATAGATAAAATTATAACAATGCATTTTATAATTTATTGTAGATTTTTAAAAATAAAAGGAGTATAGTTTAAATGGAATCACCAGAAGTTTGAAAGAATAACTGGAATTCAAGAGGATGTTTATAAAAAATGGATTTATTTGCTTGAAAATTTATAATATTTAATTTACTATATGGTTGACTATAATTAAATAAAATTATAAAATATAAGTGTAACCGACACAATGTATATTCATGTAAAGGATTTAAGTCGTATTATTTAAGGATATATGGAGATTTAAGTTAGTTTATTGGACAAGTGTAATGTGGTAAAGAATCCTATCATTATTGCGCTGTTTATTTTTGCGTTTGTAGCCACTATGTTAAATAAATATCTAATGTTCATATATAAATTTCAATGAAAATAGTATAATATTATATTTGGCAAAGGATATGAATTAAAATGGTGAAATATTAAATTCATATAAAAACAAAATATGTTTAAAATACGGAGGAAAGTACTATGTATAAAATTGTTGAAAAGAAAATTTTGGCACCTTCAATATTTATGATGAAGATTTTAGCTCCAAGAGTAGCTAAATCAGCTCGTCCAGGTCAATTCATTATAATAAGAATGGATGAAAAGGGTGAGAGAGTACCTTTAACAGTATGTGACACAGATGTAGAAAATGGAACAGTATCAATAGTTGTACAAACAATTGGATGTACTACAAAAGCTATGGAACAATATGAAGAAGGGGATTCTTTCTTTGACTTTGTTGGACCTTTAGGGATGCCTTCTGAGCTTTTAGAAGAAGACAAAGATAAGCTAAAAAATGAAAAAATAATGTTTATATCAGGTGGAGTTGGAGCTGCACCAGTATATCCTCAAGTAAAATGGTTACATGAAAACGGAATTAAAGCTGACGTAATCATGGGATTTAAAAATAAAGAAATGGTTATTTTAGAAGAAGATATGAAAAATGTTGCAGACAATGTTTATGTAGCAACTGATGATGGTAGCTATGGATTTAAAGGAATGGTTACTAATAGATTAAAATCTTTGGTTGAAGAAGGTAATAAATACGATACAGTAATTGCTATAGGACCAATGATAATGATGAAATTTGTATGTAAATTAACAGAAGAATTAGGTATAAAAACAATAGTTAGTATGAACCCAATCATGGTTGATGGAACAGGTATGTGTGGTGCTTGTAGAATAACTGTTGATGGAGAAACTAAATTTGCTTGTGTTGATGGACCAGAATTTGATGGACATAAAGTAAACTTCGATGAAGCATTAAAAAGAACAACTATGTATAAGACAGAAGAAATACAAAAGGATTCTATACAAAAAGGATGCAAAGTAGGAGGAAATAACTAATGGATAGAATGAAAAGAACTCCAATACAAGAACAAGATCCAAAGGTAAGAGCAACTAACTTTCAAGAAGTTTGTCTTGGTTACACTGAAGAAGAAGCAGTTCAAGAAGCTTCTAGATGTTTAAATTGTAAAAATAAACCATGTGTATCTAAATGTCCAGTTGCAATAGATATACCAGAGTTTATTCATCATGTAAAAGAAAAAGAATTTGCACAAGCTGCAAAGGCTTTAGATAAATATACAGCACTTCCAGCAGTATGTGGAAGAGTTTGTCCTCAAGAATTACAATGTGAAAGTAAATGTGTTCTTGGAATAAAAGGTGAAGCAGTTGCTATAGGAAAATTAGAAAGATTTGTAGCAGACTGGTCAAGAAATAACAATGTGGATTTGACTAAAGAGATTGAAAAGAAAAATAAAAAAGTTGCTGTAATTGGTTCAGGCCCATCAGGAATAACTTGCGCTGGGGAGCTTGCTAAAATGGGTTACGACGTAACTGTATTTGAAGCTTTACATGAGCCAGGTGGAGTTTTACTTTATGGAATTCCTGAGTTTAGATTACCAAAGGATACCGTTGTTAAGCATGAAGTAAACAACCTAAGAAAATTAGGAGTTAAAATAGAAACAAATGTAGTTGTTGGTAGAACAGTTACAATAGATGAATTAATGAATGATGAGAAATTTGAAGCTGTATTTATAGGATCAGGAGCAGGACTTCCTAAGTTTATGGGAATTCCAGGAGAAAACTTAAATGGAGTATTCTCAGCAAATGAATTCTTAACTAGAAATAACTTAATGAAAGCATTTAAAGATGAATATGCTACTCCAATTAAATCTGGTAAATGCGTTGCAGTAGTTGGTGGCGGTAACGTTGCTATGGATGCTGCTAGAACAGCTTTAAGACTAGGTTCAGAAACACATATAGTTTATAGAAGAAGTGAAGCTGAACTTCCAGCTAGAGTAGAAGAAGTACATCACGCTAAAGAAGAAGGAGTTATCCTTGATTTATTAGTTAATCCTACAGAAATCCTTGGGGATGAAAATGGTTGGGTTAAAGGAATGAAATGTGTAAGAATGGAACTTGGAGAGCCAGATGCATCTGGAAGAAGAAGACCACAAGTAATAGAAGGTTCTGAGTTTACATTAGACTGTGACACTGTTATCATGTCACTAGGAACTTCACCAAACCCATTAATTCCAGCTACAACTAAAGGCTTAGAAACTAATAAATATAAATGCATAGTTGCAGAGGAAGAAACAGGACTTACTTCAAAAGAAAAAGTATATGCTGGTGGAGATGCTGTAACAGGTGCAGCTACAGTTATACTTGCTATGGAAGCTGGTAAAAAAGCTGCTAAAGCTATTGATGAGCAATTAAGTAAGTAATTTTAAAAGCAGAATTAATAAAATCAAGCCATATTTTAAAGTTATGTGAAATTCTTTAAAATATGGCTTTTTTATATGATAAATATAGTATAATGAAACTGAAAACTAGTAGATTTCTAATACATTTAAAGAAATTTTTGGAGTCATAGATTTATGACTAAAACTATAATAAACAGAGTTCTTAGCTTCTCTGAAGTTTAGGACTAATTAATAGGAAAGTAGGGTGCATAAATATGTTATTAGATGTAGTGAAAAAATATTATGGAGAAGAATATGATTTAAACTGTGCAGAGACTATGCTATATGCTGCTAATGAAGAATATGGTTTAAACTTAAGTAAAGAAACTTTTAAAACCATGGCTGCTTTCGGTGGGGGAATGGGTGTAGAATCCACTTGTGGAGTTATCACAGGAGCAATTTCTGTTCTTGGTATTTTATTTACAAAGGAAAGAGCCCATGAAAGTGATTATGTAAAAACCCTTACTCAAGAATTCATTGAAAACTTTAATAAAGAATGTAATTCATTAAATTGTGATAAATTAAAGGAATTATATAGAAATGATGAAGTAAGATGTCTTAATATAGTAGAAAAAGGTGCAGTTATATTAGACAACATAGTAACAAGAGAGAGAAATAAACAGTAATTGAGAATAATTTTAAAACTTAGTGCTGAGAATATCCTTAGCACTATTTTTAAACTAGCATCCCATAAATGTTATTTCAAGGAGGTTGATATGGATGGACTTTAAAGAAGCTATTGAAGAAAGTGGAAAAGTTATATTAAAGGATGTAAAGAATTTTGAACTTCCCCATATTTTTGATTGTGGACAATGTTTTAGATGGAACAGACAAGATAATAATAATTATATAGGTGTAGCCTTTGGAAAAGTTATTGAAATTGAAAAAAGGAATAATGATGTAGTTATATATAATACGGATTTAAAGGATTTTAATGACATATGGCTAAATTACTTTGACCTAGAAAGGGACTATTCAGCTATAAAAGAAGAATTTGAGAAGGATGAACTTTTAAAAAAAGCAGTAGAATTTGGTGTAGGAATAAGAATACTACAGCAAGATCCCTTTGAAATGCTAATATCTTTTATTATATCTGCAAATAATAGAATCCCTATGATAAAAAGAGCTATAGAAAATATAAGTAAAGTATTTGGCAAATCTATAAAGTACAAGGGAAATACATATTACGCTTTTCCAACCTTAGAGGAGTTTAGAAGAGCTACGGTAGAAGATATAGAAGCTTTAGGTGTTGGATTTAGGGCTAAGTATATATATAAGGCACTAGAAGATTTGAGTAGTGGTACCTATGATTTAAACGCAATAAAACAAAGTGATGATGATGGATGTCATGAGGGTCTTAAAAATTTTAATGGAGTAGGGCCTAAGGTAGCAGATTGCATAATGCTATTTTCTATGGGGAAATACTCAGCATTTCCAGTGGATGTATGGGTGAAAAGAGCAATGCAGTTCTTTTATGTGGCACCAGATGTATCATTGCCTAAAATAAGGGAGTTTGCAAGAGAGAAGTTTGGTAGCTTATCTGGATTTGCACAACAATACTTATTTTATTATGCAAGAGAAAACAATATAAAAATAGATTAAGTTAGAAATATGTTGATATATAGAACATAAACTAAGGGTATACAAGGTGGGAAAGGTATGGAGAATAAAAATAAGATAAAAAAGTATGTAACAAATGGAGTAATATGGACTATAGTTATAGTAGTATTATTAATAGCCTATTGGGAATTTTCCAAGAAATTCACTGTATTTAGAGATCCAGAAGAATTAAAAAAATTAATACTATCCTTTGGTAGTTATAGTATAATTGCCTTTGTAGTGCTACAAATGATACAAGTAATAATATTCTTTATACCAGGAGAAGTTGTTCAAGTAGCAGGTGGATACATATTCGGACCTTTAGTAGGAGGAATTGCCTCTGCAGTAGGGATAATTCTTGGAAGTGTAGTTGCTTATTTTATAGCTAAATTATTTGGGAAAAAGTATATAAATAAGCTTATTGAAAAAAATAATTTAACTAAGATAAAGAGAATATTAGATGCTGGAAGTAATAATATAGTTATCTTTGTAATATACTTTATACCTGGAATACCTAAAGATATATTAGTTTATGTAGCTGGTATATCCAATGTAACTCTAAGGGATTTTATATTATATTCTTCTGCTGGTAGATTACCATGGATAATCACATCTGCCATGTTTGGCCACGGTATACATAGAGGGGACTATGTATCTATGATAATTATAGGGGTAGTATCAGGAGTCTTATTTTTAGTCGGAATACTTAAAGGACATAGCATTATAGACTTTTTCCATAGAGCCTTAAAGCATAAAGGTAAAAATAAGAGAAAATAAGAGAAAATATTACCATGAGTGAGATATTTTAATATATTCGCTTATTTTACCAGGTTCTATTAAAATAAAAGATTTGCTTATAAAATAATAATTATATATTATTATATTGTAGTTAGCACTCAATAGTCGTGAGTGCTAATAAATAAAGATAAATAAAAAAATTATATAAATAACTAACAATTAGGAGGGTTTTTTATGAATATCAGACCATTAGGCGACAGAGTTGTAATCAAAAGATTAGAATCTGAGGAAATAACTAAAGGAGGAATAGTTCTAGCAGGTACTGCAAAAGAAAAACCACAAGAGGCAGAAGTCGTTGCAGTAGGTCCAGGAACTTATTCTCATGGAAGAGAAATTAAGATGGAAGTGAAAATAGGAGATAAGATATTATTTTCTAAATTTGCAGGAACAGAAGTTAAATTACAAGGACAAGAATATATTATATTAAAGCAAGAAGACATATTAGCAATATTAGAATAAGTAATATATTTTAATGATAAGCTAAGAAATTCACATATCATAGGAGGTAAATGAATATGGCTAAAAGTATTTTATTCGGAGAAGAATCAAGAAGAGCTATGCAAAGAGGTGTAGACGTACTTGCAGATACAGTTAAGGTAACTTTAGGACCAAAGGGAAGAAATGTTATATTAGATAAAAAATTTGGTTCACCACTTATAACAAATGATGGTGTTACAATAGCTAGAGAAATAGAACTTGAAGATGCATATGAGAATATGGGAGCACAACTTGTAAAAGAAGTTGCAAACAAAACAAACGATGTAGCTGGAGACGGAACTACAACTGCTACAGTACTTGCTCAAGCGATCATAAGAGAAGGACTTAAGAATGTAACAGCTGGTTCAAACCCAATGTTACTTAGAAATGGTATAAGAATGGCTGTAGATACAGCAGTTGAAGAAATAAAAAAATACTCTAGACAAGTAGATGGAAAAGAAGACATAGCAAGAGTTGCAGCTATATCAGCAGCAGACGAGGAAGTTGGAGCTCTAATAGCTACAGCAATGGATAAAGTAGGTAACGAAGGTGTTATAGCTGTAGAAGAGTCTAAAACAATGGGAACTGAACTTGATGTTGTTGAAGGTATGCAATTTGATAGAGGATATTTAAGTGCATATATGGTAACTGACACAGATAAGATGGAATCTGTACTTGATAATCCATACATTTTAATAACTGATAAGAAAATATCTAACATCCAAGAATTACTTCCAATTCTTGAGCAAATAGTACAGCAAGGTAAAAAACTTTTAATAATTGCTGAAGATGTTGAAGGTGAAGCAATAGCTACTTTAGTAGTTAATAAATTAAGAGGAACATTTACATGTGTTGCTGTTAAAGCTCCAGGCTTTGGTGATAGAAGAAAAGAAATGCTTGAAGATATAGCAATACTTACAGGTGGTACAGTAATTTCAGAAGAATTAGGACACGACATTAAAGATGCAACTATTGAAATGTTAGGAAGAGCTGATAGTGTTAAAGTTACTAAAGAAAACACTGTTATCGTAAATGGAAAAGGTGCAAAAGAAAATATAGCATCTAGAGTAAATCAAATTAAGAAACAAATGGAAGATACAACTTCTGAATTTGATAAAGAAAAATTAAATGAAAGACTTGCAAAACTTGCTGGTGGAGTTGCAGTAATCAAAGTTGGTGCTGCTACTGAAACAGAATTAAAAGAAAAGAAATTAAGAATTGAAGATGCTCTTGCTGCTACAAAAGCTGCAGTTGAAGAAGGTATCGTTGCAGGTGGTGGAACTGTTTATATTAATGCAATAGAAGCAGTTGCTAAACTAACTTCAGAGGTTTCAGAAATCCAAGTAGGTATTAACATTGTAAGAAGAGCTCTTGAAGAGCCATTAAGACAAATAGCTACAAATGCTGGTGCAGAAGCTTCAGTAGTAGTTGAAAGAGTTAGAAATTCAGCTACAGAAATAGGCTATGATGCATTAAATGCTGAATATGTAGATATGATTAAAGCTGGAATAGTTGACCCAACTAAGGTTACAAGAAGCGCACTTCAAAATGCTGCATCTGTAGCATCAACATTCTTAACAACAGAAGCTGCTGTTGTTGATATTCCAGAAAAGAACCCAGTTCCAATGCCAGGTGCACCAGGAATGGGAATGGACGGAATGTACTAAAATTAAATATTAAATAGAATTAAGACTTTCATGAAGTTTTCATGGAAGTCTTTTTTTACATCCATAATTAATGTTCACATAAATTCTCTCCAAATTTTATCAATTTAATTATCTACAAAGTCTATAAAAACCTTTAAAACAGTGGATTTTAAGGATAAATGTAATAAAATAACACATAACAAGGAAAGTATATAGAAATATAATACAAATTATAGTATAATATGTTTAACATTTATAAATTTATACAACAATAAAACAAATTTATATAAATGTAAAATAAATTTATATAAAAAGAAAGTAAGTTTATATAAAAAGAAAGTAAGTTTAGATACAATGATGCAACTTTTTTATTTGGGTACCTTGAAAGTTGTTGAGTTAATGGTACAACCGGCTAAATTATAAATTTAGTCGGTTTTTTTGCGTGTATTTTATATACACATATGTAAAAATATAGTATAATGATTTCTAAATAGAAATAAATGTAAAAGGATAATAAATTATGGGTTTTATAGTATTTTTATATGGAGTAGTAATAGGAAGTTTTTTAAATGTATGTATTTATAGAATACCTAACAATCAGTCATTAATTAGTCCACCTTCCCATTGTGGAAATTGTGATACTAGATTGAAATGGAAGGATTTATTTCCAATAGTAAGTTATCTATGGCTTAAGGGTAAATGTAGATATTGTGAATCTAAGATTTCTATGAGATATCCCTTAGTAGAAGGGCTTACAGGGATTTTATTAGTAGGAATATATCTTAGATATGGCATAGGGTTAAGCTTTTTTAAGTATTCCCTTTTAACTCTATTTTTAATAGTCATAGCCCTTATTGATTATGATACTACAGATGTGTATTCTAGTGTAGTTTATAGTGGAATGGCAGTGGGTATAATCTTTATCCTTATAGAAACTGTAGCATACTCCCATAGTATAACTAACTATATTATTGGGGGATTAATAGGCCTAGGTGTTATTGGTTTAATATATGTTTTAACTGGTGGCATGGGTGTTGGAGATATTGAAATAGCAGTATTATGTGGATTATTTCTAGGATGGAAATTAGAGATATACTTTTTACTCATATCCTTCATTATAGGAGGAACAATTGCAGTTATGTTAATTGCATCAAAAAAGAAATCAAAGGATGAGTATATTCCTTTAGGACCTAGCTTGGCTATGGGAGCATATATAGTTTTAATCATTGGAGAACAATATATATTAAATTTCATTTAATATAAGGAGTTTTAAGAAATAAAAAGAAGTATAAAACTTTTAGATAAGGACAAATAAATTAATTGTAAAGGTGAGGTGGAGAGAAATGGCAAGGAATACTGTCAGACTAGGTGACTTGCTAGTAAAGGCAAATAAAATTACCAGGTCACAATTATCAGAAGCCTTAGAGATTCAAAAGGTAAAGAGAAAAAAACTGGGAGAATTATTAATCGATGAAGGTATAGTAACAGAGGATATTATTATAGAGGTACTTCAAGAACAGTTAGGTATTGAAAGAGTAACATTAAGTAATATAGATGTAGATTCTAAGGCTGTTAAATTAGTTAACGAAGGCTTATGTAGAAAATATGAATTATTCCCTTTTTATACTGCTGATGGAGTAATAAAGGTAGCTGTATCAGATCCTTTAAATATATTTGCTATGGATGATGTAGCTATAACTACAGGACTAAGAGTGGAACCTTATATATCCACAAAGGATGACATCCATAAGGCTACGGAAAAGTATTATTCAGATAGAAATGTGGAAAGTGCTGTAGAAGAGATAACCAGGTCTAGGATAGTGTTTCATAATAAGACGGAAGATATAGAAAAGATTGATGAAGTTAAAAATGCTCCCACTGTAAAACTAGTGGATTCCCTACTTAAAAATGCAGTGGAACAAAGAGCTTCAGATATTCATATAGAGCCCTATGAAAAATATATAAGAGTTAGATATAGAATAGATGGTCAGCTAGAAGAAATATCATCTTTAAATATTGATGTACTTCCAGGCATAGTTACTAGAATAAAAATTCTAGCAAATCTTAACATAGCTGAAAAAAGAATTCCTCAGGATGGAAGAATAGTTACTGTAATCAATAATAAAAATATAGACATGCGTGTGTCTATAATACCTCTTATCACAGGAGAAAAGGTTGTAATAAGAATACTAGATAGAAGCAACTATAAAATTGGAAAAGATAATCTGGGCATGAGTAGTGAAAATATAAAAAATCTTGAAAATATCATATCTGCACCCCATGGAATAATTTTAGTAACAGGACCTACAGGAAGTGGAAAATCCACCACTCTATATACTATTTTAGGGGAACTTAATGATATTAATAAGAACATAGTTACTGTAGAAGACCCCGTGGAATACTCCATGGATGGAATAAATCAAGTAAATGTAAATAGTAAGGTAGAACTTACCTTTGCTGCAGGCTTAAGGTCTATATTAAGACAAGACCCTGATGTAGTAATGGTAGGGGAGATGAGAGATAGCGAGACTGCTGAAGTTGGTATAAGAGCTGCCATAACAGGTCACCTGGTTCTTAGTACACTACACACAAATGATGCACCATCCTCAGTAATAAGACTTATAGATATGGGAGTTGAACCTTTCTTAGTGGCCACTGCCATAAAAGGAGTAATAGCTCAAAGACTGGTTAGAAGAATATGTCCAAGCTGTAAGGAAGCCTATGAGGGTGATGAAGCTGAAAGGAAACTTCTTAACTTAAATAGTGATGATAAAATAACTCTTCATAGAGGCAAGGGTTGTGCTAGCTGTAATTATACTGGTTATAGTGGCAGACTTGGAGTCTATGAAATAATGAATGTAGATAGAGATATAAAAGATTTAATTATAAAATCTAATAACCCAGAAGAATTAAAGGATGAAGCTGTTAAAAAAGGTATGAAGACTTTATCAGATAGTTGTAGAGAGTTAGTTCTTAAAGGTGAAACCACAATGGAAGAAATGATGAAGATAATATTTATGGATAACTTGTAGAGGAAGGAGAACTAAATTATGTCTAAATATAAATATAAGGCTATTAGCTCTAAGGGTGAAGTTATTCAAGGAGTACATGAATGTAGGAGTAGGGAAGAGGTACTTAACCTTATGGTATCTAGTGGATATTCACCACTGTCCATTGAGGAAGCTATAGGTAGTAAGGAGATTATTCTAGGAAAGAGAAATAAGGTTAACAACAAGGATATATCTATATTTTGTAGACAACTAGCTACCATGATAGAAGCTGGTGTTTCCATAACTAATGCCATAAGTCTTTTAGCAGAGCAAATACCTAACAAGAAGCTAAGGGAAGTCCTTGTAAAAGTAGATGAAGATATAAGAAAAGGTGAAGAATTATCTGTAGCCATGGGTAAATACTCTAATGAATTTCCAACCTTACTTATAAGCATGATTCAAGTTGGTGAACAAAGTGGTACCCTAGATTCCATCATGAATAGGATGGCCACTTACTATGAAAAGCAAACCAAGATGAATGGTAAATTAAAAAATGCCTTAATCTATCCAGGCATATTAGCCACAGTAACAGTGTTTGTAGTGGTATTTATTCTAACCTATATAATGCCAATGTTTATGGATATGTTTGAATCAGCAGGTTCAGACCTTCCAGCCATGACAAAGATAGTACTATCTCTAGGAGATGGTATAAGGCACTACGGTGTATTAATAGGCCTTGTTATTGTAGGTATAATAATAGGCTTTAAATATTATACAAAGAGAGTTGACTCTGGAATTTATATGTACAGTAAATATAAACTGAAAAACTCTCTCTTTAAAGACTTAAATCAAAAGATTGTAGTATCAAGATTTTCAAGGGGATTATCTACAGTTTTAGGAGCAGGACTATCCATAGCCAGCTCCATAGATGTAGTATCTGCAGTATTAGAAAATAAATATGCAGATGTAAAACTAAAAACAGTAAAAGAAAGAATGTTAGCTGGAGATACACTATCCGATGCCATAAAGGAATCACAGTTATTTCCACCAATGCTAGGGTCCATGATAAAAATTGGAGAAGAAGCTGGAGAATTAGACAACATCCTAAGCAAAACAGCAGACTTCTACGACGAAGAGCTAGAAAGAGCAATAGAAGCCTTCACCACAATCCTAGACCCAATAATGCTAGTGATAATGGGAGTAGTAGTAGGATTCCTAATAATCTCCATCCTAACTCCAATGTTTGAAATGTACAACGTAATGTAAAAAGGACAAGCCTATCTTTTAACTAATATGAAAGTCAAGTATTCACAATTATTTAAAGCATAGTCAAAACAAAATAACAGGTCTAACCAGGGGAAACCCTTTAGAAATAAATAGAAATAATTAGGAGGTCATTTTAAATGATAAAAAGAGCAAACAACAAAAAGAAAAAAGGTTTTACACTAATAGAACTAATCATAGTTCTAGCAGTAATGGCAATCATAGCATTAATAGCTATACCAAACTTCGCGGCAGTAAGAAATAACTCTAAGGTTAAAGCAGATAAACAAAGCTGTGAAACTGTAAAAAGGACTGTATTAATGTTAACTGCTGATGAACAAATTACTGTTACAACAGATACAAAGGTTAAGTATAATGCTGTTAGTGGAACAGTTACTGAACCAGTTGATAAAAAAGAATTAGATGATGATGAAATTAAAATAATTCAAACTCAACTTAAAGATATTGGAAAACCACAGCAAAAAATCGATGATAATGTTGCTAATACTTATGTATTTACAATTGATCCAGATGGAAAAATAAGTGAAGTCAGTGTAGAGTATAATAAATAAAACCTATTAATTGCCTACTCAACATAAGTGTAAAGCCACTCTTTACACTTATGTTTCTAAAAATAAATAAAAATATTTCTCTACAAGCTTAAACGCCACTTATATCAACACTTTCACCATGGAAGAACATAAAAACATAAAAAGCTAAAAACATATAAATTTTAGAGATTATACATAACTACTAAGATAGCAAAACACTACAAATCATTGATACCACAACAAATAGTTAACTATTTATATAGGTAAATATAGAAAAGTTTAAATAGCTATATATTTAAATAGTTTTATAGGTTTATAGAATCATAGTCAAATAGTTATATAGACCTATAGTTTCATATTTTAATAGGTATATAGATAAATATTCAATTTAAGGAGTATTAAAGAAAATTTTAAATTGTGCAATGTAATTTAATGATGAAAAAATAATATTATTCATAGTATTTCTCGGGGAATAAAGAAGATATATGAAAATTAATAGAAGTTATGAAAGAATAATAATGAATTTGAAAGTTATCTAGGGTGCTAAGTTATTAGAGCCTTAGTGTATATAAAATAGATATAAATATTGTTAATTGAACATAAAGGATTTGAAGAAGAAGGGAGTGCTAATTTTGAGTTTGTTTAGTAAATCTAAGGTCAGTGAAGAATTAAAGAATAAGGAAATTCAAGTAAATATAGATAATGGTACCTTACTAAATAAGGAAGGTGATCATAAAGGCATTGATGTTGAAAATTCTAAGAAGGAATCCATATGGAACAGAGATATAAAGTTACAGGATTTAAAATTTAAAAGAATAAAAAAAGTTGATGATAGTAAACCGACTAAGCCTAAGAGTATAAGACTTGTAAGTCTTGATATAGGCTCTAGTGATATAAAAATTGTAGAGGGACAAGTTAAGGGTGGAAAATTAAAGGTTTATAATATGAGGAAAATAAAATCTCCAGAGGATATTATTCAAGATGGAGAGCTTTTTAACGAAGAATCCATCTTAATTAAGTTGAAGGAAGAAATGAAAACCTCAAGGGTGAGAACTAAAAATATAGCTTTAGTTTCCTCTTCATCTACAATCATAAGTAGAGAGATTATAGTTCCTTATGTGGAGAATAATGAAGAATTAAAAACCTTAGTTAATTATGAGATAGAGCAATTTCTAGCTATAAATTTAAATAATTATGTAATTCAATTTATGAGGTTAGAAGAAGTTATGGTGGATGAGGTAAGAAAGGAAAAGATATTTACTATTATATATCCGAAAAATCTCATTGAATCCTATAGAAACTTAGCTGAAAAATTACTTTTAAATCCCTATGCTCTGGATATAAGTAACAACTCCATAAGAAAACTAAGCAGCATTGCAGATATATATAATGTAGATTTAATAAATAAAGAGGAGTCCATTTTGTACTTAGACTTGGGTTATAAAAGTGTAGATTTATCTATAGTTAATAATAACAAGTTAGAATTTATAAGGGTTATGCCCATTGGTGGAATAGAGATAGATAAGTTTATAGCAGATTTAAATGGAATTTCTATGGAGGAAGCAGAGGAAATAAAGAAGACTCAGGTTGAAGTAGGAAAGCATAGGAAAGAAAATCAGCTTAATGATGGAGTAGTAGAAGTCATAGAGGGTTGGCTAGAGGATTTAAATAGAATTATTCAGTTCTATACTAATAAAAGTAATGGGAAAAAGATAAGTCATATATATTTATACGGTGGCACTTCTAAGTTAAGAGGAATAGATGAGTATGTATCCTTAAAGACTGGAATAGAAACTACAAAAATAATTACAGCTAACAATATAGAATTTAGTAAAAATGTAAATACAACAACCATTGAAGAGTATGTTAATGCATTAGGTGCATTAGTAAGATTGTAGGTGAGATTATGAATGATTTGAATTTTTTCTATGTGGATACAAATAAAGAAAGCGATGCAGGAGTAAAGAAAGCAATTTTTAGTGCAGCAGCTATAGTTGGGGCGGGTATTATAGTAACCTTGTCATTTAATACTTTTGGAATTTATAGAGCTGAAAAATCAATAAGTGATCTTAATAATAAAATTAATGAAGAAGCTTTTGTAGAAAGTTATAAGGAAAGTTTAGAGGTAGCTACAGAGAGAAAAACCTTTTCTACTTATAATAGTAAGTTAAATGAAATTTTCCATGGCATAATCGATAGAAATAAATTAAGTCCAGACTTTATTGAAGAGATAAATTATACCCTTCCAAAAGAGGTGTATTTTAAATCTATGAATTTTGCAGCAGGTTCTATAGAAATAAATGCTTCAGCTACAAATAGAGAGACTATTGCTGAGTTTCAACATAATATGAATAATATTGAATTCATAGAAGAATCTCATATAGGTGGAATAGTGTCAGACTTAGGTGATGGTGAAAAAGAAGTATTTACCTTTACTATGACCTGTAAACTAAAGGAGGCGTACT
Organism: Clostridium sulfidigenes; assembly: GCF_052067195.1. NCBI lineage: Bacteria > Bacillati > Bacillota > Clostridia > Eubacteriales > Clostridiaceae > Clostridium > Clostridium sulfidigenes. The sequence goes on along the minus strand of NZ_JBQHQR010000002.1, from coordinate 164,687 downwards.
ATAATGAAAGTAAGTAAAAGAGAAAAATTTTTATTAGGAGTATTAGTCCTCATAATTATATGTACAGCATATTATAAGCTGGTTTATGAAAGGCAATATGCTAAATTGCAAGAAATTAAACAGGAAGAATCAGAGTTAAATGAGAAATATAATGAGATGCTTTTAAATATAAATACTATTACAAAGAACAAAAGTGATATAAAAATATTAAAGGATAGTATAGGTTCAAAATCTATGCTTTTATATCCTAAGATCTATCAAGATAGAATAATAATAGAGCTAAATAAACTATTAAATGATGCTGGAATTAAGGGGAGTTTAACTTTTTCAGAGGTTACTGTTTCTCCAATAGAAGCTTATTTTTCAGAAGTAGCAGACACTAAGGAACAGCCATCCCTAGAGCAAGTAGTAGAGGAGTCTAGTAAAGAAAAGACCAAGGAAGATGTGGAAGAAAAACTAGAGGAAACTAAAGACCTTGGAGAAGAGCAAGCTACTAAAAGTGATAAAGGAGAGTCAACTGGAAATAAGGTAGAGCAAATGAAGGTATCTGTATCCTTTAATGGTACCTATAAAAACGTTGCTAAGTTTGTAAAGCTAATATCAGAATATGAAAGAATTTTAGCTATGCCAAATATAAACATAACAGCCTCAGGAAATGATGAAGTCTCTGGAACTTTAGATTTAGAATTTTACTCCATACCAAAAATTAATCCTTATGAAGATTCAAAGTACTTAAAATGGACTTTTGATGAGGAGTATGGAAAGGAAAATCCTTTTTTAGAAGGAAGTCAAAGCTCCATGACATCAAGAACTAGTGAAGGAAACAATTATGTTCTAATCATGGCTTTAAAGGGTGTGAATTCGGATTTACCAAGTTTAACTTTAGGTAAGGAAAATGATTTAACTAGAGAAAGTTATATATATAACGATGAAAATAAAAAGGTAGATGTGGAAATTCAGGTAAATAAAGAAGGCGGTAAGTACTATATTAAGTACAAAACAGAGAAATCTAGCTATCCATCAGATTATAGTAAAAATGGTATAGAGCTTAGGAATGTGGATGATGAAAACATAAATATTGCAATATACTCATCTAAACGTATAGGTATTGATGATAAGGTAGGAGCAAATATAAAGGTAATAAATAATGCTAATGATAAGAAAGTTTCACTTACCATAATTGATGATGATAAAACTAGTCCAAGGGTGCAAATAACACCAGAAGGAAAGGTGGAGTATGTTAATAAATAAAGTTACTAAATCTAGAAAAAGTAAGAAAGGTTTTACTCTTCTAGAGGTAATAATTAGCTTTGCTCTAATTTCAATTATTCTTATTCCTATAGCTAATTTAGTACTAACTTCTGTAAAAATAAATAAATCCACAGAAAATAAACAACAAGCTAAGGCAGTACTTCAGGAAACCATAGAAAATATTAAAGCTATAGATAATTTTTCAAGTGCTTTATCAAAGCCTTTAAATAATGGCATTACTTTAAGTGAAGCTACAGGGGAAGATGATAAATTAATATATTCAATAAGTGGCGAAATAAATGGATTTTCCATAGATGGGTCTATAAAAGAACAGTCCCAGGTCATTAATAATAAGGTTAGTGAAATGGAAGTCGATAGAACTATATATTTTAATAGGGGGTCCATATCTATATCAAATGGTAAGGAGGTTATAGAAGAAGCTATAAAAAAACTATCAGATAACTTAGCTACACCATCAGAGGAAGTCTTTATTGAAATGAAAGAAGCAGGGGAGATAAATGTTACTTATGGGGGAAGTATCATTGCTATTCCTAAACCAGAAACTAATTCATTACTTATATGCTTAAATGAAGACAGTGAAAAGAAGTTAAATTTAAGTGTAGAAAATAAGAGCCATACAGAAAACTTAAAAATATATCTATTTAATGGGGAAAAAGTATCTGAAAGGCAAGATGTAATAATATCTAAATTTAATGGACAAATAGAATTAATCGAAGAGGTTCAACATAGTGAGGATATTATCAATGAAAAATTGTACTTTGTAGAATTAAGAGCTAATAGAAATGGGGAAGTAGTAGAAAATATGAATTTAGAACTACTTAAATAGAATAATTAATTAAAAGGGGTTTTAATAGAGTTATTAAATTAAGAGGAGGGAGAAGATGAGAAAAAGAAAGACTAAAGGTTCATCTATGTTACTTGTAATAGCTGTGTTTGGTATATTAGCTACCTTAGCACTGGCTATGCTAGGAGCCACCTATGCAAACTATAAGCTAAGAGTAGAAGAGAACAATAGGGTTAAAAATCTCTATTCTGCTGAATCTGGAATTGATAAGGCATATGCTAGAATCACTAAAGTAGTAGAGATAGCTATAGAGGAAGGCATAGCGGCAGGTAATAAGGAGACTATAATAAAGAAGCAAAATGAAATTTTCAAAGGGGTTTATAAGGATTATATAGATGATAATCTTATAGATTACGTATCGGGAGAATATGTAGTAAATAGTAATAAGGCAGAAGTTAAGTGTGAGTTAAAAGCTCCAACAATAAAAAAAGGGGATTTAGATTATAAAATTGTTAAGTTAACTTCTACCTATCAAGATGATAAAGGCAAAGAGAGAGTGGTGAGTGTAGCTTATAATTTAGTTACACCAGAAGCTTATAGAATCCTTGATAAAGCCGATGGAAACACATCTAAATTAATAAACTATACTCTAGCTGCTGATGGAAACTTAACTATTGCTACTGATTCATCCCATGTTAAGGAAGGTAAGGTAGAAGTGGACGGAAACCTTTGGATTCAGGGTTTACGAAGTGAAAATATGGTTAATAATCCAACGGCAGATAAGTATAAGGGTGGAATTGAGATAAATAATACTGATATAGAATTTAAAGGACAAGTTAACACCGCTGCCAATATTACCGTAGACAAAAGTAAGGTAAATCTTAAAGCAATAACTTTAGAGGATAAAGAAGTTGATAATAAGGTTTATGCTGAGAATATATTTTTAGGTAGTTTAGCAGATGGTGATGTGGATAGTGGTATAGATGTAGATTCCAGTAAGGCAGAGCTATATCTAGCTAATGATTTAGTTATAGGAGCTAGTGATGCAAAAATTAATATAAAAAACCTTTATGGTTTTAATGATTTGAATATTGCTTTGCCTACAGACAATGGACAGGTTGTTAGGGGTTCTAGTTCTATAATAATTAATTCCATGAAGTGGCCTAATAATAAGGGTAATTTAACAGTTAGTGACAGTGCATACCTAATGGGTTCTGCTTATATAAAGACTCATAAAGAGCCTTATCAGACAGGGGAGTCTGTAGCCTTAAAGGGGAATTATAAGGCCTATGCCAAGGATTCTAATGGGAATTATAAGGATAGCCAATATGAGTATTTAGATCCCTTAGTCCTTATAACTAAAAATGCACAAGGACAACCTTTAAATGTGGTAGATAAAGCAGAGCACTTTGTAGATTATAGTAATTCAAGTGATGCTGATATTAGAGCAAAGGGAATATCCCTTCCACAGAAAACCTATACTGCTGGAGCCTATATTTCAGGGGGAAAAGCCCATGGAAATTCAGTAAACCTAAATACCGAAGAACTTGACAAAGTAGAAAATATGAAGAAAGGATTTGTACAAGCTGTTTATTATATGGGAGATGAAGACTTTGATGTGAATAAATTTCAACAGGGTAAGGCTATTTATAATGTAGAAAATCAAATAAACTGGGATGGTGTATCTTCATTAATTGATAATAGGGGTAACATTATTCAGCTTGAAAACATGGTAATTCTATTAAATGATGATGAAAATAGGGACATTGAAATTAATGATGATAAGCTTATCTTAAGACGTGAAAATAAAGAGGCAACCTATAACACAGAATTTAATAGGGAAGAATCTAAGGACATAAGTTATATAGTGGTGACAAAGGGTGATGTAAATTACAATGGAACTAAGGATTATAAAGGTACCATTATATCCCTAAAAGATATAAATATAAAGAATTCTAAGGGGTTAATAGGAACTGCTAAATTATCAGAAGATGAGATAAAAGATAAGAAGAATAAGGGTGTATTAGATTTTATCTTTACTCAAGGTAAAAACTTAATAACAGAGAGAACTATACTAGCTACAGATTTGATTACAAAGGAAAAATGGACACTAGAAAAATAAGTTATAAGGTAGTGGGATTATGATTTTAAATAGAAAGAAAAAAGGAGTAACCTTAATAGAATTAGTGATAGCATTAGGGCTTTTAGCTATAGTTACTTCATTCATATTCTCCTTTTTCTTTTCTAATGAAAGAAAGCTAGAGGAGATAAACACTAGATCAGACCTTCAATATGAAGCTAAGGTTATTTTAGATAGTATATCTAAACATGCCATGGCAGCTACTAAATGTAAAGTGTACAAAGAACTTGATGGTACTGTAAAAACTATAACCTTTTCAAAGGTTGAAGATGATGGCACAGTAACTGATGAAGGAGCTGAATTTATCATTGAAGAAAATAATGTTTATCTATCTACAAAAGAGGATGGTAAAAGGCTTATTGGTTCACATTTACATCACATAGAGACTTCAGATAATGTGAAAAAGAGTATAGAAGTTAGATTGTCATTAAAAGAAGAGGATATAGATTATTCAGTAAAAGAGACTTTTTTATTTAGAAATAGTCATAAAAATTAATGATTTAAGCTTCATTGGGAATAAAGTTCCCTATAAGGCAATGAAGTCTGTTAACAACCTACTAATGGTGATGGAGGTGGATAAAATGAAAAAAAGAATCGGTTATAAAGCAATATTATGCATAGGGCTTATTCTCTGCATGACAGCTACCTTAGTAATGACTTCTGCATCAAATGCCAGCGCTGAAGTAGCAACAAAGCCTGCCTTTGAGGTAAAGATAAATTCAGTATCCCCTGAATTCCCTAAGGTAGGAGAAGATATTACTGTCAGTGGAGAAATAATTCCTAAAGACTTTGAAGCTGAAGTTCCAGCTAAAGAAATAGTATTGGTACTAGATGTATCTGGGAGTATGGCGGACAATGTATATGTAAATGGTAAATCCTCTACAAAGATAGCAGAACTAAAAAAAGCAGCAAAGAGCTTTGTAGATAAAATGAAGAATGTGCCTAATTTAAAGATTGGGATAGTAGCCTATTCAAGTAATGCCAGTATTAAAAAAGTAGATAAAGAAATATTAATAGATGCCAATAAGGTAAATGAGCTGAAAACAGTTATAGATAATTTAAAGGCTGATGGAGGTACTAATACTGGGGAAGGCTTAAGAAAAGCTGCCTACCTACTTAGTACATCTAAAGATAAAGATGCAAATAAGACAGTGGTTTTAATGTCTGATGGTATTCCTACATTTTACACTAGCGAAAAATATTACTATTTAGATTATTATGAATCTTACTACGATAATCAAAAAGATTATTATTTAGATATAGAAAATGAAGAAGGTGGCTATGTTAATAGGAGTGGAGATGGAACTTCAGACACTCCTAAACTAAAGGATTTAGGGTATGCAAAAGGAATAGGTAATTTAATAAAAGGCAAAAAGTATAATGTATTTACTGTAGGATATGGTATGAATGATGATGGGATTTATAGAATGAAAGAAATTCACAAATCTATGGGTGGGAGACTTCCGAATGGTACTGATTATGACGAAAGTAAGAGCTTCTTTGAATCTAGTAATGGAGCTATAGATAAAATATTTAGTGAAATTGCTGATAAAATAATAGATAGTTATCCAATTAATAATGTAGAGATGCATATGAACCTTAAATCAGATTTTTCTCTAAAGGTTGGAGGAAATAAAGTAGATATTGATAATGTACTGTATAAAACTGATGGTGAAATTAGAGAGGGGAAGGTTACCTATACAGCAGATCCTGTGACATTCAAATTTGTAATTAAAAGTGAAGTAACAGGGCAGCATGAACTCTTTGCAGGGTCTACAGTGAGTTTCCCTTGGAAAGATAATGAGATTATAACTGCTCCAGTACCTAGTATAAGTATTAATATAGACAAAAATGAATTACCTAATATTAGGGCTAATTTAACAAGCCAAAGTGAAGTAGAGGCTTATCCAGGAGATGAAATAAAGGTAACCTATGATGTAATAGGAGAAGATTTCACCTATGAAGATAGTAGTAATATGAGAAAAAAAGATATAGCTATAGTGTTGGATGTGTCAAAGTTTATGCTTAAAAGTGGTAAATTAGATGAGATAAAAACTGCTTTGATAAATTCATTGATAAATAATAGTGGCTTAGCAGGGGATAATGTAAATTTTAGTTTAATAACTTTTAATAATAAATATGTAGTACATTCTGAGCTAACTAATAATCGAAATGAAATAGTAAATATGATTCAAGCTATAGATATTGAAGATAAAGGGCCAGAAGATAATAATGCAAGGCAGATAGACAATGCCATGGGAGAGGCAAAGACAATACTTGATGGTAAAAATCCTGATGCAGATAAATATATGGTATTAATTGCATCGAATCATTTGAACTATGAGGACAAAAAGCTTCCTGATTTAAGTGATGAAAAATATAATATCATGAGCTTAAATTTATTAGAAACAGGAAATGGAAGCTTAGATATGCTGCATAAAAAAATAGGAAAAACCGTGGATAATTATTTTATAAGCAAAGATAAAAATGGCGATGATATAAAGAACCCCTTAATGGGTAACTTAGCTGGTAGAATAATATCTCAAGGAAGATATATGACTTATGAAATTCCAACAGAATTAAAGTTGAACTTAGGTGATAATTTTACCATGGTTTCTAGTGTTAAATCTTATAAAGATGGAATAGCTACTATTAAAGGGCCAACTGTTGTCTATGAAAGTAAAGGTGATGGAAAATATCAAGCTAATAATGAATCCTATAAAGTAAGCTTTACAATAAAACCTAAAGAAGACAAAAGCGGAACTTTATCCTTTGGAGATAATAATGTTATAGCCTATAAAAATTTGCGTAAAAAAGAGGTTACGAAGGGCATACAAACCCCTAAAGTGAATTTAATATCTCCAGTAATAGACTTAATACATGGTTTAGATAATGGAGTCACAAGTAGTGGATATGGTGTTACTGAAGGAGAAGTACGTATAGCTAATGATATGAAGGTTAATATAGCCTCTGTAGCTACTATATTATCTAGTAATGTAAATGTGGAGCTTAGAATAAATAAGGATATAGATTTACAGGATTTAAGCAAGATAAAGGTATATACTCTTAAAGGTGGTAATTTAGTGCCTATGGAGTGTACTATAACTAGTATTGGAACGAAATTAGGTCAGAACTGCTATAATATTAAGCTACCTCCAGATATAAAGGTAGAAACTCACATTGTTATAAAATATCAGTGCAAGATGCCAGAGGATGCTTCTAGTGAAGAGAGTGGTTCTTATGAGAATAATATTATATTTAATAAGGAAGAAAAAACTTTCAGGCTTAAAGGAGAAGCTTTACCAGATTTATTTTAAAATTTTAAGTATAAATATACATTATCTCACTATAATTTTTGGATTAATTATAGTGAGATAATGGAAAAATTCTCATTAGTAATGTATAATTATTATATAAGTCGATAAATTTCTACAAAATTTAGAAAATAGGTTAAAAGTTTTCCTTGACAAACATACTTATTTTAAATAAAATAGGTGTAATCAATTAATAAATTATGAATAAATAACTCATATATCCCTTGAATATGGCAAGGAGTTTCTACCGGAAACCGATAAATTTCTGACTATGAGTAAAAGTAATCATGTTATAGATTTCAATGAATTTATGGACATGCTTAATTTTACTTGTATGTACATAGTATGAACTCTAAAGGAGTTATATTATGGGTGGAAAGTGAATTAAGCATGTTTTTGTTTATGTTTTAATTAAATTTAAAATATAAACAAAAACTATGTTAGAGAATTTAATTATATAATTTTAATTGATTTCAGATTATAAGTATAACTAAAGTTAATTATAAAGAAAATAATATAGAAGGAGAGGATTTAAATTATGGCAAAGATATTAAAACAAGGATACACTTTTGATGACGTATTATTAGTTCCAAATAAATCTGAAGTTTTACCAAAGGATGTTAGCTTTAAAACAAACTTAACTAAAACTATAGCTCTTAATTTACCACTAATAAGTGCTGGAATGGATACAGTAACTGAAAGTAAGATGGCAATAGCTATGGCCCGTGAAGGTGGAATTGGAATTATCCATAAGAATATGTCTATAGAAGCTCAAGCAAGCGAAGTAGATACAGTTAAAAGACAAGAAAATGGAGTAATTGTAAATCCATTCTCCATAGGAAAAGATAATGTTATACAAGATGCATTAAACATAATGTCAAGATATAGAATATCTGGAGTGCCGGTAACTGAAAATGGAAAATTAGTTGGTATAATTACTAATAGAGATATAGTGTTTGAAACTGATTATAGTAAAAAAGTAAGTGAAGTGATGACTAGTGAGAATCTAGTTACTGCAAAAGAGGGAACAAGTATTGAAGAAGCTAAGACAATACTTGCAAAACATAAAATTGAGAAATTACCTTTAGTAGATAAAGATTTTAATCTTAAAGGATTAATTACTATAAAGGATATAGAAAAGGCTGTGAAATTCCCTAATGCTGCAAAGGATGCTTCAGGAAGATTACTTTGTGGAGCTGCAGTAGGAGTTACAAAGGATATGATGATAAGAGTTGATGCTTTAGTTAAAGCTCACGTAGATGTCATTACTATAGATACAGCACATGGACACTCTAAAGGTGTTATAGATGCAGTAAGAGAAGTTAAAGAAAAATATCCAGAGCTTCAAGTTATAGCAGGTAATATTGCAACAGCAGAAGGTACAAGAGCTTTAATAGAAGCTGGAGCAGATTGTGTTAAAGTTGGTATAGGACCTGGATCTATCTGTACTACAAGAGTAGTTGCAGGAGTTGGAGTTCCTCAACTTACAGCAGTTATGGACTGTGTTGAAGAAGCAGAAAAATCAGGAGTTCCAGTTATAGCTGATGGAGGAATAAAATATTCAGGAGATATCGTTAAGGCATTAGCTGCCGGAGCAAAAGTTTGTATGATGGGTTCAATGTTTGCTGGTTGCGAAGAAGCACCTGGTGAAATAGAAATATATCAAGGTAGAAGTTACAAGGTATATAGAGGAATGGGTTCTTTAGGAGCTATGGCAAACGGAAGTAAGGATAGATATTTCCAAGAAGATAACAAGAAATTAGTACCAGAAGGTGTTGAAGGAAGACTTCCATTTAAGGGTAGCGTAGTAGATACTATATACCAATTAATTGGTGGTATTCGCTCAGGAATGGGATATTTAGGAGCACCTACACTAAAAGATTTATATGAAACTGCAAACTTCGTAGTTCAAACTTCAGCTGGATTTAGAGAAAGTCATCCACATGATATAGTAATTACTAAGGAAGCTCCAAATTATAGTGTAAATCAATAATCTAAGAAGGAGAGCTTAATTTATGGATAGAGAATTAGTATTAGTTGTTGACTTTGGTGGTCAATATAATCAATTAATAGCAAGAAGAGTAAGAGAGCATGGAGTATATTGTGAGATAATCCCATATAGTACTTCTGTTGAAAAAATAAAAGAATTAAATCCTGTGGGAATAATATTTACTGGTGGCCCTAACAGTGTTTACGGAGAGGGTGCACCAAGAGTAGATAAAGAATTATTTGAATTAAACATTCCTATCCTAGGAATCTGTTATGGTGCTCAGCTTATGTCCCATGTTTTAGGTGGAGTTGTTAAGACTGCTACTGTTAGAGAATATGGAAAAACTGATGTTAACTTAAACACAAATAATAAATTATTTAATGGAATAAAAGAAAAACAATGCTGGATGAGTCACACTGACTTTATAGAAAGTGCACCACAAGGCTTTGAAATTATAGGTCATACAGATGAGTGTCCTATAGCTGCAATGGCAAATGAAGAAAGAAAACTTTATGGGGTTCAATTCCACCCAGAAGTTCAACACACTTTATTTGGAACAGAAATGCTTAAAAACTTCTTATACAATGTATGTGAAGTTAAGGGAGACTGGTCTATGTCTGCCTTTGCAGAAGAAAAAATTGCACAAATTAAAGAATTAGTAGGAGATAGAAAAGTGCTTTGCGCTCTATCAGGTGGAGTTGATTCATCTGTTGCAGCAGTACTTGTTCATAAAGCAATAGGTAAAAACCTAACTTGCGTATTTGTAGATCATGGTCTACTTAGAAAAGATGAGGGAGATCAAGTTGAGAAAATCTTTAGAGAAGGCTTTGATATGAACCTTATCAGAGTAAATGCTCAAGAAAGATTCCTTGGAAAACTTAAAGGTGTTTCTGATCCGGAGAGAAAAAGAAAAATCATTGGAGAAGAATTCATCAGAGTTTTTGAAGAAGAGTCAAATAAACTTGGTAAAATGGATTTCTTAGTTCAAGGAACTATTTATGCTGACGTTGTAGAAAGTGGAACTAATTCATCAGCTACAATTAAGAGTCACCACAACGTAGGAGGACTTCCAGAGGACATAGAATTTGAACTAATAGAGCCATTAAGAGAGTTATTTAAAGATGAAGTAAGAGCTGTAGGAGAGGAAATTGGAATTCCACACCACTTAGTATGGAGACAGCCATTCCCAGGACCAGGACTTGCAATAAGAGTACTTGGTGAAATTACAGAAGAGAAGCTACACATAGTAAGAGAAGCAGATGCTATATTTAGAGAAGAGGTTGCAAATGCTGGCCTTGAAAGTGAAATCTGGCAGTACTTCGCTTGCTTACCTAATATAAGATCAGTAGGAGTTATGGGGGATGAAAGAACCTATAGCCATACAGTAGCCTTAAGAGGAGTTACATCTTCTGATGGAATGACATCAGACTGGGCAAGAATCCCTTATGATGTACTAGATAAGGTATCTAGAAGAATTGTCAATGAAGTTAATGGAGTAAATAGAATTGTATATGATATAACTTCAAAACCACCTTCAACTATAGAGTGGGAGTAATATAAATATTCTAATAGATTAGATATTACTCTATCAACTCCTTGGCAGAGTAATATCTTTTCTTAAACCCTAATGTATTTATACATGTTATCATGTTTAAATAAATCACACCCAAAGAAGGTAGTTATGAATTTCTAAATGATTTAGAAATTTCATAGCTGCTTTTTTTATTTATAAATAATATACAATGTAAGAATTAATTTATAACTTATAGTGTTAAAAATTGAAATAGTAGAATTATTTATTGAATTTACAGCAATATTTATCAATTATAATGGAACAATTTACCTTATACAATAATACCATAATATTGTAAAGGAGATGATTAAAAATGGCTTTAGAAATACACGATCATAACAGAGATGACCAGTCTTTATATGATGAATGTAAAGAACATGTTTATTATCACGTTATTTTAACAATGAGAGACGGAAGCATAGTGGATGGAATAATTGAGAATGTAGATGGAGATCGCGTTACCATGTTAGTGGGCGAAGATGTAATGGAGCTAGATGATGAAAATCAATATGCTCAGCAACGACAATATAACCCTTATGGACGTCCTAGAAGAAGACAAAGACGTTTTAGACGCAGAAATTTATCACTATTAGATTTAGCTAAATTATTAATAGTACCATATCCACCTTATATTTCTCCATATCCATATTACACCCAATATCCAGGTCAGTATATTAATCCATATTATCCTTTTTAATGAGGAATACTTAAACATCAGTAGTTTTGATGCTTTATAATTAAATAAATACAATATTCAAGATTATCGATGGAATAAAATTATCCCCAAAGTAGTTATGAAGTTTCTATATGAATTAGAAATTTTATAACTACTTTTTTATAAAAAATTATAATTGGCATTTGACAATAACTAAAAGTGGTAGTAATATATAATTAGCAAATGCCAATAATGAAAATCACATAAAAGAATTATTAATAAAGAAATGAGGAATGGAAAATGAAAATAGCAGTTTCAGCAGCAGGAAAAACTATTGTAAATTTACTTGATATGAGATTTGGAAGATGTGAGTATTTTCAAATTCATGATACTGAAGGTGGAGAAATTAAAGTTTTAGAAAACCAAGGAAAAAATGCTAGTGGTGGAGCAGGTATTTCTGCATCTAATCAATTAATTGATGAAAACATAGATGTTATTATCACAGGAAATCTTGGACCTAATGCTTTTAAAATCATTGAAAAATCAGGAGTTAAGGCATATAAGTGTGATGGTATAGTTATAGCTGAGGCTATAGAAAAATATAAAAAAGGTGAACTTGAAGAAATAAAAATGTCTGGTCCTGCACATCACGGAGCTCACTAGATTGGAGATGAATAGGTAGTGAATATAGCAGTACTTAGTGGAAAAGGCGGTACAGGAAAAACCACAGTATCTACTAATCTTGCTCTTGCTCTAAAGGCAAATTATATAGATTGTGATGTGGAAGAGCCTAATGGTTTCTTATTCCTAAAGCCTATAGTAGATACAGAAGAAAAAGTAATGGTAGAATATCCTATCATAGATGATAACAAATGCACTAACTGTGGAGCTTGTGTAAAAGCTTGTCAATTTAATGCTCTAGCAAAGGTTAAAGATGATATTATGCTGTTCCAAAAGTTATGTCATGGTTGTGGAGCATGCGAAATTGCATGTAAATATGGTGCTATAACCTATGGTGAAAGAGAAACGGGTAAGATTGAAAAAGGATCAGTAAGAGATATAAACTGCAGCAGAGGTGTTTTAAATATAAGCGAGCCAATGGCAGTGCCTGTTATTAGAGAGTTACTTAATGGATTATCTAAGGGAACTAATTTAATAGATTGCCCACCAGGAACTTCTTGTAATGTGGTAAATTCTTTGAAATATGCTGGTGGAGCAATACTTGTTACAGAGCCTTCTGAATTTGGTCTTCATGACTTAAAGATGGCAGTGGAACTTGTGAAAATGTATGATATTCCCTTTGGCATAGTTATAAATAAGGATGATGGAAAAGATAATATTGTGAAAAAGTATTGCAAAGAAGAAAATATAGAATTAATAGGAACAATTCCTTACGATAAGGCTACAGCAGTACTTTATTCTAAGGGTGAAATACTCTATGATTATTTAGTTCATAAGAAGATATTTGATAAGCTTTCAGAGGGAGTAAAGGAGGTGCTATCTTGGAATTAGTAGTTTTAAGTGGAAAAGGTGGCACAGGAAAAACCACCATTGCAACAGCCTTAGCTGAACTTGAAAAAGATGTATTAAGAATAGACTGTGATGTAGATGCTCCCAATCTTTATCTCTTTTACAAGGGAAAAGATATTGAAAAAGATGAATTTGTAGGTGGAAAAAAAGCATCAATAGATGAAAGCATTTGTATTAAGTGTGGTAAATGTGAAGGTGTTTGTAAATTTAATGCCATAGAAAACTTTACTATAAATCCATTTCTTTGTGAAGGCTGTGGAGCATGTACATTAGTGTGTCCTGTAAATGCAATAAAACTAGAGGATGAAAAGACAGCAGATACCTTCATTACGGAGCTAGATAAAGGCATAATTTCAAGGGCAGAAATGGGTATAGGCAGTGATGGTTCAGGAAAATTAATAACTGAATTAAGAAAAAATGGTAAGAGATTTAATAAGGATGAAAAGTTAACTATAATTGATGGCTCACCAGGTATTGGATGTGCTGTTATAGCTTCAATAACAGGTTCAAATGCAGTTTTAGTTGTAACAGAGCCTACAAAATCAGGCCTTGAAGATTTAAAGAGAGTAGTACAGCTGTGTAAACACTTTGGAGTTTTTACTATGGTTTGTGTAAATAAATTTGATATAAATGAAGAAGTTACAAAGGAAATAGAAAACTTTATTTATGAAAATCAAATAGTTTTAGTAGGTAAAATTCCTTATGATGACATGGTTATGAAGTCTATAAATGAATTAAAACCTATAACTTTCTACAAGGATAGCATAGCTGAAAAAGCTATTGAAGCTATGTGGAGTAATATGACTGAGTATATATTTAATTAATATATTAAATTAAAATTATTTAGGTAAAATAAAAGGAGGAATTTTTAATGAAAATAGCAGTTGCAAGTGATGAGAAATATGTAAGTGGGCATTTTGGACATTGTGAAGGATTCACAATATATGAAGTAGAAGAGGGTAAGTCTTTAGAAAAAAGCTTTACTCCAAATCCAGGACATAGACCAGGATTTCTTCCAGTATTTTTAAGAGATTTAAAGGTAAATGTTATTATTGCAGGTGGTATGGGAGAAACAGCACAAGACTTATTTAACGAAAATGGAATTGAAGTTGTAGTTGGTGCACAAGGACTTAGTGATGATGTAGTTCAAAAATTTGTAAATGGTGAATTGAAATCAACAGGTAGCGTTTGTACAGAACATCAACATGAAGGTCACTGTAACGAATAATTAAAAAGGATGATTTTATGAATAATGATTTAATACCTATCAAAAAGCTTTTAAGGAAAAATGGATATAAATTTACCTTGGGTAAAAGAGTTATTTTAGAAGTAATTCTAAAAAGTGATATTCACTTAAATGCCAAGGAAATATATGAAAAAACTAAAGAAAAGAATATAGGACTTGCCACTATTTATAGAGCTTTGAAGGTATTTAATGAGTTAGGAATAGTAAAAGAGATAAATGTTAATGGCATAAATTATTATGAAATGAAAATATTTAGTGGCAAACCCCTGCATATTCATTTTAAATGTTATAAATGTAATAGTATAATTGATATAGATAGTCAAAATTTAAATTTTGACTATCTTAAATTAAACAAAAGAATAGAAGAAGAAAGTAACGTAGAAATATATGATTCTGATATAATGTTTATAGGATTATGTAGTAAATGCAGGGAGGATTTAAAGTGCCAAGACCAACAAAATTTAGAAGAGTAGAGTTTTTCCCAGAGGATACTTATTTTGTTCCATGGGGAAAGCCTAAATGTGAAATTAAAGAAACAGTTTTAAAGGTAGAAGAACTTGAAGCTATGAGACTTAAAGATATTGAAGAATTAAATCAAGAACAATGTGCTGAAAGAATGCAAGTATCAAGACAAACATTCCAAAATATTATTGACAGTGCAAGGAAGAAGATAGCTATCGCTTTAACAGAAGGAAATGCTATAAGAATAAGTGGTGGCAACTACAGAGCTACTTTTTGTAAATTTAAATGCCTTCATTGTGGAGATGTGTATGATATAAATTATGAGCAAGACAAGGATAATTGTCCTACTTGTGGTTCAGAAGAAGTTGTTTGCAGCAAGAAAGCAGAGCTTTGTAAAAGATGGTGTAGAGGAAATAGTGTAGAGGATAAATAAGAGGTGGATTTCCACCTCTTATTTATTTATCTATTAAATTTATATTATTTTACAGATAGAAAAATATAAGTTTAAGAATTTAAAATCCATTCTCTAGGAATAATAAATTTAAAGTCATAGGAATGGAGAGTGCTGATGTGAAGAATTTTAAGGTGATTGTTTTAGTAATATTTATCACTTCTTTTATAGTTAACTCACCTATAGAGGTTTTAGCATTACAAAGTAATAAGAGAAAAAATGATGATAAGAGGATAATTGAAATATGTGATGAGGTAAGAACTACGCCTGTGGATGAGGAAGAATTATTAAAGCTAATAAGGGAAGGATTAGACAAAGAAGATGCTGAGTTTTATATAAGACTTGATGAAATAGTAGAAAGACTAGAACAGTGTGATTTAGAAGTGATATTAGATAATTCCATAGAGGATATAACTGATAAAGATTTTAGAAACAATAAGGAATACTATAGAAATCAAATACTAAAAGGAGATAAGGTTGCTTTAAAGAAAGCCTTTAAATCTCTAAAAAATATCTTTAGTGGAGAAGAATACACAGAAAAGGTAATTAATACTTTTGCTAATAAATCTGCCTATGAAATAATTTATCCTGATGGTTCAAAGATTACCTATAACACAAAAAACTCTCAAAGAGAAAATTTAAATAGAGAAAAGAATATTAAAAAACCAGTTATGTCTAATCAAGGTTATGAAGAAATCCTCATGGAAGAGGGAGTTTCATATGCCTATGGAAAGGTGGAAGCTAAAGAAGCAGAGTGGTCCTTTGAATCAGAATTATCCTATTCTAAAGTGTATCTATATACTGAATTTTTACTAGGTACTGATAAAATATCAAAAATTAACTACGCTAGAGGCGGGCAATCTTCCTATGGAGTAGTTAATATTGCAAATAGTACTGGAGCCACTATCTCTAGAACCTATAGTGAAGGTAAAGAAATACCTGCAGAAGCAAGAAATGAAGTCATATTTACTGTGACAGGTTCCTTTGGAGCTTCCTTTTTAATCTTATCCATAGGAGCAAATCCAGGATATAACTGGACTCAATATATAATATTTAGACTTTATGAAGTAGAAAAAATAGATGATAAATATGGAGCTCACTACAAATGGTACGCCGCTGAATTTAAGTAATCCTCCAAATCTATGATTTGGTTAAGGATTACTTACTCATTCGAATGAACATGAGAAGGAGTGTCCTCTCGAGCAAAGCGAGAAAAAGAAATTTTATATTTGGTTAGTCGAAGTTAAGTGATCATTTAAATCTATGATTTAATTATGAGAACTTACTCATTTGAGCATAGCGAAAAGGAGTTTCATTTCAAAGATGAACATGAGAAGGAGTGTCCCCTCGAGCCAAGCGAGAAAAAATTAAAGAGGAATGTTATATGAGTAAACTTAAGAAGAGATATAAAAACAAGAAGAGATTCAAAATCAAAAATGAAAAAACAATTAAGAAAAATAGAAGAATTTTTATGATTTCAGTTATAGGATTATTCTTATTAATTACAGCTATTCTCATTAAGAATGATTTATTTGAAGAAACCATGGAGATAAAACGTGGTAACTTCCCTATAAAAGATGAACAGCCCTTTGAAGGAAAGTTAACAGACAAGATAACCTATCTTCTATCTAAGAACCTTAACATAGGTGAAGATAGAATATCTATTCTAAATGTATCAGATATACAAAAGGATAAATTAGTCATGTTTTTATATGAGGACAATGGTAAAAACTATGAGGGGTTATGCCAATTAAGTAAAGTAGAAAGTTCTTATAACATCATAGCAACTTCTACAAAAGAGGTAGATAAATATGCTCCTTTTACAGTGAATGTAATGGAAACAAAGGTAAGTGCTACTGAGAATTACAAAGTTCTTGGAGGGGTAATAAATGATGAAAATATAAAAAGTATAAATATTAACTTTACTAATAATACCATGACAAATATATTAATTGGAGAAGATAGATCATTCTTTTATGTAATAGAAGAAAATGAGATAGATATTTTAACTATAGAAGCATTAGACAATTCTCTTAAAATATTTTATAAATGGGACAGCAAAGAAAAAGGAATATAAGATGAAAAGAAACTTAGTATAAAAGCAATATACTGAGTTCTTTTATATTTAATAACATAAAAGGCTTACGATTAATTCTAATAGTTCAATACATATAACAAGAAAACTTTATACATGATCAAGGATGAGTGGTATTAAATGGATAATAAATGATGTAAAGGTTCTAAGCGAAACTTGACTTCTAGCAATAAACTAATCATATTTATGAATTTTAAACATATGGATAAAAAAGAACATATAATATGTTTGCTTAAATGGTAAACTAATGTACAATATAAGTATTCATAAGTAAAAAAATACATATTAGTAAAATTATAAAAGGTATATATCCTTAAAATTCTAGAATTTTAAGTTAGGAGGTGAATCAATTTGGATTTATTTAAATATGAGTTTAAGAGAGTATTAAAGAAACCAATAACATTTTTATTCATTGCATTGATTATTTTTCTTGGCGTAAATGTGTATACAGAAATGAGTTTTTTTAACTCCAAAATAAAATATAATAGAGAAATTCCCGGATCGTATGATGTAGTTGGTGGTAGTACTAGAGTTCACATAGAGGGGAATAGAAAATTTGCTTTAAAGGAACAAAAGCATGATGAAGTATATATGTTAGATAATTTAGTTAAATATGCAGAAAAGGCAGTAGAAAACTATGAGAAAGGCAATTATAAAGAAGCTTATAAAAATGATTTGATACTTTATATGATACACACGAGATTATATTGCCCCATAGATGAAAGTGAACTTTTAAAGACCAATATTATTGACATATGGAATGAGCTATTACCCGAAATTGAATATGATATCTTTGAAAGTTCAAATTCAGAAGCTATCCTTACAGCTGATGAAATTAAAGGTAATTGTGTACAAATGAAATATAAATATGACATATATAATAAGGATATTAGATATATTGACAATTACTCTTTAAACAATGTGACTTTTATTTATAATATGATAGATAAAATTTTGCCTATCATAATATGTTTAGCTGTTATTTTAATTAGTTTCAATTGTATTAGTGATGAATATAGATTAGGAATAACTAAAAATATATTAGCTCAACCGTTTAAGAGAAGTAAATATTATATAACCATGGTACTAGCTAACTTCTTAGCTGTTTTCCTTATTGTAGTAGGAACAACTTTAATATTAAGTTTATTTGTAGGAGCTATTTCAGACTTTCATTCCTTTGATACACCAATTTTAACACATATCAATCAATGGAATACTTTAAGTATAAAAGGCATGGATTTAAAAGAAGCGTATAATGTTACCTTACAAAAGGCATATTTGGGGCCTGTGGAGATTAGCTATAATGATTTAGGAAAGAACCTATTCAATAGTGTAGCTTTTATAAGTTTTAGAAAATTTTTAATACAAGCTTTATCATTGTTTTTTGTGTATACTTTCGTACTTACAACTATTTCTGTATTTGTATCTTCAATATTCAAGGATAAAATAAAATCATTAATAGTATTAATAGTTATTAATTCCATAGGATATATAAGCTCATATTTTTATCCAAGCATCTTTAATATATTTAGTATGGGTAATGCAACAAAAATAATAACGGGAAGTATTAATTTCACATTACTAGGAAGTTTCATTGTGTTATTCATAGGTATATTTATTTCTATATTAATCAGTACAAGTCATCTTAAAAGAAAAGATATAACTGGTTAGGGAGGTGAATCAATTTGAATTTATTTAAATACGAGTTCAAAAGAGCATTAAAGAAACCAATAACATTTTTATTCATTGCATTGATTATTTTTCTTGGCATAAATGTGTATACTGAAATGAGTTTTTTTAACTCAAAAATAAAATACAATAGAGAAATTACCTTATCGTATATTATGGTTGGTAGTAGTAAAATCCACTTAGAAGGGAATAGAGGCCACTCTTTAAGGGAAAAAAAGTATAATGAAGTAAAGATGTGGGATGATGTAGCTAAGTATTCAGAAAATGCAGTGGACAGCTATGAGAAAGGCAATTATAAAGAAGCGTATAAAAGTGATTTAATAGTTAATATGATAAACGCTAGATTATTTTGTTCCATAAAGGAAGAAGAGCTTTTAAAGGATAACATTATTGATATATGGAATGAACTATTACCTGAAATTGAATATGACACCTATAAAAGTTCATATTTAGAAACTAGACTTACACCTGAGGAACTTAAAAGTAGTTGTGTACAAATAAAGTATAAATATGAGCTTTACAATAAGGGTATTAGGTATATTGACAATTACTCTTTAAACAATGTGACTTTTATTTATAATATGATAGATAAAATTTTGCCTATCATAATATGTTTAGCTGTTATTTTAATTAGTTTCAATTGTATTAGTGATGAATATAGATTAGGAATAACTAAAAATATATTAGCTCAACCGTTTAAGAGAAGTAAATATTATATAACCATGGTACTAGCTAACTTCTTAGTTGTTTTCCTTATTGTAGTAGGAACAACTTTAATATTAAGTTTTTTTGTAGGAGCTATTTCAGACTTTCATTCCTTTGATACACCAATTTTAACACATAACAATCAATGGAATACTTTGAGTATAAAAGGCATGGATTTAAAAGAAGCGTATAATGTTACCTTACAAAAGACCTATTTAGGACCTGTGGAGATTAGCTATAATGATTTAGGAAAGAACCTATTTAATAGTGTAGCTTTTATAAGTTTTAGAAAATTTTTAATGCAAGGTTTATCATTATTTTTTGTGTATACTTTCTTATTTACAACTATTTCTGTATTTGTATCTTCAATATTCAAGGATAAAATAAAATCATTAATAGTATTAATAGTTATTAATTCCATAGGATATATAAGCTCATATTTTTATCCAAGGATCTTTAATATATTTAGTATGGGTAATGCAACAAAAATAATAACGGGAAGTATTAATTTCACATTACTAGGAAGTTTCATTGTGCTATTCATAGGTATATTTATTTCTATATTAATCAGTACAAGTTATCTTAAAAGAAAAGATATAACTGGTTAGGGAGGGGATTAAATGATTAAAGCAATAAAATTTGAGTTGAGGAAAAACATTAAATCAAAAAAAAATAAACTATTATGCCTCGGGTTTATAATGTATGTAATAGTTTTCAGCATGTCTTTAGTTTACAAGGAGAAGGAATATGATAAAAATCAACATACTGTATGCGAATATAATTTGATAGAATATGGAAGTATTATAAGCTATAATACAATGCTGATGAAAGGTGTAGATGATTCTAGCGAATTATATAAAAAGATACAGAAAGAGAGTAATTTTTATCAATCTCAACATAGCAGTGATATGATTATTAATCGTGTCTTTTCTAAAAAGATAAAAGGACATAAGAGTTTATTAGAAGATGAAGTTAATTTCACTAAAGCCCTTAAAATTAAATATGCTAGTATGAAAGAAGCATATGAAAATGGAGTTATTGATGATGAATTCTTAGAAAGGAGGGGGTTATCTATTAATCAAGTAGAGCGTGACATAGAATATATAGATAATTTACTTCAGTCTAAAACCCCAATTATCATCAATCCATACACACTTAATGGAGCTAATTTTTTAAAGAATTTTTTTACTGGATCTAATCTAATCATAATTTTAATATTCATCTTACTATTTACCATAGATTCCTATGCGCTTGAGTTAAGAGAAGACAGTTATAAAACCCTTTATACATCCCCAATAAAGAGAAAATCAATATTGCTATCTAAAATATTAGCATCATATACCTTAGTTTGTTTTATCCTTCTAATGGTACTAGCAATTGCATTTGTGGTAGTTTCTCTTATATTTGGCTGGGGTAAATTACTATATCCACTATCTATAAATGAAGGGGTAACTAATTTAAATCCTATAATTACAAATATGAATCAAGGATTTATTCAATTATATAAATTGATAATAGTTGATTTTGTTAATTTTATGGTTTTAGTATTATTTGTTATTGTATTTAGTACTTCATTATCAGTAAGAACTAACAGTGAAATGCTAAGTTTTGGCGTACTCCTTACTATTATAATGTTGTCATATATAATGCACTCAATAGACGCCTTTATGAATGCAAATAGATTATTTAATCCTATATACCATATTTTCTATGAAGACTTAATGTCATCACAGTTAAAGGTAAATCATTCATATGGGATATTACTACAACTTTTACTTTCAACTTTAATAATAGTGATAACCACATTTAAGTTTAAAAATAAAGATTTAGTTGGAATTAGGGGGGAGTAAAATAATGAATAAAAAAGTGTTAGTTGTATTTACTATTATAGTATTCGGTCTTTGTCTAGTAGGCTGCAATAAAGAAAATAAAGGTGAAGATCAAGTCGATAATAATCATTATGTTTCCTATGAAAATATAGAACTTGACCAACTAAAAAGGCCTGAAATAGGAGAAACAATAGCTATTATTAAAACTAATTATGGAGAAATAAGATTACGATTATTTGAAGATATTGCTCCTAAGGCTGTAGAAAATTTTAAAACCCTAGCGAAAGAAGGGTTTTATTCAGGGCATGCTTTTACTACAATGGGGGTAGTATCTGCTGGTATAGGTAAGATAGGGGAACCAGATTATGAAGGTAAAAGTATATATGAAGGTGGATTTGATATTGAAATAGATGATGATTATGCTATGCTCTATGGAAGTGTAGTTATACCAAGGAGGGTAAAGGTTGATGGAAAGAATTTTAGTAATTTCTGTATAATTGATAAAAATTTCTTAACCGATGAAGAAAAGAGTAATCTAAGTGGTTATGGATTCCCAGAAAAAATAACAGAGGCATTTGAAAAAATCGGTGGGAATGTAGTTAACAAGGATGAAATTACTGTATTTGGACAGGTGTTTTATGGAATGGATACTATTGAAAAAATGCGTGAAGTTAAAGTAGGAGCTATGGGTGAGCCCCTTGATATAATAGAAATTGAAAGTATAGAATTAAAAGAATATGAAGGGGATAAATAAGATAGGAGGTACCTTATGAGTAATCATTTAGTTGAAGTTAATAATATAAATAAGACCTTTGGAAGAAAAAAAGTCTTAGATAATGTATCTTTTTTTATTGATAATAATGAAATAGTCGGCTTTATAGGCCCTAATGGGGCTGGTAAGTCTACAACTATGAAATGTATAGCAAGTCTTATTTTCCCAGATCAAGGTTCAGTAACGGTATCTGGATATGATGTAAAAAGACAAAGAGAATTAGCTCTTAGTCAAATGGCTTCTTTAATAGAATCACCAGGTTTATATTTAGATATAAGTGGCAGAGAAAATATTAAATTATTTGCAAGTCTAAGAAATATAAAAGAAGAAAGAATAAAAGAAATATATGATTTTACAGGGTTAAAAGAGGATTTGGATAGAAATGTTAATGGATATTCAATGGGAATGAAACAAAGACTAGCCCTAGGAATTGCACTTTTAAGTAAACCTAAATTTTTAATTTTAGATGAACCAACAAATGGCTTAGATCCAACGGGAGTTATTCAATTGAGAAATACCTTATTAGAATTAGTTAAAAATGAAGATATCTCTATTTTATTTTCATCTCATCAATTGGGTGAAGTTGAAAAGTTAGCTGATAGACTTATTTGTATCAATCAAGGAAAAATAATAGAAACTCCTATGAACATTTTAGAAAAACAAAAATACTTAATTAAAGTAGATGATATGGAAAAAGCAGTTGAATTATTAAATAATGAATTAAAAGAATTGAGTTTCGAAAAACTTGGAAAAGATACACTGGTTTTTGACTTGGTTGAAGAAGAATTAATATCTAAGATCCTAAAAGTTATTTTAGACTATGGCATAAATATTATAGATATTACAAAGGAAAAACAGGATATAGAAGTTGTGTATAAAGAAATTTATAAATCATAATAGAAATACATGATACTTGGGGAGGAAATTGTGATAAAGTCATTTAAGATTATAATTTAATAATATTAGATGAACTTACATCTCCTTTAGATTAAAAATTAGAAGAAAATATAAGATTAAGATAAACTCGGTGAATATGTTAAAATTCATTGAGTTTATTTGTTTTAGCCATTATTATAAGTATATAGGGTAGTTTGAAATAATTTACATAATATTGTATACTGACAAAAGAGGGTGGAGGATATAATGGAGATGTTTTTACCTATAGTAATGTTTATTATAGGAATTATAGTAATAATAAAGGGCGGAGATATATTTGTAGACTCAGCTATGTGGATTGCTGAGATAACAGGGATACCAAAAATAATTATAGGAGCAACCATTGTAAGTTTAGCAACTACTCTTCCAGAGTTTTTTATAGCTTCAATGGCAACTATTATGGGATCACCAGAGATTGCAGTAGGTAATGCTATAGGAGCAATAATTTGTAATACAGGGCTTGTTCTTGCTATTTCAATGATTGCAATGCCTGTGGAGGTAGAGAAGAAGAGGTTTATGCCAAGAGCTTTTATGATGGTAGTATCTATGGTTTTACTATTACTTTTTTCTACAGATGGAAATATTAATAGAATAGAAGGGGTAGTCCTTTTAGGGTTACTTGTGTACTATATAAGAAAAAATATAAAGGGTGCTAAAAAGTCCCTTGAAATTCCTGATGAGACTGCTATTACTATAGATGAAATTAGTGTTAGAAGAAGAGTAAAAAAGAGAGAATTTGCAAAACATATAGTTGTATTTATAATAGGAGCAATACTTATAGGATGTGGAGCTAGGTTATTAGTTGTAAATGCACAGATTATTGCCAGGTATTATGGAGTCACAGAAGGAGTGATTAGTTTAACCATTATGGCCTTAGGAACATCGTTACCAGAGTTAACTACTGTTTTAACTTCTATATATAAGAAGGAAAGTGGAGTAGCGGTTGGTAATGTCATTGGTGCAAACATACTAAATATAACCATGACTATAGCTGCCAGTAGTATTTTAGCTAGGGGTGGATTAGTACTAAGCTCTAGAAATATTCACATATTTAATACATCTTTTATAAGCTTTAACCAGACTATACTTTTAGATATTCCAGTGGCTCTATTATTGATGCTACTTATAATCTTACCTATATCAACTAATGGAAGATACTCTAAGAGAAATGGAATAATGCTGCTTAGCGTTTATATAATATACATAAGTTTTTTGATTTTGATAATATAAGGTATCTTACCATCTTTGACTTGTTATTTATTTTTAGATACCTAACAAATCGTTTTATAGGAGGCAATTAGAAATGACTAGTTCTTTAAGTTTAAATATAAAAAACCTTCAAGAGGCAGTTAATGAATCACATATAGATAATTTAAAACCTATGATAACAGCAGCCCATAACACTCTGCATAACAGAAGTGGTGCTGGCAATGAGTTTTTAGGGTGGCTTGACCTACCAAATAATTATGATAAAGCTGAGTTTGAAAGAGTAAAGGTTGCAGCTAAAAGGATACAGGAAAATTCTAAAGTTCTTATAGTAATAGGCATTGGAGGTTCATACCTTGGAGCTAGAGCTGTCATAGAAGCAATGACAGGCCCCTTCTTTAATAGTATGAATGAAGATAAAAGAAAGGTTCCAGCAGTATACTTTGCAGGAAACAATATAAGTTCTACTTATCTGTCTCAACTTATACAGCTCATAGATGGGAAGGATTTTGCTATAAATGTTATTTCAAAATCAGGAACTACTACAGAGCCTGCCATAGCTTTTAGAATATTTAAAGAAATCATTGAGAAAAAATATGGCAAAGAAGAAGCTAAAAATAGAATTTTTATAACAACGGATAAGGCAAAGGGAGCTCTTAAGAAATTATCAGATACAGAAGGGTATGAAACCTTTATAATTCCTGATGATATCGGTGGAAGATTTTCCGTGTTAACACCAGTAGGATTACTTCCCATTGCAGTGGCAGGAATAAATATAGATGAGCTATTACAAGGTGCTAGAAATGGAAGAGAAAACTTTAGTAATGAAGATGTACATAGAAATATTTGTTATAAATATGCAGCGGTAAGACATCTTTTATATGAAAGAGGAAAAACTACAGAAATTCTTGTAAACTATGAACCTTGTCTACAATACTTTGGAGAATGGTTTAAGCAGCTTTATGGAGAGAGTCAAGGTAAGGATGGAAAGGGTATATTCCCTGCATCCGTTAACTTTTCAACAGACCTTCACTCCATGGGTCAATATATTCAAGATGGAATGAGAAATATATTTGAAACTATAATAAATGTAGAAGAGCCACAAATAAATTTATCCATAAAAGAAGATGAAGAAAATGTGGATGGACTTAATTTCTTAGCAGGAAAGACTATAGATTTTGTAAATAAGAGAGCTATGGAGGGAACAGTCCTTGCCCATGTAGAAGGCGGAGTTCCTAATATAGTTATAAATATGAAAGCTTTAAATCCTAAGGCTCTAGGAGAGCTTATATACTTTTTTGAAAAATCCTGTGCCATTGGAGGATATTTATTAGGAATAAATCCTTTTGATCAAGAAGGGGTAGAAGCCTATAAGAAAAACATGTTTGCTCTACTTGGTAAACCAGGTTATGAAAAGCTTCAAAGGTCTCTAATAGAGAGGCTAGGTGATTAATTATGACTATT
Source organism: Clostridium sulfidigenes (assembly GCF_052067195.1). Lineage (NCBI taxonomy): Bacteria > Bacillati > Bacillota > Clostridia > Eubacteriales > Clostridiaceae > Clostridium > Clostridium sulfidigenes. The sequence continues at coordinate 138,574 of NZ_JBQHQR010000002.1, read as the reverse complement.
ATAGTTGATGGTGATGGATGTGCAGGAAGAGGTATTATAGAGGAAGTAGCTAAGACCTACAAGGTTCCACTAAAAATTTATTGTGATATACATCATGTGATAAATTTAGAATATGGTGAAGTTATAATTATGGATAGTGGCTTTCAAGCAGTGGATATGAAGGTTGCAAACGAGGCTAAAAGAGGAGATATAGTAGTAACTCAAGATTATGGAGTAGCAGCTATGGTTCTTGGTAAAAAATCCTATGCCATAAGTCCAAGGGGATATATATTTTCAGAGAACAATATAGACAAATTACTCTTTGAAAGACATATAAGTGCCAAGGTAAGACGTGGTGGAGGAAAGACAGGAAAACATAAAAAAAGAAATGAAGACGATAATATAAGCCTTAGAGATAATTTAATAAAGCTTGTAGAAAGAAGTCTAAGAGAAGAATAGAAAAACATAAATCAAGAAAACACTTGTAGAAATATAATTTACAAGTGTTTTTTTACAAGGATTTTGTCTAATGAATTATCGCAAATAAAGACCTCCATAGGTTGTTACATAATATGTAAGTGTAGTATAATATAGCTATGCTTATGTAAGAATATTATAACAATTTAATCAATTAGGGATGTATATGTACATTCTAGGGGGAATATGTATGAATGAAATGATTATTGGTACAAGCCTATCAAGTCCACAGGAGAAGGGGACTGAAATTAAGATATATATAGAAAATAAAATGTCAGATGATTTATTATATAAATTTATAATAAACTGTGATGGAGGTTGGGAAACCATTAGAGATTTCCATGAGGAGGATTTTACCTATTGGACACCTAAGGAAGATGGCAAATACATGATAATGGTACAATCTAAAAAAAGACATGGAAAAAAACCTATTGAATTTACATCTAGAATGGACTTTATCATAGGCTCTGTAGAAGAAAAACTAATAAAAGATATTATAATTAGTAATAATGAAATAAAATTAGGGGAAAAGATAGAAATTGATGTCGTACCTAACAAATTACCTATCCTTTGTAAGTATTGGATAAAAGAAGATTGTAAATGGAATTTAATAAGAGACTATTCTATGGATACTAGTTTAAGTTTCACCCCAAACCGTGAAGGGGATATTGAGATTCTTATAGAGAGTAAAGAAGAAGGTTCAGACCATCAATTTGATGACTTTAAAAATGCGACCTTTAAGGTATTACCCATGGATGAAATAAGAATTAACAATATACAGTGCTTAACAGAAGAGCTGATAGTAGGTAATGAATTAACCTTTGAAATTGATGCACGCTTTGATGAAAATAGAGTTGTGTTATACAAATTTATGAAGATTGATGAATATGGAAACATGCATGTAGTCCAAGACTTTTCAAGTAAGAGACTAGTCAGCTTCACAGAAATACTACCAGGTAAGTATAAGCTTTTATGTTTAGTGAAGGACATGTATTCCCACGAGAATTTTGATGATAGGGGGATAATACACTATACTGTAGATAAATATAAACCTATAAAAATTCTTAATTTCACTTCTGATTTAAGCTCACCACAGCTTGAAAAAACACCTATAGAGTTTAAGGCAATATGCTCTGGTGGAGATAAATTGCTCTATAAGTTTGTAGTAGATGGAAATTATCATAGTAGTTCAAATTTTACTACTAACAACAGTTATAAATGGATTCCAGAAAAAAGTGGCTTATATAGAGTTGAAGTTCTTGTAAAGGATAGTACCTATAAGGACGATTATGAAGAGAAGGCAATTATGGACTTTGTTATAGATGAAGATTGCGCACAAAATGTATATATAAAAGAAATCAAGCTAAATAAGGACAAGCAACTTCTTATAAATGAACCAGTTAAGGTAAATGTTGAAGCCACTGGCTCAAGAAATTTATTATATGAATTTATTGTGAAAAAAGAAGGTAAGGAAGTCCAATTCATAGAATATAACGAAGAAGATAATTTTAAGTTCACTCCTACTAGTGTAGGAAAATATGAAATAGAAGTTAAGGTAAAACATCTAAAATCTAAGAGAGACTACGATGTACATTCAGTGATATATATAGATTGTAAAGAATATATACCAGCTAAGATAGATTATATTCTTACAGAAAAGAAGTATATGTATCTTATAGGTGATGAAATAGTCTTAGAGGTAATAACAGAAAACACTAGCAATACTTTAACTAAATATAAGGTTGAAATCAATGGCAGAGAAGTTGAAACTACGGAATTTAGTAATGATAAGAAGTTTAAACTAATTCCAAAATGTGGAGGAGTATATACGGTAAAAATATATTGTAAAAATGTATTTAGTACTAAAGAGTATGATTGTAAAAAAGAATTGATTTTAGACGTATTACAAGGAGTTCCAGTAACTAACTGCAAGATAACCTTAGATAAAGAAGTAATAAGGTGCAATGAAGATGTTAACTTCTATGTGGAATGTGATGGTGGAAAAGATAATTTATATGAATTTTATTTAATGGAAAAGGGAGAATGGAAGCTAATACAAAAGTATAGTAAGAAAAATTATTATACCTTTATGCCTTTCTATAAAGGGTTTTATAAGATATTGGCATTATGTAAAAGCTGTTACTCTAAGAGTGCCTATGATGACTATTCCATTTATGAAATTCAGTGTAAGGAATAAGGCATCTTAAATAAATAATTAAATAAATAAGTGAAGGATGCCAAATAAGGTATAAAGAAACAAGGGAGATGAAGTAATGAGTTACGATGTGGGTAGTGTTTATGGAGGAATAAATAACTATATAAACAGCATAGCTACAAATGGAAATACTAATAGTAGTATAGGTTCAGTAAACAATGGAATTACTCAAAATCAATATGTTAACGGACAGGGTATTCTCAACGATACCTTAAGTTCTGGTACTGGCAGTGATGCCCTTACTGGACTAATGAGCCTAGGTTTAATGTCAGGAAGCTTTGGTGGAGGTTCAGACAGCAATACTTCTTCAAGCACTAGTGGATTTAGTTTAATCATGGCATCTTTACTAAAGGCCATGGGTGAAAAAGAGAGACAAACTCAGCAGGGAATAGATCAAAATAATAGAGCTTATAATAATACTTCTACTGGTATAAATGATATAAGCAATGTTATTGTAAGAGCTATAGGAGGAGTAACACCTTCCACAGTGGTAAGTGCTACAGGTACTGACTCTGAAAGAATTGAAAAAGCCATAGCAGATGCTTCAACTAAATATGGAGTAAATGCGAATTTAATAAGAGCTATAATTAAAACAGAATCAAACTTTAATCCTAATGCAGTATCTCCTGCAGGAGCTAAAGGATTAATGCAGTTAATGCCTTGCAACATAGAGCACTATGGAGTTAATGATCCTTTTAACATAGAGCAAAATATTGATGCAGGTACAAGACACATAAAGGATTATCTTAAAACCTATAATTATGACCTAAACATGGCACTAGCAGCATATAACTTTGGACCAGGAAATATGGCATCCAGAGGAATAAGTAACTCCAGTGATTTTTACAAACTACCATCAGAAACAAAAAATTATTTAGCGAAGATAAATAATTTAATATAATAACAAGGCTGTTTCATTGAAACAGCCTTTATTATATCCTATAATTAGCTTAAAATATTAGATTTATTTTTAAAGTAATGTTAAAATGAATTTTGACTAATAATAATTAAAGTTAAATATCGAGTTAATATATAAACAAACTATTAATAAAGGATGGTATGATATGGAACGTTTAGATAAAATTTTAGGAAATTTAGGCTATGGAAGTCGTAAGGAAGTTAAGATTAGTTGTAAAAATGGAGAGGTTGTTGTTGATGGAGAGGTTGTAAAGGACAGTTCAACTAAGGTTGATCCAGAGATAGCAGTTATTGAAGTAAATGGAGAAAGGGTAATGTATAGAAAGTATGTTTACCTACTTTTAAATAAGCCAGCAGGAGTTGTAAGTGCAACCTTTGATAATTATGATGAGACTGTTATAGATTTATTAGATCCAGAATATCAAGTTTTTGAGCCATTCCCAGTGGGAAGATTAGATAAGGACACTGTTGGATTCTTATTGCTTACTAATGATGGAGCTTTAAATCATAAGTTAATCGCTCCCAAAAACCATGTAGATAAGGTTTATTATGCAGAAATAGATAAGCCAGTAAACGAAAAAGATGCTGAAAGTTTTAGAAAAGGTATTGTCATAGATGATGGTTATAAGTGTATGCCAGGAAAGTTAGAAATTATTTCTTCTACAGAAGATGGTTCTGAAGTTTTAGTTACAATACAGGAAGGTAAGTTCCATCAAGTTAAAAGAATGTTTGAAGCTTTAGATAAATCTGTTGTATATCTAAAAAGAGTTAAATTTGGTCCTATGGAGCTGGATAAAACCTTAGAAGAAGGCCAATATAGGGAGCTTACTAAAGAAGAAATTGAAGCATTAAACAACTTATAGGGATTTATTAACTGTATATACATTAAATTGAATATAAAAGGTAATTTGGTGTATTGTGTAGAAAATATACAAAAAATATAGATAAGGTATAAATATTAACAATTAGTTTATATTTTTTATTATAAATTTACTTGAAAATTTATAAAATTATATATATAATATATATATAAATAGAATAAATAACCCCTTTTTATTTATACGTATAACCTAACCCCAAGGGTTATACAAGTTATTTTATGTCGAATATAATTGTATATTATTGCAAGGAAAAAACCCATTGGTTACCCCCGATGGGTTTTTTCTTGCATAAAATTTATTTTTGGAAAACATATGTTTTCTAAGATAAACAGAGTTCTTAGCTTCTTTGAAGCATACTAACAGAATTCTTAGTATCAATTTATTTGATACTTAGAATTCGTTGTCCTTTAGGGGAAATCGTTATCCAGGAACGTAGCAGCTCTTAACTCCAATTTTAAAAAAATGGGAGTATTAGAGCTGGTAGTTATCGGATAAATATAGAAATTATATAGCATATACTGTAAACTATATATAATATGTAAATATCTAATGTAAAAAACACATAACATTAATTTAATAGAGCAATAATAGTAAATAGGTATACTAATTATAACGGAGTTCTTAGCTTCAGCGGAAGTTTTAGAGATGGTTGGCATTATATAAAAAATAGTATGTATTAATAGGGTATATTACGTAAAGATAAGAGAAATATGAAAGGAAGTGCATTATGAATATAAGAGAAGTACTTATAAGCTTTATGAAAGAAAAAGCTTATAAACCAATGAGTTTAAAAGAGTTGTCTAAAATATTTGGTATAGGTAAAAAGGAATCTAAAGATTTTTCAAACCTATTAAATGAAATGGAGAAAGATGGAGAAATAATAAAAAATAGAGCAGAGCTATATGGTATTCCAGAGAGAATGGGTATACTTAAAGGGGTTTTTGCTGCTCACCAAAAGGGTTTTGGTTTTGTAATTGTAGAAGAAGATAGGCCAGATATATTTATCCCTGCCAGTAATGTAAATAGTGCCATGAACAATGACGTGGTGTTAGTTAAAGTATTAAAAGATGAAAACAACGGTAAGAAATCTGAAGGAGAAATTATCAGAATTGTTGAAAGAAAGAATAAAAAACTAGTTGGAACCTATGAAGATAGTAAAAACTTTGGATTCGTTGTACCAGATGATAAAAAGATAGGTCAAGACGTATTCATTTCTAAAAATGATAGAAATGGAGCAAAATCAGGTCAAATAGTAGTGGTAGAAATCACTAGCTGGCCAGAGAAAAGAAGAAATCCAGAAGGAAAGATCATTGAAATCCTAGGAGAAAAGGGAGATAAGGGAATAGATATCCTAACTATAATTAGAAAGCACAATCTTCCTGAAGAATTCCCATTACAGGTAGAGGAATATGCAGAAAGAATAGAAGATATGGTTCCTCAAAGTGAAATAGACAGAAGAAGAGATCTTAGAGATGTGACTATGGTTACCATAGATGGAGAAGATGCAAAGGATCTAGATGATGCTGTTTCAGTAGAAGTTCTGAAAAATGGAAACTTCAAGCTAGGAGTTCATATTGCAGACGTATCACACTATGTAAGAGAAAATAATGTCCTTGACAAGGAAGCCTTTAAAAGAGGTACCTCTGTATACCTAATTGATAGAGTTATTCCAATGCTACCTAGAAAACTATCCAATGGAGTATGTAGCTTAAATCCAAAGGTGGATAGACTTGCTCTTAGTTGCTTTATGGAAATTGATCCTACAGGAAAAGTAGTAGATCATGATATCTTTGAAAGTGTAATAAAAACTAATGAAAGAATGACTTACACTGATGTAACTAAGATTCTTAGAGATGAAGATGCTGAAACTATAGAAAAATTTAAACACCTTCATGAAGACTTTAAGAACATGGGTAGATTATTTGAGCTCTTAAATAAAAAGAGATTATCAAGAGGTGCTATAGACTTTGATTTTGAAGAATGTAGAATAATCCTAGATGACACTGGTAAACCAATAGATATCCTACCTCGTGAAAGAGCCATTGCCAATAGAATAATAGAAGAATTTATGTTAATCTGTAATGAAACTGTAGCAGAGCACTTCTTCTGGCTTAATGCACCATTTGTTTATAGAGTTCACGAAGACCCAGATATGGAGAAGTTATTACACTTCAGCGAATTCGTATATAACCTAGGATATCATGTAAGATTTAAAGAAGATGAAATTCATCCAAGGGAGCTTCAAAAGATTCTAGAAAAGGTTAAAGGCAAGAAGGAAGAAACAGTAGTTAGCACATTACTTTTAAGATCTATGATGAAGGCAAAATATTCCCATTTATGTGTAGGACACTTTGGTCTTGCTGCTAAATACTATTGTCACTTCACATCTCCAATAAGAAGATATCCTGACCTAGTAATTCATAGAATTATAAAGGAAATGATAAATGAAGGATTAAATTCTAAGAGAGAGAAGAGATTAAGAACCTTTGTAATAGATGCTTCAAAACAATCCTCTGATACAGAAAGAATGGCTGTGGATGCAGAACGTGAAGTAGATGACTTAAAGAAAGCTGAATACATGATGGATAAGATTGGAGAAGAATTCGAAGGAATCATATCCTCTGTAACTAGCTTTGGAATGTTCGTTGAACTTCCTAACACCATAGAAGGTTTAGTTCATATTAGTGAGCTTCATGATGACTACTATATCTATGATGAAAAGCATCTAGCTTTAGTTGGTGAGAGAACTAAGAATATCTACAGACTAGGAGATGAAGTTAAGGTAGTTTGCTCTAAGGTTGACATAGATGCCCACGACATTTACTTTGAAATAGTTAAACCACAAGTAGAAGAAGAGGAAGAAGAAATGTCCCTAGACATCGATGATTTAATTTTTGGAGAGTAAAATATAGTTAAGAAGAAAACTATAAGGATAAAAATTTAACATTATATAAGAAGAGATAAAATTTTGTTTATTAAATTAAATATGATTTTATCTCTTCTTTTTTATGTAATTTGCTATAAATTAAGGGAAACAAATAAAAATATAGGATAATTTTACATATTAGAGAGTGAAAATCAAAAAAAGATTGTTAAAAAGTTAAACAAATCAGATAAATTTTTAACAAAGTACTAGTATTTTTAGAAAAAGGTGGTATACTAAAATTATAAATGTTAAATAAATAACAAAATTTAAAGTTTGTATTAGGGAGGTTCATATTATGGCACGTTTTACATTACCAAGAGATATATATCATGGAGAAGGAGCGTTAGAAACTCTGAAAACTTTAAAAGGGAAGAGAGCTTTCGTAGTTGTTGGTGGCGGATCTATGAAGAGATTCGGATTCTTGCAAAAGGTTGAAGACTACCTAAAAGAAGCAGGTATGGAAGTTGAATTATTTGAAGGGGTAGAACCAGACCCATCAGTAGAAACAGTTATGAAAGGTGCAGAAGCTATGAGAAGCTTTGAGCCAGATTGGATAGTTTCTATAGGTGGAGGATCTCCAATAGATGCAGCAAAAGCAATGTGGATATTCTACGAATACCCAGAATTTACTTTTGAACAAGCAGTTATTCCATTTGGACTACCAGAATTAAGACAAAAAGCAAAATTCGTTGCAATACCATCAACTAGTGGTACAGCTACAGAAGTTACAGCATTCTCTGTAATTACTGATTACAAAGCTAAAATTAAATATCCATTAGCTGATTTCAATATAACACCAGATATAGCAATAATAGATCCAGCACTTGCACAAACAATGCCTAAGACTCTAGTTGCTCATACTGGAATGGATGCTTTAACTCATGCTATAGAAGCATACACAGCATCACTAAGATCAAACTTTTCAGATCCATTAGCATTAAAAGCAATTGAAATGGTAAAAGAACACTTAATAGATTCTTATAATGGATGTGAAAAATCAAGAAACTTAATGCACGAGGCTCAATGCCTTGCAGGAATGGCATTCTCAAATGCGCTACTAGGAATAGTTCACTCCATGGCTCATAAAACAGGAGCAGTATTCCACATTCCTCATGGATGTGCAAATGCAATCTTCCTTCCATATGTAATTCAGTACAACAGAACTAAATGTGAAGATAGATATGCAGACATAGCTAGAATGTTAAAATTAAATGGAAATACAGACTCAGAATTAACTGATTCATTAATAGAAATGATCAATGACTTAAATACAAAACTAAGTATTCCTCACTCAATGAAGGAATACGGTGTTACTGAAGAAGACTTCAAAGTAAATCTTGAGTTCATAGCTCACAATGCAGTACTTGATGCATGCACAGGCTCAAACCCAAGAGAAATAGACGACAAAACAATGGAAAGACTATTTGAATGCACTTACTACGGTAACAAAGTAGAGTTCTAAGTAAAAGTCTAAATCTTTGATTTAGTTACTCGAACTTACTCATTTGAACGAAGTGAGAAGGAGTTTCCTCTCGAGCAAAGCGAGAAAATAAATCTTTGATTTGTCATTGCAACATGGTAAAAAGGGGTTTAATTGCAATAGAGGGACACAATAATTAATTTTAGTTAGTGGAAGAAACTCCACTGAAAAGTGGGGTTTCTTATATTATGTTATTAATTCTGTTGAACTAAGGTACAGCAGATTTAAAAAATATCCTTATAATTCATCAAATCAAATCAAATCAAATCAACTTGGAAGAGCTGTCTCAAAGTAGAGTTTAAAAAAATTCTACCGTGAGACAGCTCTTCTAAGTTCTACTCCAAATCTTTGAGGAAATCCCTGAAACCCCCACAGCGCCAACAACTAGTTAAATAGTTTTCTAGTTATATAGTTATATAGGTAAATAGTTTTCTATATAAAAATAGAGCTATTTAAAAAGTTTCCTATATAAATATTTTTAATTTTATATAGTTAAAATGCAGCTGTTCCCTAGAGGGCTTAAATGTAGTTGTATCAAGGGATTAGCTAGGGAAGAACATAAGAACATAAAAACATAAAAAGCTAAAAATATATAAATTAGTGAAATTGAATTATTATAAGTTATCACAGAAATATATAGTGATATTTTATTTATTTTTTTGTTTCTCTCTAAAACCTAATATATAGAAGAAAATTCCTATAAGAGCAAATATATAAATAAATATATTTATTCCAGGTATAGGTATGTCCATTATTTTTTGGCCAACCCACAAGTACCAATGTAAATATGAAATTAATCTTTCAATGGTGTATATTAATCCACTTGAAATAATAAAAACAGTACCTAGTTGTAAATAATTTTTTTCATTCATAAATAACCTCACCTTTTCAAAATTATATGGCTATATTAAATATGTAATAAGGATTACTAATATTAACCTACAATTATAATGTAATATAACTATATTATATTGTAGCTAAGTCAATGGGTAAAGAAAATTAAGGTAAAAACTCCATATTTTTAAATTGTATATTATACTTAAGATATAAACTTTTTAGATAGTTAAAATTCATATATTTCAAGGTTAATAATTACAATATTTATAATTTAGGTTATAATAAAAATAGGTTATACTATACAATACATTTTAAATTTAGTAAAATCACATGTATAATGAGAAAATTATATATTAATCATAAAAGTAGGTGAAAACATGGCAAAGAAATTAGGAACTAAAACTTTAGTAGAAAATAGAAAAGCAAGACACGATTACTTCATAGAAGAAGCTATGGAAGCAGGAATAGTACTTGTAGGAACAGAAGTTAAATCTATAAGAGCTGGAAAAGCAAACCTTAGAGATAGCTATGCAGATGTATACAATGGAGAAGTCTTCGTAAAAAATATGCACATAAGCCCTTATGAGCAAGGAAACATATTTAACAAAGATCCTCTAAGAGTAAGAAAGCTACTTCTTCACAAAGGAGAAATAGATAAACTTTTAGGATTCACGGCTCAAAAGGGGTACACTCTAATACCACTTAGCTTATATCTTAAAGACGGTAAAGTAAAAGTGAACCTTGGAGTATGTAGAGGTAAAAAAGATTACGATAAGAGAGATGTAATGCTAGAAAAAGCAGCTAAGAGAGACATAGACAGACAAATGAAAGAAAAATATAGGTAAAAGGGGCTTTCGCAAAAAAGCTAATCTAAATAAATATTAAATAAGCACTTATATTATTAACCCTCAGCCCTTTAACTACTCAATGGAACGAATATAAGCAGGAGTTTCCTTTGCACAATAGAATTTTGCTATGAAGTATGGGAAGTTTAAATAGGGGGAGGGGTAAGGGATGAAAAGAATAATTACCATTCAACATACTCAATCAGTGCATCATACCAATGGGATGATTGGTTCATGGACAGATTGGGATTTAACTAACCTAGGAAAAGAACAAGCAAATAACATTGGGATAAAACTTAAGGAAGAACTTTCAAAAGATAGTGTCTATGTTATGTACTCTTCAGACTTAAAAAGAGCAAAACAGACTGCTGAAATTGTAGCAAAGCATTTAAACTTAGAACCCGTTATTAATGAAGATCTAAGGGAACGTAACCTTGGTTCTGCTGTAGGCAAAAGTGTACAATGGCTTAGAGAAAATCAAACAGCATGGGAAAAGACAATTGATGATAGATGTGTACCAGATGCTGAATCTAGAAGAGAAACTTGGAAGCGTCTAGAACCTTTCTACAATGACATAATGAGCAGTGAGGATGAGAATATAATTATTGTTTCCCATGGGGACACATTAAGTATCTTCAACGCTATGTGGTTAGGACTTAAACCAGATGATCTTAATAACTGTGATTTATTTGGATTTGCAGGTGGAGTTTCTCATTTTATAGAAGATGACAATGGAAAACACATCATAAAGAGACTAAGCGATATGTCTTATATAAAATAGTTAGTTTTACCTATATACGATAAAATAAACTTATATTTGGTGTGAAAGTATCATTAAAAGTGGTACTTTTTTTACATATATAGATTTGCCAAATACCATATGTAGAATCTAAAGGAAATATGTCCATAAACACTATAAAACTTTTTACAAAACTTTACTTGCTATAAGGATTGATATTGTTTATAATGAATATACGTGGTAATCACTAATAATTACCACTACCTAACATGGGGGCGTACTGGTTTCGACGGGGGTACGTGACATATAGGAAGCGAGTAGAGGGAACTCATGGGCCCGCTTTAAAAAACTATGGGATTAAAGATAAACGCAGAAGACAATTTTGCATTAGCAGCTTAATATAGCCGCTCGTCCTACCTTTGAGTCCCACGGCTTAGGATAGGGCGCCGATTAGTGGGGAACCGAGCCATGGAAAGCTTTGACCATGGAACGGAATTTATGAAGCTACTGAAGTAGAAACCCGGTCTCTAGGGGTTCTATGGAGGGAATGTTAAAATAGAGACTGCACTCGGAGATGCTTATGTGGAATGGCTTTCGGACAGGGGTTCGATTCAAAAGAGTCGCCTTAGAGAGTAATTTCTAAGTGAAAACTTGGCTTTATCGGTGAAACCGTAACAGATGGTGCTGACGGCAATACCGAGTGGTATGTGAAGAAATTCAACAGCCGTGTATCGACTTATAGGTTCCTAAGGAGCAATCTATGGAATACTAGGATAGAAGATATCAAAGTAAACTATGCTTCTATAATACGCCAAGTGTCCTATACAGTATTAAAATTTAATAAGGAGAATATAGGACAGAGATATAGTCAATACCTGCAGAGATGTAGGAAGGATATGTCCCCTCGCCTCCACCATGAAAACCCTCGACAGAAATGTCGAGGGTTTTACCCATTTATAAGGAAAATTGTTTAGAATTATAAAAGCTGAACAGTACCATAAATGACTTGGAATTTTTATGGTTTAATATGATGGGGGTAGACTATGCATTATTTATAGTGAATCTGAACTACAAGTACTTTATTAATGTAGTAATAGTATCAAGTATTAGGTAATGATAAATATAGCAACTAATAGCAAAGTTTGTGGTATAATATGGTTTAAGGGGTGATATAAAGCATGTCAACAAATACAGAGAGAGAACTTTCTATACGTGGTGAAAATGTACAGAGGATATACGACTATTACATAAGCAAGAAGTTGTTGTCAAATAGAAAGTATCAAAGAAAATTAGTTTGGTCAATAGAAGAAAAGCAAGCATTTATAGATTCAATAATAAAAGGATTTCCAGTTCCATTAATACTTTTGGGAGAAGTTTCATATAAGGACTTGAATCGGTATGAAATAATTGATGGTATGCAAAGGCTTAATGCACTCGCTTCTTTTATCGAAGGAGATTTTACTTTAGAAGGAGAATATTTCGATTTAGAAACAATGGCTGAGAGTAAATTATTACTGGACAAAGGTGAGTTAGAACAAAGATATCCTAAACTTAATAGAGAAACTTGCAAAAATATAGCAAGCTATTTATTACCACTATCAATATATAGATATGATGGATTAAATAATATAGATGAAATTTTTAGAAGAATAAATTCAAATGGAAGACACTTATCTAAGCAAGAACTAAGAACAGCAGGGGCTACAGGAAAATTTGCAGAGGTTGTTAGGAAAATATCATATAAGATTAGAGGGGATGTTTCTGCTAGTGATATACTATATTTAAATAACATGAAGGAAATTAGTATAACTAATAAAGATTTAAAATATGGAATAGATGTAAATGAAATATTTTGGGTAAAGGAGGGAATTTTACGTAGAGAGAATGTTAGAGAATCAAAAGATGAAGAAATAATTGCAGATATTATTGCATATATGGCACTTCAAGTTAAGCCGCCATCAAATAGTGATGTATTAGATGAGTATTTTGGAGTTATGGGTGAAGATAATAAAAGATATATTGAAATAGAGAATGCAGTTAAAAAAATAACTCTTGATGTTTTAAATAATCAATTTATGCTAGTATATTCAGAAATAAATAGAATATTAAAATTATCTAAAAAATCATTTAGTCAGTTAATATTTTCGACACCACAATCAAATAAAATTCCGAGATACTTTCAAGTGATTTTTCTAGCCTTACATGATTTGTTCATTAAGAAGAATATGAGAATAAACAATATAGAAAATTTAGTTAGCAATCTTGATAGTATAGGAGAAAAACATATAAACTTAAGTGCTGGCGGTGGAAAATGGAGTGCTATAGAACGTGAAAATAATGTAAAGGGTATTTCTGGTATTTTAGAATCGTCTTTTGTAAAAAGTAATGAAGAAGACCCTGCTATAGCTTCATGGGCAATTGAACTAGAAAATATTCTCATGCAATCTAAGACAGAACAGAGTTTATATGATTTTAAACAAGGATTTCATAGACTTGAAATAAATGGAGAGTTTGGAAAAAGAACTTTTAGTAAAGTAATTAAAACACTTACAGCGATGGCTAACAATGGACCTGAAAATATAGGATATGTAATTGTTGGAGTAGCTGATAATGCTAATGATAAGGATGATATAGAGAAGTTATATAATATTGAGGCTCATAAGTATAATGGTTTTTATATAACTGGGGTAAATGGAGAGGTTGCTATGAATTATAAGAGTGATTTAGATAGTTATTCTCAAAAGATTATACAATTAGTTAAAGCAGAGCCAATAGAAGATGATTATAAAAGTGAGATATGTAGAAACATTAAAATAATAAATTATTATGATAAATCTGTTTTGGTATTTAGAATAAAAGCAACTGAAAAACCAGCATTATATGATGGAAAATATTACGAAAGAAAAGGACCTAATGTTGACAAAATTGAGCCAGAACAATATCCAAATTTGTTTAAAAGATTTTTTAATAAGTGAATAAATTAGTGTATTTAAAATCAGAACCTTACTTGTATAAAGTGCAAGTAAGGTTTTTATTGGTGAGCCTAGCATGGGCGTAGTCTAACGGGTGAGAGTCCAGAGCATGGGTTGATAGTGCCAAATGCATAGTTAAAGGCAAGGGTGTCCTTGGTGACGAGGAATCTGAAGAAAGCCAGCGACAAACTTCTGGTCTAACGAACAGAAATCACATCAGGCAAACATAGACTGGGCAAGGTTGCCAAACAAACCAAAACCCTAAACTATCCGGAAGTCTATGGTGTAAATGTGGCAGATATATGGAAGGAAAGACTGCGTTCTTACCTGGGGAGGTCTCATGGACATATGGAACGAGTTTGTGAAGTATGGTTGAAACAAGATTTATCATGAGAAGTCAGCAGATATCATAGTAGTGACATAGTCGACGATGTCATGAAGGGTTGAACCTTAGGAGGTGAAAGTAAATGAAAGTTACCGAAATCGGGACAAATAAAAGTAGAATACATTGCCAAAGCAATGGCTGCCGCCAAAGAGATAATGCGGAACATTAAGGGTATGACGGAGCGCTTACTGAAAAGAGGATAACTGAAAACAACATCACCAATGCCGACAGTAGAGGAGATAGAATCCTTGAGCAAATTCTAAGCGCCGAAAATCTTAATAAAGCGTATAAGCAAGTTAAGAAAAATAAAGGCGCACACGGAGTTGATGGGATGAAAGTAGAGAATCTTCTACAATATCTCAAAGACAATGGTAATGAGTTAAGGGAAATTATCAAAAAGGGTAAATATAGCCCAGGTCCTGTCCGAAGGGTAGAAATACCAAAAGGCAACGGAAAAATGAGAAAGTTAGGAATACCGACAGCAGTTGATAGAGTAATCCAACAAGCTACAATGCAAATATTATCACCAATGTTTGAACCACAGTTTAGTGAAACAAGCTATGGATTCAGACCTAAAAGAAGTGAACAAAATGCTACTAAGAAAAGTTGTGAATATGCGAATGAGGGTTATACTTATGTCGTAGACATGGACCTTGAGAAATTCTTTGATGTAGTAAACCAGTCTAAGATGATTGAGATAATCTCAAGAACAGTGAAAGATGGAAGAGTTGTATCGCTAATTAACAAATACCTTAAAGCAGGTGTAATCGTAGATAAAAGGTTTGAAGTAACAGATATTGGGTTAGCTCAAGGGGGAAATATTAGCCCATTATGCAGTAATATAATGCTTAATGAACTAGATAAGGAACTTGAAAAGCGAGGAATAAGATTTGTAAGGTACGCAGATGACATACTTCTATTTGCAAAATGCAAAAGAAGCGCAGAAAGGATTCTAACACATATAATCCCATATATTGAGAATAAGTTAAAACTCAAGGTTAATAAAGAGAAAATGAGTGTATCATACATTGGGAAAATAAAGTTTCTTGGATATGGCTTCTATCCTAGCAAAATAGGCATTAAAGCCAGAGTACATTCAAAAAGTGTAGCAAAAATGAGAAATAGAATTAGAGAAATAACTGCTAGAAATAATGCACTAGGCTACGAAAATCTTAAAAAGAAGTTAAAAGAATACGTAACAGTGTGGATAAATTATTTTAAACTTGCAGATATGAAAAAGATGCTTACTACCACTGACCAATGGTTAAGGCGGAGAATCAGAATGTACATTTGGAAACAATGGAAGAAAGTCAAAACAAGATATATAATGCTTAGAAAACTTGGATTAAAATATAATGATGCTAGAAAGTATTCATGTACTAGAAAAGGCTGCTGGCGAATAGCCAATAGCCAAATAGTAAACTGCACTATAACCGATAAGAGGTTAAGAAATGCAGGTTATACATTTTTCTTGGATTATTACGAAACTGTAAGAGCATAAACTGAGGAACCGCCGTATACGGAACCGTACATACGGTGGTGTGAGAGGTCGGTAGATAAAATAATTATCTACCTCCTACTCGATTTCAAAAATAGTGGAGGAGTAGAGGTTGTTAGTAGGATTAAAAGGTATAGCTTATATGAAAGATATAGTCAAAGCTTTTATATAAAAGTTGGTTAGAATAGAAAGTTTATAAGATATACTAGTTCTATATCTTATAAACTTAATTAGAGTATAAAATTATTAAACTTTATTAATTTTATTAATGTGTTAATATATAGAATATGTATATAATTATGGGGTTTGTAAGATTGATGAATCTTAATTGAAGTTAGGGAGGATTACATGTATAGTTTGGAATATATTAAAAAAAGAGTAGAGAGTATTTTATTGAATACATTTGGGTTTAGAGATATTGATACAATGAAAAAATTTATTGATGAAATGTTTATTATAGATTATGAGGAATTGCTGAATCAAACCATATTTGAAATATACTATGAAAATTATAATAAGCATAGTGAAAGAGTAGCATTATCTAATATGTTTAAAAATCAAACAGAAAAGGATAATGAGGGAAATATGGATTTAGATTCGAATAAAGACTATAAAAAAACCCAAAGAACATACAAAAGTTTTAGAAAATATAATGATAATTTAAGTATTATGAATAATAATGGCGTAGATGTAGAATATGTGGAATTAGAAAATATTAAAGATAGGTTTACAGGACATAAAATAAGAAAATTTCACCAAAATCAATTATTAGATTTAAATGAATTTAAGATATTTGAATACATTCGAGATAATAGAATTAAAAGTAGTAAGAGTGTAAGTAATATTGAATTAGTAAGTGCACTTGAAGAGATAGATAAAGTCTATGATAGAATTAACAAAACATATGATAATTATTTTGAGAGGAGTGTTCAATATTTTCAGCTTGAAAATAGCTGTAGATTAGAAACTGGATATTTAATTGCAAATGCTATTAGTATAGTTAATAAGAGTTTGGAAGAAAAAAGTAAAGATATTGATGCATTTAAAGCTTTTTTTAGTGTTAATTGTCAGGGAAATAGACTCCAAAATAAGTTTATACTTGGAATAAAAAAATATACTAATAAATATATTGAAGATTCTAGAGTGATTGATTCGATATCTAAAGAAATATATAATTTGAATTTAAGTAAATATTTTGTAAGAAAATCTATACTTGAAGAATTAGAAAGTAAAAACATATGCCTTGATTTTTATGAGTGTAATGACTTTTTTAAAGAGTATTTTGGAGAAATGCAGCATGTAAATAAAAATAAGTCTTGGGATAGTAAAGTGTTGAAAAGTTTTAGAAAAATATATAAAGATTAAAAATTTACGGATTTCTGTCCATAGCAAAGAAAAATATCATTGTTTATAATATGTTTATAAAATAAATAGGAGGTATTATAAAAATGATTGAATGTGAATTATGTGCAGGTTATTTTCATCCAGATGAAATAAGCAATTGCCCAAAATGTGGAATAGAAATTTGTGAAAGGTGTTTTGAAAAACATGTACGCTTCTGTGAGGAAAGTGACGATAATGATGATAATGATGAAATAGCAAAACTTCCAAGAGAATGTCCTGAATGTGGAGCTGAGTTAGAATTAGATGTTGATTATAATAAAACAACGCTTTTATGCCCTGAATGTGATTATGAACTAGATGTCACAGAAGAATTCAAAAGAATGGATGAGGATGAATTATAGTAAGAATGGAATAGAAAGTGTTTATGGTGGATTTTAAAGGTAGTGCTTCGCCTCCACCATGAAAACCTCGACAATACAGAAATGTGTTGTCGAGGTTTTTTATTTATAATAAAATTAAAGATTAGGCATTTAAGTAACAGAAATAGTCATATATAACCGTATGACGTGTATTTAACGTAGGTGGAGTATAAGTAGGAATTAATTGGGTTATTAAATTGATATACTGATCGTTTGTAAATTTGTGGAAGTTAATGAAGTGTGGTTTTTCATTATTAAATTTACAATTAAATAGAAGTTTTTTTTGTTTATTATTAAATTTAGAAGCGTTAAATTTAATTAAAAATGTAATATGTGCATTTAATAAATCAAAAGAGTTAGAAGTAGCAAAATGATAGCTATCTAAAACACCAAAACATATTTTTTCTCTGTAAGAGTCTAATTTATTATTTTTATAGTATTGTTTAAACTTTAGTCCATAACAACTACTTGTTATAAATGTTAATCTTTGATATAGATGATTAAAATTATTATCATTTGAGTAGTCATAAAAGTATTTACTAAGTTTATCTTTGATTTTATTTATTTTTTTAGGGCTTATATCAAGTGTAATTTTATTGTAATAGTTCTTTTTGGAATAGAATTCGAAATTTAATTTAAATGTATATCCTAAATATTCAAATGAAGATTTATCATTTAGTTTGACATCTACAGACTTACTTTCATTTAAGTCGAGTTTTAATTTAGTTGATAGGATAAAATTAATTCTTGCCTTTATGGTATCTATTTCGCTATTCAAAAGATATCCATTAAAAATTAATATAATATCATCTACATATCTTGCAAAATAACAAAGTTTTGAGTTGATAGCCTTTACTTCTTTGTCAAAGCTTTCAAGGTAGATTTCGGCTAAACAATTACTAATAGGTAGTCCTTGTAAAACTCCTTTATTTGATTGAGAAAGAGCTTTTTTAATTAACAGATATTCTGCATCAGATAATAAAGATGAAGATTTTAGCTTTTTAAACATTAAGTAGTGAGGTATAGAACCATAAAAATCCTGTATATCTAACCTTATAATAGTAAAATTACAACCATTTTCTAAAGTTCTCTTTATCTTTGAACATATTTTATTTCTATCTTGAAATTTTATTTTATACTTTTTAATTAGTATATCCTTAAGTATATCTAAAACTATTCTATCTCTTATCGTTGGAGAGTAAACTTTTCTATTATTCTTTACAATGATGTTAGTATATCTTGAAAATTTGTATGTTTTGTTATTTATTTTATTTATTATTAATTTAGATTCATCACAAATAATACTTTCAAATTTTTTTGGAGTAATTCTATCACTACCAGTTTTAAGAGAAGGTTTTAACTTATAAAAATAATTTATTATTGTATCTTTAGATAATTCACTTAACAAAGTTTAGTACCTCCATTAATTAAGATGGATTTATGTCGCTTAAAACATTTGTGTAAGACCAATCTAAATAGATAAATCAAATAGATTAGAAATAGTGTCAAATATTATGTAAAAACTTGACTTAGCAACCATAAATCCTACATAATTATATCATAAAATGTATATAAAGGAAAGAAGTGAAAATATGTGTAATATAGACAAACTATCAATACTTAAGACTGATACAATTCCATATGAAATACCTCTAATATATAGTAATGATGCTTTAAGTAATTTTATAAGAATAGATAACAATTGGAGTAAAATAGATAAAATTTGTTGGAACACAATCTATAGAACTAAACCATACTGGTTTAAAGTATATAAAAGCGATAATGAAGATAGAGATTTGAGCTTATGTCATCCGTTGGGACAATTATATATTCTAAAGTTTTTAGAGTTATATGATGAAAGTATTATTGATTATTTTAATTTAAATGAAGGATTTTCGTTGAGGAGACCTGAAAAAATTAATTCTAAATATTTAAAAGAAAAGGAATATGTTGAAACACAGTTTAAAAAAATATTTAAAAAAGATATAGATGAATCATCTAATGAATATTATGATTACATAGATAGTTATTATATAAAAAAGCCATTTGTAAAAATTACAGATTTTTATTCATCATACATGTTAAATAATTTAGAGGCTAAGTATAGTTATTTAAGAAAGTTAGATATAAGTAAATGTTTCTATAATATTTATACACATTCAATTGAATGGGCTTTTTTAGGATCAAAAGAAGAAGCGAAACTTACCATAAATAAAGGGAGTAAATTGGGGGCTAATTTAGATAAATTAATGCAGTATTGTAATTATGCAGAAACAAATGGTATAGTTGTGGGCCCAGAATTTTCAAGAATTGTAGCAGAAATAATTCTTTGCAGAATTGATATGAATGTAGCAAAGAGAACAAAAGATGAAAAATATGAAGTATATAGATTTATGGATGATATTTTTATCTTTTCTAATACGATAAATGTATTAGATATTGTAGAAAAAATATATAAAGAAGAGTTATTTAGCTTTAAGCTTAGTATTAACAATCAAAAAGTTTGTACTTATAATAGCCCTTTTTTTGATGAACAAATATGGATAACAGATTTAAAAATGAATTTAAATAAATATAGAGAAACCTTTAAACTTAGAGAAATAGATAAGAGTAAAGAAGATTGGATTTTAATAAAGAAAGTTAAATTTAATGATAGAAATATATTTGAAACAATTAGAATATTATTAATTAAAAATAGAAGGCAAGCAACATATATTGTATCATATTTAATGACATACATAGATAGGAACTTAGAAAATGTTATTAATTGTATTCAGGATCAAAAAAAGGAGATTAAAGAATATAATATTGTTAGACTAATTGATTTTATTAGTTATTTTGTTTCGTTTAACTTATGTTGCAATAATACAATAAAGTTATGTAAAATTTATATAACTTTATTATATAAATTTAAAAATGAATTTAGTAATATTGAGGATTTTATTTATAAAAAATTATTTGAAATAATTAAATACAATAAAAGAAACTTTATAGATATTCAAAATATAATTGTAATCCTAACTTTTATTGAAAAGGATTTGCCAGAAGATATATTTATTTCGTGGTTACTGGAAGAAAAAGATTATTTTGCTTTAATGGTAATTACTTTTTATGTAGCTACTAAGAATAGAAAATATAAATATAAAAAGACTAAGCAAATTATAAATGATATAGTATTTAATAAAGCAGAAAATTATTTAGAAAAAGATGATAGTGGTATTGACATAAAAGATTTATTGTATGACTTTGATATTATTTTAATGAATGATTTTTATAATTCATCTATAATATCAAAAGAAACTAAGGGGAAAATTGATATTATTAAAAGTAGAATATCAGGCAAAACTCCAAAAGGGGAAATGGATAAATGCTATTTTAAGTTTATTAAGGAATTTAAAAATAGCTTTATAAATTGGAATGCTAATATAGAAGACATAACAAAAGTAATATTAATAAAATCAAGGTATACAAGTTCAAACCTATATTGATAGTTAAGAATAATATTATTATAATATTTTTATTATTGTATGTTAAATAACTGATTTAATATAAAATTTTAGGCGTAATTATAGAAATTTTAGCTATTAAGTCTGTAACTTGTTATAAAATTATAAACAAGTTGGAAAATAGATAGATATAGAATATGTAAAAATAAATAAGGCTAAGTGGATTAAATGTATGAATAAATTATAAAGAAAATAAAATGATCTTAGAATATATATTATTTTAATAGATGTACATTAATTAATTCTGTAATATTAATATCAGATAATAAATATGACTCAAATGAGCATTATTAAATGTGAACTTCAAATATGTTTGTGGATTTAACCCATCGTGCTTTGCTTCTACCAGTAACAAATAGCTACATCAGCTTTAATCTGATGTAGCTATTTTACATTAATGAATTCCTCATAAAACATCTCTTTTTTAGTAAGCTGTTCATCTGTATACCTACCATTCCTAGGGGTAAGAGCTTTATACTGAGTTATTATCATTTCTGCACGTTTTCTTTTAGATTCTATAATTAAGTAAGGGTAAATATCTTCTAGTAATTTAATAGCATTATTCTGCTTAATTACAAATGAATAAGATAACTTATGTTTTTCCGGGTTATAATTTTTTTTCTTTATTATTACTCCATATCCAATGGTGTCTTTTAGCCAAGTTAATAATTCTATAGTAGTTGAGGCTATTGATACGCAAGGTGCAGGATATTGATTTGTATGAAAACGCTGTAACATAATACTTCCTTCTCCATCAATTATTCCAGCTATATAGGCTTTTTCTATTTCTGTCATTTAACCACCTCTATAGATAGTATTTACTGGTTTTTCAATATTATCAGAAATAAATCAGATAAGGTAATAATCTTTATGGTAATAGATCATCAAGAACATATGTAAAGTAATATACTGTAAATTCTACAATGATATGCATATTATTTATATACTAAATTAACCAAATACTATATAATGGAATCAGGTCGTTATTGTAAAATGTTTTGAAATAATTTAAAGAGAATTACAAAATATATCTGTTTTGTGACAGCTCTTTTGTGTTTCAGAAATTATGAATTTAGGAGATTAAAAAGCAAATGATTCAAGATGATGATGAATTAGAAATAGTTAGAGAATTAAAGGAAGCTCTAAAACCGGACCTGTATTGGCCAATTTGGAACACAATTATATGTTCTGGACCACCATTAAACCTTATCTTTAGATATTTTATAGAAAGAGAAATTAAAGATCCAACTGTTGCAATAATTCTTACAGTAATAACAATCATATGGACTATTATTAATTGGTATTGGTATGTGAAGGAAAGAAATGAGTTTAAAAAGAATTGGCAAGAGATTTCAAAGGAATTGGAGACTTTAAACTATAAAGAAAAGCCTTCAAAAGATTACATGGATATAATTCTTAATAGTATGCAAATAACAGCAATAGTCTCACTGGTAGCATTCTTTATTTTTGTTGCTATTACATTATTATCTGAACTTTCATATGTTAGATATTTTGCGTTATTTTCCATAGCAATATTTGTCTTAACATCTATAGTAATGATAATTATTGGTATTATTCAATTATTTAATATTTTTAAAGAGTTAAAAAAGGCGAGAAGGTTAAATAATGTGTTAAAAAGATTTTTTCTAATCTTTACATTATTGTTTATTATACAAGTGATTCTTACTTTTACAATGCACAAAAACTTAGATTGGTTTGAATGCATTTTTTATCCTTTAATGATGACAATTCCCATTGTAATAGCTACTGAAGTTGCTATTATATATAAAGAGATAAAAAAGAAGATTGAATAAATACTTCACTTGATGAAAGCTATGGTAGGTAAACTGGCTGGTTAGAGTATAATACCTTGCTATCTAACTTTACGGATAGTAGGGTTTTTATTTGCATTTCTTTAGTTTACTAGGTCTAATATACTTACATTTTTACAAGATATTTTTTAACTTTTAGACCTATAGTGGTGGAGGAAAAATGTTAACAGCTGAAGTAAGAACTGTGGATTATTACTTTGAAAAGTTGCAAGAGGTGTGGATAAGAATATTTTATGTTAAGTTTGTTTTAAATACATAAAAAAATATAGTATTTATGGAGGAAAGCTAAATGCCAAGATATGATTGCTTAATAGTAGATGATGAGGAGGCACTGTCTCAAAGTACCTGTGAGTTTTTCAACATGTTCGGCGTAAAAACCTTTTGGGTATCAGATAAAACAGCATGTTTTGATTTTTTATTGAAGAATAAGGTTGATTTAATATTGCTGGATATCAATCTAGGACAATCCTCAGGTTTTGAAATTTGCAAAGAATTGAGAACAACAATGGATACACCAATTTTATTTATCAGTGCTAGAACAAGTGATGATGATGTCCTTTTGGCATTAAACATTGGTGGAGATGATTATATTCAAAAGCCATATTCCCTAAATATACTGATGGCAAAGGTTAAAACTGTTTTAAAAAGGTATAAGTCTAACTATGCCAGTACTGTAAGTTTTGGTAGAATTTCTATTGATTTAGATATGGAAAAGCTTATGGTAGATGGTAGGGAAGTAAAATTAAAATCAATGGAATATAGACTGTTATCATATTTGGTTAAAAACAAAAACCGAACCATTTCAAAAGATGAGCTTTTTCAAAAGGTATGGGGTGATGCAATTACAGGGGAAGGAACCTTGAATGTACATATAAGAAGACTTCGTGAGAAGATTGAGGAAAATCCTAATGAACCACAGTATATCAAAACTGTTTGGGGCACTGGATATGTCTTTGAGATGGGAGCTTCATATGAACATTAAAAGAATAGTAGTTATAAGTATCATTGTTCTTTTAACTTGTACAAGCCTCATATTTTTTGCGTTTAACTATAAAGGGAAAACTGAAATTGAAGTGCCTAAGGTAAATGATATTGCTCAGTCTCTTGCAAAGGGATGGGACAGTTTGGAATATGCAGAGTTGCCATGTTTGAGCTATAAAATAGATTATGTAGTACTGGACAATGAAAATCGTTTTATCAAAGCTACAAGAGATGGATTAAACAATGATTTAAGTTCAGCAATACGTAATAGGGACACTATAGTTGATGTGAAATCTCAGGATAAGGTACTTGGAAAAGTAATAATATATAATAATACAAATAATGAATGGATAAAATTTAGAAATTTACTTCTTATTTTTACCCTTTGTGTAATAATAGTTGCTGCAGCATTTTGTAGCTTATATTTAGTTTTTATTGACAGGTGTATTCTATATCCCTTTAGAAAACTCCAGGGCTTTGCACGACATGTTGCAGAGGGCAATTTGGATATGCCTCTAGATATGGACAAAAATAATTTCTTCGGTGCATTTACAGAAAGCTTTGACCTCATGAGGGAGGAGCTTAATAAGGCAAGGGAAAATGAAAGGCTTGCTAATCAAAGTAAAAAAGAACTTGTTGCTTCACTGAGTCATGATATCAAAACCCCAGTGGCGTCAATAAAGGCTGTTACTGAAGTTATGCATGTAAAGACTTCCGATGAAAACCAAAGGAGGCAGCTGGAAATAATTAATTCAAAGGCTGATCAGATAAATACATTAATAACAAATATGTTCAGCGCCACACTAGAGGAATTGCAGGAGCTAAAGGTTATAGTCACTGAGCAATCTAGTCAGGTTCTATATGATTTGATTAGAGCGGCAGATTATAATTGTAAAGCAAATATTGGAGGCATTGCTGAGTGTATAATTTTAGCAGATGGGTTAAGGTTATCTCAGGTTGTTGACAATATAATTAGTAATTCCTATAAATACGCAGGGACATCTATTTATGTTTCTTCAGTTATTAAAGGGAAATACCTTGAGATAGGATTTAAGGATTATGGTAGAGGAGTTTCAGAGGAGGAGCTGCCTCTGATATTTAATAAGTTCTATAGGGCTAAAAACTCTAAGGAAAAGGGAGGCACTGGATTAGGACTTTATATTTCTAAGTATATGATGGAAAAAATGGAGGGAGACATTTACTGCGAAAACTCAGTTGATGGATTCACTGTGTTGTTAAAACTTTTAATTGCTTAAAATTTAAGAACTTAAAAGATTTAAGGATTAGTTAAGGATTGGGTAAAGACCTGTTAAGGAATTTTCAACTATAATAGGACTGTAAGTAAAACAGTCTTATTTTTTTATTGAAAGGGATGTTATCATGGGGAATGTTATTATATCAACAAATAAGCTCTGCAAGACATTTTCAAACGGAGGAATGCAACAGCATGTACTTAAGAACCTTGATATTGAAATATATCAGGGAGATTTTACGGTAATCATGGGCTCCTCTGGTGCAGGAAAGTCAACACTACTTTATGCCCTGTCAGGAATGGATAAACCAACTCTCGGTTCTATAAAATTTGGGGAAAATGAAATTTCAAAGTTATCAAATGATAAGCTTGCAATTTTTAGAAGATTAAACTGCGGTTTTGTTTTCCAACAAATATTTCTTATGGATAATATGAGCATACTGGATAATATCCTTGTAAGCGGTCTCCTTATAAGTAGTGATAGAAAGACAATTGCAGATAGGGCAAAGGATCTTCTTACACAAGTGGGACTAACTGAAATCATATGGAGTAAGTTTCCATCACAATTATCTGGAGGCGAGGCTCAGCGTGCCGCTATTGTAAGGGCATTAATTAATAATCCCAAGGTGGTCTTCGCAGATGAACCTACGGGAGCACTTAATTCTTCGGCAGGACAGGCAGCCTTAGATGTTTTAACTGAAGTGAACAGAAGTGGTCAAAGCATAATCATGGTTACTCACGATTTAAAATCCGCAAGGCGTGGAAATCGTATTTTATATATGCGTGATGGTGCTATTAAGGGAGTATGTGACCTAGGAAGCTATGTCAGTGGGGACAAGGAGCGTCATAACAAACTCCAAGGATTTCTCAATGAAATGGGGTGGTAAGTTTGAGAAAGATATTAATGCTGAGTTTTGCAAATATAAAGAAAACCAAGGGGCATACAGTATCCATTCTTTTCATGTTTATCATTGCAGCTATGCTACTTAATCTAGGACTTCTGGTGTTTGTAAATTTCGGAAGCTACTTTGAAAAGGTAACTGAGGAGCTAAATTCTTCTGATGAATATTATTTAATGCCGGAAAGCTTATATAGTCAAAGGGTGAGTGAATACATCAAAAGCAATGATAATATTAAAAGAAGCCAAAAGGAAAGTTCCTTATTGGCAAAAGGAACCATTCCTTACAACAATGATAACCGTGAATTTAATTTTCTCATCAATGATGTAGACCAGAAGAGAGATTTTTCAAAATGGGAATTCGTTGGAGAGCATGAATCTCCTGACTCAATGTCCATATACCTACCCTATGTAATGAATATTGATGGGGGATATAAAGTGAATGATAAACTTAAGGTGAGTTTTGAGGATGTAGACATGACTTTTACCATTAAAGGATTTACAGAGGATATATTTTTCAGTTCCCTAGATACAGTGGTTATGGGGGTTTACTTACCTAGTGATACCTATGATAGGGTTGTTGAAAAGCTAGGAGTAAAATATAAAGCGTCACTTACGTTTGCAAATGTAAGAAAAAATAATATGGATGTTGAAAATGGAATAAAGGAGATAATAAAGGAGGAAAATCCTAATATACTAACTGATGACGTAAGCATATTTTTCAGTTTAGATAAGGGGGTTGTGAGATTATCTCGTTCAATTATGGCAAACATTGTTTCCGTAATGATGATGGTCTTTGCTGCAATAATCGTTGTTGTATGTCTTATTGTTGTAAGGTTTAGAATTGAGAATAGCATAGAGGAGGATATGACTAAGATAGGTTCATTAAAGGCAGTTGGTTACACCAGTAGGCAAATAATATCATCAATCACTATACAGTTTTCATTAATTGCCTTGGTTGGAAGCATGATGGGTATAACACTGTCTTACCTAGCAACTCCTGCAATATCAAAGGTTTTTGCACATCAGTCGGGTCTTATGTGGGTGCAGGGGTTTGACGGTATGATTAGCAGTATTTCCTTGTTTGTTATATTGTTGGTGGTGATATTGGTTTCCTTCATATCTTCAAGTCGTATTAACAGGCTGAATCCAATTGTAGCATTAAGGGGCGGAATAATAACTCATAGTTTCCGAAAGAACTATATGCCCCTTCACAAGTCAAGGGGAAGCCTTCCCTTTGTTTTATCTATAAAGTTGATGTTACAGAACATGAAACAGAGCCTAATGATAGGTATGATATTCCTAGTTGTTTCCTTTGCAGGTACCTTTGCATTAAGTATGTTTTATAACTCAGTAATAGACACAAAAATCTTTAAAGAAATTCCAGGTGTGGAATTGTCTAGTGTTATTGCAGTTTGTAATCCTATTGTAGATAATACATCTGTGGTTGAGAATATAAAAAATATGAAGGGAGTACGAAAGGCTCAGTTTCTTGATATAGTAATGATGAACTCAGATAGCTACGAAGTAGCTACATATGTAATGGATGACTATTCTATGAAAGAAACCAGTACTATTTATGAGGGTAGATACCCACTTCACAGCAATGAAGTTGCAATTTCAGGATATTTGGCTGAAAGGGTGAAAAAGAACATAGGTGATAGTATTATTTTGAAGGTCAATGATAAACAGAGTGAGTATATTATAACAGGTTATTGCCAAGGGTCCTATATGGGTAAATTTAATATTGCCTATATTAGGAGCGATGGTATTTTAAGTCTTAATCAAGAGTTTAAGCAGCGGGACTTTCAAATATATCTTGATAAGGATATTAAATCTTCAGAATTTAAAATGGAAATTGATAAACTTTATGGTGATGATTTTCTTAAAGTAGTTGATTTGGACAAAGAGGTTCAACAGGGGATAGGTCTTTACACAGGTATAGTATCCAAGGTTGGTATTAGCATATTAGTAGTTACAATATTTGTAGTTATGCTTGTTTTATATTTTGTTATTAATTCTTCAGTGATTAGGAAGAAGCATGACCTTGGCATACAAAAAGCACTTGGGTTCACAACTCTGCAGCTTATGCACCAGCTTTCCATGGGATTCTTGCCTCCGATTATTACAGGAGTGTGCCTAGGAAGTTTGTTAGGAATGACTCAAACCAATGCAATAATGGCGGTTCCCATGAAGGCTATGGGCATAATGAAGGTAAATTTTATTGTAACCCCTCTATGGAGTATGTTGTTCGATGTTGGTATAGTAATAGTATCCTATGCAATTTCTATGCTTGTAACCTATCGCATACGTAAGATTACTGCATATGGGCTAGTAAGTGAATAATATCATAGCGATTTGTAATGTTTTCAGGTTTTTTAAGAATTTTAATAGTTTTAATTAATACCTTTTTAGTACTTTGAGAAATATTAAAGTACCAACTTAATTTAAATAGTTAAAAGGGAGAGCAGGTAAATTTGTGTTTTCACAAATCTATCTACTCTCCTTTTTAGAGGTGTTTTATTACAAATCTCAATTATAAAATAAAATTAATTATTTTATTCTTTAAAATATTAATTGAAATTTTTAAAAAAAGTTAAATTTATCATTTCGAAATATAGGTATTTATGTTAAAATTAATCATGTAAACGATTTTATTATTTAAATTATAATAAGTTAATCGTATTTGAAAATAAACGGTTAGCTTAAAGGTTGAGGAGAGATAAAATGGGGGAAAGGGTAAAATCTTTTATTAAGGAAATACCTATATTAACATTAGGTATGTTTATTGGAGCATTAGCTGTACATTTCTTTTTGATTCCAAGTAAATTAATTGTTGGATCTATTACTGGCTTATCAATAGTAATTAATTTACTTACATCCATTCCATTGCCGGTATTAATTTTTATTATAAATTCATTTTTATTAATTTTATCTTACTTTCTTATTGGGAAAGAATTTGGCATTAAAACTGTATATTCAGCTTTGATTTTGTCACCGCTCCTTGCCATACTAGAAAAGTTATGGCCAATGAGTCAATCATTGATGCAGGATCAGTGGCTAGATCTTATATGTTTTGTGTTGATTTTGAGTTTTTCACAAGCGATTTTATTTAGACGCAATGCATCAACAGGTGGTCTAGACATTATAGCCAAAATTGTAAACAAATATTTTCACGTTGATTTAGGTTCATCAGTTACTATTGCAGGAGCAATTATTTGTTGTACCGCAATTTTTGTGTATGATGTAAGAACGGTAATCATAGGATTGATTGGAACTTATCTCAATGGATTAATATTGGAGCACTTTATGATAGGATTTAATTCTAGAAAAAGGGTTTGTGTTATCTCTAATGATTATCAGTTAATTCGTAAATTTATAATAGAAGATATGAAGCGTGGAGCAACACTATATCCAATTAAAGGTGGATTAGAAGCTGAGGGCAAGTATGAAATTGAAAGTTTAATGACACGAAATGAATTTTCTTATCTTATGGAATTTATTAAAAAAGAACAAATTGATGCATTTATTACCGCAGGAACAGTTAGTGAAATCTATGGTAATCTTGGAATAAAGGGAATCAAAAGTAAACCAAAAGTATTGTTGGAAAATAAATAAAATGATTAATAAAAATAGCTATGTAAGTTTAAACTTATGTAGCTATTTTAAAATTAATGATTTTCTTATAAAAATTTTTTCTTAGTAATTAAATCTTCTGTATATCTACTATTTCTAGAAGTAATGAAGTTATAATTTCAATATAAATATATACATGAATGTTAATGCTGGTTGATAGACATTGAAGGGTAAGAAAAATATAATAAATATGAAAGGTATGATAAATATGATTAATATAAATTTGAAAAGATTAAGGAAAATCAATCAATATACTCAAGAAGAGGTGGCAGAGAAGATTAATGTTTCTAGGCAAGCTGTTGCTAAATGGGAAAATGGAGAGTCAACTCCAGATATAAATAGTTGTATTGCTCTTGCAAAATTGTATAACGTTACTATGGATGATTTAGTTAATCATTCAGAGGAAGATTCAGGTGTTGTTGTGCCACCTAAGGGAAAACATTTCTTTGGGTCCGTTGTGGTTGGAGAACGTGGTCAGATTGTTATTCCTAAAAAAGCTAGGGAGCTATTTAATATTAAGTCTGGTGATAATTTATTAATATTAGGAGATGAAGATAGGGGAATTGCCATTGTACATCAACGTGACCTTATAAATTTTGTAGGTCAAATTGGTGTGGTAACTAAGGAGTAATAGCTTTTAAGCAGAGGGGTTAAAAGGGGAGGATTATAATATGAGTAAGATAGTATTTTTTTGTATTCCTGCACATGGACATACGAATCCTACAATTGAGGTAGTGCGTGAATTATCATATAGAGGCCATGAAGTATGGTATTATTCTTTTGATGAATTTAAAGAAAAGATTGAAGGAGCAGGTGCAAAATTTATTAGTTGTAATGAGTATCTTCCAGAATTAAAGCCTGGAGATGAGAAAAAAATTGGGAAGGATTTTGCGGCTTTAATTGAGATGATAGCAGATACTACTATAGCTTTAGATGAAAAAGTATGTAATGAACTTAAAGGGTTTAATCCAGATTGTATTGTATCAGATTCTTTATGTTTTTGGGGTAAGCTATTTGCAGAAAAATTAAATATTACCTATGTATGTTCTACAACAACCTTTGCATTTAATAAGTATACTGCAAAGATGATGAAGAAAGGTTTTAAGGAAGCTATACTTATGATTTTAGGCATGAGTCGTATTAATAAGAAAATAGAGCTTTTGAGAAACCATGGATATAATGTTAAGAATTTTGTTTCTATAATTCAAAATGATAATGATACAAATACCATTGTATATACTTCAAAGGAGTTTCAACCAATGGTAGAGACTTTTTCAGATAAATATTCCTTTATAGGACCTTCAGTATCTAATGTTAAGGCTGGATATGAGGAAAGAAAGCGTAAAAAAATATATATTTCCTTGGGAACGGTTAATAACAAAAATATAAAATTTTATAAAAATTGTATAAAAGCCTTTGAAACTTGTGATTTTCATGTAGTTATGTCAGTTGGAAAAGATACTGTAATTGAAGACTTAGGCTATATACCAGAAAATTTTCAGGTTATAAATAGTGTTGAACAAATTATAGTGCTTCAAAATACAGATGTATTTATTACTCATTGTGGTATGAATAGTGTTAATGAAAGCTTGTATTATGGAGTGCCTATGGTGTTATATCCACAGCATGAAGAGCAAGGAATGGTAGCAAGACGAGTTGCTGATTTGAAAGCTGGGATCTTTTTAAAAGGAAATAATCCTAAATCCGTAAAAGATGCAGTATTACAGGTTATGGATAATGATGATTATAAGAAAAATGCAAATAAATTAGCAAAAGGTTTCAAAGATGCTGGAGGTTCAAAGAAAGCAGCTGATTCTATATTAAAGGTTATAGATGCTATAAATTGACGGTTATAATCACACACTGTATAATAAAATATATAAGATAAATAGTGTAAAAAACTTTACACTAAGGATAAAGGGTAGGGGGAGAAAAGATGATAGATAAATATTGGGAAGGTAAGCATTATGCTTTTCATCAAAATAAGGAATGTGAATATTTCCCTTGTCACAAAACTAATAAACCTGAGGAGTTTAATTGCCTATTTTGTTATTGCCCACTTTACGCATTAGCTGATAAATGTGGTGGTAATTTCAAAATTACTGAAGATGGAATAAAGGACTGTAGTGGATGTATGGTTCCACATGTTAAAGATAACTATGGGCTTATAAATAGTAAGTATAGTGAAATTATGAAACTAGTAAAAGAGCAATTAGATAAAGATAAATAAGCAGATAATAAATAAGCTAAAAAGCTAGATACTAAGTTGTATTTAGCTTTTTAGCTTATTTATTTAGTTATAATATTAAGGTCGAAAAGAGATAATACTATTTATAATGTTAACTATTTCTTTAGGAGATTCCTTTAAATCATTGTCTAGCCATGTTTGAACAACTGAAACAACCCCTCCTACAGAGTATTTTATAAAGTAATCTAAAAATTTATCATCTACTTTTGAATGACTAACTAGCTTATCAATTTTAGATTTACTTGCTACGTAAATAATACGATCCATAATGTTGTTTTCCATTTGTTTACTGAATAAAATTTGGCATAATTCTTTGTTTTCTTGAATTAATTCAAGAGCTTTAAGCAATAAAACATCTTTGTATTCTTCAACGGGGGTTTCTTCGATATATTCTAAGATTTGATTAAATAGTTCATCCTCTAGGGATTTAAGTAGGTCATAGGTATCTTTATAATGGGTGTAAAAAGTTCCTCTATTAATATCTGATTTTTTGCAGATATCAGTAACTGTAACTTCATGAATTTTCTTATGCTTAAGTAATTCAATTAAACTTTCTTTTATTATTTTTTTAGTATATAAAATTCTTCTGTTTCCTTTAACGCCTGCCATTTAACTCATCCTTTTTTAGTATTTATTAAAGCAATTATTAATTATATGTTATTAAATAAACAAAATTCGTTAAAATGTATATTTAATAACACTATAAAAATATGTGATTATTGTAACTAATCCATATATTATTTATACTTGAATTATAGCATTAACTAAACAAGGTGTCTATTTAATGACATTGAGTATTTAAGGGTAGTATTGATTAGGGAGGGCAACATGTCATACATAGAGATAAAAGATGAATATAAAAGATACAAGGTTGGAGAAACTACCATTGCAGCAAATAATGGTATTAATTTTTCTATAGAAAAGGGAGAGTTTACTATTATTCTAGGACCAAGTGGTGCAGGTAAAACAACTGTGCTCAATATACTTGGAGGAATGGATACTTGTGATGAAGGTGAAATAATTATTGATAACGTTGATATATCTAAGTTTAACAAGAGACAGCTTACAAAGTACAGAAGACATGATGTGGGGTTTGTTTTCCAGTTTTATAATTTAGTTCAAAATTTAACTGCAAAGGAAAATGTGGAATTGGCTACACAAATTTCAAAGGATGCTTTAGATGTAGATAAAACTCTTGAGTTAGTGGGACTTGATCATAGAAAAAACAATTTTCCATCTCAATTATCAGGAGGAGAACAGCAAAGGGTTTCTATAGCAAGGGCTATAGCTAAAAATCCTAAGTTGCTTTTATGTGATGAGCCAACTGGAGCCCTTGACTATAAAACAGGAAAACAGATTTTAAAGACATTACAGGATACATGTAAAAATACAGGGACAACAGTAATTGTTATAACCCATAATTCAGCCCTTGCGCCTATTGCAGATAGAGTTATAAAAATTAGGGATGCAAAGGTTACAAGTGTTGAAGTGAATAAAAATCCTGTTTCAGTTGAAGACATAGAGTGGTAGAGGGTAGAAGATGAAAAATGGAGCATATAAAAAATCAATAATAAGGGAAATATTATCTTCTAAAGCAAGGTTTATATCAATATTTGCTATAATTTTTTTAGGAGTTGCTTTTTACTCTGGAATTAAATCTAGTGGACCAGATTTAAAAGAGTCTATAAATGAATTTTTTAAAGAGCAAAATCTAATGGATAGCAAGATAGTGTCTAGTATAGGTCTTAATGAGAATGATTTAAAGCTACTTGAGAATAAGGATAAAATTTTAGATTACTTTGGAACATCTAGTATAGATGTAAATTTAACTAATATAAATAATGTGGTTAAATTTATGGAATATGATGAGAAGGACTCTAGTAATATAAATAAATTTATTGTTAAAAAAGGGAGATTGCCTGAAAATAGTGGTGAGATAGCTTTAGATGAAAATGCTTTAAAGGAAGATAAAAATTTAAACATAGGGGATACCTACACCATAGAATCTGATGAAGAGCTAGATAAATACTTTAAGAAGAAAACTTTTAAAATTGTTGGATTTGTACAAAGTCCTATGTATATAGAAAATATATCTAGGGGAACAACTACCGTTGGAAAAGGAAGTGTAGACTATTTTGCAATATTAAATAGCTTAGATATATCCATGGATGTGTATACGGAAGTATATGTACGATTTAAAAATGTAGCTAACCTTGGTGCATATAGTGACGAGTATAAGGATAAGATGGAGGAAAATAATAAGTATCTTAAAAACCTATACTCAAAAAGAGTGGTAGAAAGAATTGAAGAAGTAAAATTAGAGGCAGAAAAGGAGCTTAGTAAGGCTTATAAAGAAATAGAAGATGGTGAAAAAAAACTTGAAGATGCTGAAAAAGAAATAGATGAAGGTAGAGCAAAGCTTATTAATGGTAAAAATCAATATGAAGAGTTTGCAGAAAAGTATCAGCAAGAAATTAAAGCTGGTGAACTGAAATTAATTGAAGGTGAAAGAGAGTTAGACAAAGGTCAGAAAGAACTTGATAAACAAAAAGAGCAATTTTTACAGGGTGAGAAACAGCTAGAGGCAGGAAAAATTCAACTTGATAATGCTAAGGAAGGATTCTTAAATCAAGGCATTGATCCTACTGAGAGCACAGTAGAGTATGAAAATCAAATAGATAGTTTAGAAGTTTTAATTGGGACATACAAGACACTTTCTAATGATATGAGAGAAACAGCAAAGAACCTTAAAGAAGGTGAAAAAGTTTCAACGGAGAAAATTCAGTATTGGAAAGGTGCTTTATCTAATCCTAATTTAGGTTTAAATGAATTAGGTAGTTTAGTAAGTAGTTTAGAAAAAGACCCAACTAATGTTTCTTTAGTGATTAGTATGGCACAAGGAGTAGAAGGTGCTAGTAAAAGTGCAAGTGAGAATAAGTCTAAGGTAGAAACTTTAGTAGCTGGAATAACTCAGTATCAACAAGGTATAATTGCCTATGAGGAGAAAGTTAAAAGTTTTAATGAAGGCAAGATACAACTTGAAGCAGCTGAAAAGCAAATACTCATAGGGAAAGAGGAACTTATCAAAGGTAAAAAAGACCTTGAGGAAGGTAAAAAACAAGGACAGTTAGAACTTGATAAGGCTAAGAAGGAACTTGAGGCTTCGGAGAAAAAACTTCTTCATGGAGAGAAGGATATCAAGGAGAATAAAGCAAAACTTACAGATGGGCGAAAAGAGATAGATGAAGAAAAAGAAAAATTAGGTGATTTGGATAATAGTAAGTATTATTTCTTTGATAGAAATGATAATCCTGGTTACGCAACTTACAAAGGATCAATTGATAGCTTAGATAAGATAGCTTCAGTATTTCCTGTGTTTTTCTTCCTAGTTGCAGCACTTATATGCTTAACTACAATGACTAGGATGGTGGAAGAAAATAGAGTGGAAATAGGAACTCTAAAGGCATTAGGCTATAAGGATTTAGAAATAGCTAGGAAATTCATAGTTTATGCAGCATTAGCTAGTATTGTTGGTAGTGTCCTTGGTATTGTAGTTGGAAGCAGTATCCTTCCATATATAATTAGTAAAGCTTATTCATCTGCCTTTGCATTACCAAAGGTAAAAATAAACTATTATCCATCCTATATAATTCAGTCTTTAGTAGCTTCAATACTTTGTACCGTGGGAGCATCATTAATTGTATTAAAAGAGGAATTAAGAGAAAATCCTTCTAATTTAATGAGAATAAAAGCTCCAAAGGTTGGTAAAAAGATATTATTAGAAAGAATTACACCTTTATGGAGAAGACTGAACTTTAATCAAAAGGTTACCTTTAGAAATCTTTTTAGATATAAGCAAAGGATGTTAATGACAATACTTGGTATATCAGGATGTATGGCTATGCTTGTTGCAGGGATATCTCTTGAAAAATCCAATTCTTCAGTTATGGATATTCAATTTGGGAAATTATTAAAGTACGATGCTATGGTAGTATTTGATGATAATAATAGTAAAAAAGAAGATGAGGAATATGAAAGTAGTTTAAATAACTTAAAGGGATATGAAAGTAGCTTAAATATTCATCAAGATTCAGTAACCTTTATTAAAGAAGGTGTAAGTAAGCAAAGTGCTATTATGTATGTACCAGAAAATATAGATGAGTTAAATAAATATATTTTATTAAATGATAGAAAAAGTGGAACTGAGTACAAACTATCAGATAGTGGAGTAATTATAAATGAAAAACTTGGAAATGGTTTAGGGGTATCTGCTGGGGATTATGTAACTTTAACAGATTCAGATAATAATTCTCATCAGGTTAAAGTAGACAACATAGTAGAAAATTATGCTGGACATTATATATATCTATCACCATCCTATTATAAAGAGATATTTAAAAGTGCTCCAAAATATAATGCACAATTATTAAAGTTAAATTCTAATAGAGAAGATGATAATAAAATATCTACTACTCTTATGGACAATGATAAAGTAGTAAATGTTACCCTTGCTTCAAAGCTAAGAAGCTTAAGTGAATCTGCTGATTTAGGCTTAGTTATGATAGTAATAATAGTTGCTTCTGGAAGTTTAGCATTTGTTGTATTATATAATTTAATTAATATAAATGTATCTGAACGTATAAGAGAGATATCTACAATAAAGGTACTAGGCTTTTATGATAATGAAGTTGCTATGTATATATTTAGAGAAAACATAATACTAACAATATTAGGTATACTTGCAGGGTCAGTTATGGGTAAAATATTATATGTATTTTTAGTGAGTACAGCAGAAATGGATAATATGATGATGATACCAACTGTAGATATGAGCAGTTATGTAATCTCTGGAGTAATTACAATGTTTTTTGCCATATTAGTTATGATAATGATGCATATAAAATTAAAATATATAAATATGATTGATGCACTAAAATCCATAGAGTAAAGTTTAAATTAAAGGGAGTCGCAAATTGCGGCTCTTTTTTTCTGCAAAGTGTTAGGTTAAAAGTAGTATTTTTTTATCCGATATCTACCAGATCTAATACTCCATCTTTTTCAAAGTGGGAGTAAAGAACTCTGTTTATGATGTTATCATGAAACTAAATAGATATCCTTAATTGTAAATTAAGATGCAACCCTCAGTTGTAAATCGAAATGCAACCCTTAATTTTAAGATAAAGAGATATTGCTTAAAAGAATAAAAATATATTGAAAAACAATAAAGGTAATGGTATCATATATAAATAAAGAGTGAAATATTGGTAAATTATTACTGGTTTGTTACTCTGTAAAAAGAAAGTAGTAATAGATATTTGTTACTATGATAGCTTTTGAAAAGGAGACAATTTATTGTGAAAATAAAGTTTATTTTACCAGCATTAGAAGAGGCAAAAAGTCCATATTGGAGGCCTATAAAATATTCACTGTTTCCTCCTTTAGGCTTGGCTACTTTAGCATCATTGTGTGATGACTCAGATGAAATAGAAGTAGTGGATGAACATATAGAAGAAATAAATTTAAATGATGAACCAGATTTAGTTTGTATTGAAAGTTATATAACTAATGCTAATAGAGCTTATGAAATTGCAGATTTTTATAGAAAAAGAGGAATAAAGGTTGCTATTGGTGGAATTCATGCAACATCATTACCTATAGAGGCTAAGAAGCATGCAGATACTGTATTACTTGGTCTTGGAGAAAGAAGTTTTCCAGAGTTTTTAAAGGATTTTAAAGAGGGAAATATAAAGGAGTTTTATGAGCAAGGGGAAGTTTCATTAGATAATCTTCCGCTGCCAAGAAGGGATTTATTTAAACAAGAGAAGTATTTAGTTCCAAATTCCATGGTCTTTTCAAGAGGGTGTCCTAATAAATGTTCCTTTTGTTATGTTAGTTCATTTTATAAGGGTGGAAAATCTTTTTTTGCATATAAAGTAGACAGGATATTAAAAGAAATTGAAAGCATGAAAGGGAGACATTTATATTTCCTTGATGATAATATATTTGCGGATAAAAAGTTATCAAGGCAAGTTTTCAAGGAAATGAGGGGAATGAATAGAGTTTTCCAAGGTGCAATAACTGTGGATTCTATTCTTCAAGATGATACAATTGATCTTGCGTATGAGGCTGGATTCAGGAGTGCTTTTATTGGGTTTGAAAGTATTAATAAACAGAACTTAATTCAAGCTAATAAAGGGTCTAACATAGGAAAAGATTATAGTAAAGCAATAAAAAAATTAGATGAATTAGGAATAATGATAAATGGAAGTTTTATTTTTGGACTGGATAGTGATACTTTAGATGTTTTTGATAGAACTACAGAATGGGCTATTAATAGCGGGATAACCACAGCAACTAATCATATTCTTACTCCTTATCCTGGTACGGGTATATTTAATAAAATGAATGAAGATAAGAGAATTATTACTAAGGATTGGAGATTATACGATACTAGGCATTTAGTATTTAATCACCCTAATATTACAAAAGAAGAAATGGAAAGTGGATATAATAGAGCTTATAAAAATTTCTATAGATGGAGAAATATATATAAGGCATCAAAGGAACATGAAGAACTTAGAATGAGATTAAAACATTTCACTTATGCAGGTGCATGGAAAAAATTTGAGCCAGTATGGAATTTTCTAATTAAGAATGAACTTCTTTCAAAGAGTAGAAGTGCATTGGTAAGAACATTAAAGTAATTGAGTAATTAAATTAGATAGTTTTATTTTTGAAAAAGTTGAGACTTTTACTATTTAATGTATTATAATTTAATAGTATATATTTGTTGGTTTTTAATATAAATTGGAAATATATTTTCATGGGTAAGATATAAAAATTTAAAGGGGTGTATAAGAATGAAAGCAGCGTTTCTAATAATTGATATGCAAAAGGGATGTTATGACTTTTGTAAATGTCAAAGAGAATTTGATGATGCAGTAGAGTATATAAATGAGGCAGCACGTATGTTTAGGGAAAAAGGATTGCCTGTTGTTAAAGTATTGGATATAGAAGTGGGAGATGGTCCTGGTTCTGAGAAGTTTGAATTTGTTGATTCTATTAATGAGAGTACAGATGATATTGTTATACATAAAGAGTATAATAATGCATTTTTCAAGACAGAGCTTCATGATAAGCTTCAAGAACTTGGAGTTGAATTTCTTGTTATAAGCGGATTTGCAGCAGAGTATTGTGTATTGTTCTCTTATAATGGAGCAAAAGAAATGGGATATGGAACATCATTACTTCAAAGTGGCATTGCAGGGGTTGAATATGAAGAAGTGAAAAAAATGCAACTCTTAAGACCAGTAATTAGTCTTGAGGCATTGGAATATTTTTTAAAGTAAGAAAAGCTTAGTGCCTAGGCACTAAGCAATCCTCAGAACAAAAGCAGATAATCCAAAGATTTGATTTGGTGTAAGCCACTTTGGCAGCGTGCTTATTTTGTTTTAGAGCTATTGGATTAGATATATGCTGTAAACTATGAATTTTATAGAAAGTGCTAATCTTTGTGGTATGGAGCACTTTTTCTCTTGTATAGAACTTATACACTGAGATATAGTCAGATGGATGTATAAGACCCTTCGTCTCCATCATGAAACCCTCGACAATACGGAAATGTGTTGTGGAGGGTTATTTATTTTTTAGAATAAAGAATAATGAACAGTACCATAAATAAATGATATTTATAGCTGTAACCATTGATATCACATGGTTAAGGTTGTTTTTATAAGTTAAAAGATTTTCTAAAATCACTAGGAGTAATTCCATGAACATCTTTAAAGGCAGCAGCAAATTTGGCTGGATTTTTGTAGCCGCATAGTTCAGATATGCCACGAATACTTAGATGGTCAGCAGATAAGAGCTGCATGGCTCTTTTCATGGTTTCTATTCGAATATATTTATAAAGAGGAATTCCATAGTGATTTTTAAAAGATTCGCGAAGTTTACTTTCGCTCATTTCAGCTATTCTGCATAGTTCAAGTGTATCTGGAGTATTTAAAATATCTTCATCAATCTTAGTCTTAACTTGATAAATCTTCTGCTCATTTTCCCAAGTAATGTAGTGGCGGCGGCTGCTTCTTCTTTTCGGGATATCAGGAAAGTTTCTAGTGATTGCAGACAAAAGATGCAAAGTCATCCCCTCAAAAGCAAGTAAAGGCATGTCTGTATTTCTTACAGCCCATCTAATTTGCTCTAAAATAAGCATTATATCAGGAGTGTTGTAATGTTGGGTTTTCCAGAGCTTCGCATCACCAACACTAATTTTAGGTGCATTAGTACGTTCTTTAAGAAAGGGTTTTATAAAATCATCAAAAATTAAAACACTGGTAAAACAATAGTGTACGTCTTTAGAGAAAGTAAAAGTAAATGGTTTTTGAGGATTAATAATTAGATGAGTGATTGGAGAAAGAACTTGTCTCTTTTTTCCTTGCTGTGAATAGACTATTTCTCCACAGTCAACACAGAAGATAATCATAAAAGGCCTACTTGAATTTATTGTATGTACTATCTGTTCACTTGGAGTAAACCAAGCACTTGAAACAAACAATCCTTTAGCAGCATTTATTTCTGCAATCCATCCATTTGACCAATGAGTAGGAAAATCGTAAATATGTCCATTACCATAAGACCTTTTAACAAAATTATATTTATCTGCTAAAGCACTCCAAGAAGAATCATTATATTCATCCATAAAATTTTTACCCCTCTCTTTTTTGATTTAAAGTAACAATATTATAGCATCATTTGAGAAATGTTTTCAATAAGAACATAATCCGTTTTATTTAAATTACAATCCATAATAACGAGAAGTATTTTCATTTAGCCCTTATAAAACAATAAGTTACTCTTATTTTAATAGAAAATGACTTCTGAAAAGGGGGTTTTTAAGCGATTGACAGTGGAATTTATAAATGCTAAGATTTTAAAAGTTAGACTAGTCTTACATTTGTATATAACGCAGGTGCTAGCGGTATTAGATTAATATAAGATATTTATAAGGGAGAGATATAAAATGAAGAAATTTTTATCACTATTCTGTACAGCATTTATAGCTACTTTAATTTTAGTTGGTTGTTCTTCATCTAAGGATACTACTAAAGAAGAAGCTGTTCGTACTGTAAGTACTGTAAGAGGAGATGTTGAGGTTCCTGCTAATCCAGAAAGAGTTATTGCTACTTATGGAATGGGTGACATTTTGGCATTAGGAGTTAAACCAGTAGCTACTTATGATGCAAATGGGAGTGCTTATGAAAAGGAAGTAGAAGACTTACCAGTATGGGAAAACTTTGAACCAGAGGAAATAATGCAATATAATCCAGATCTTATTCTTGTTATAAACGAAGAAAAGATTGAGGAGTTTTCTAAAATTGCCCCTACAATTTATATTCCTTTCAGTACTCTTAGCATGGAGGAGAGAATAACATTTTTAGGGGAGGTTCTTAATAAAAAGGAAGAGGCATCAAAGGTGCTATTTGATTTTAAAGAAAAAATAAATGATGCAAAGGAACAATTAGTTTCTAAAGAAATTATGGATAAGAAATTCAGTATTTTTGAGAGTAGCCCAAATGGAGGTATTTGGGTGTATGGTGATAAATGGGGACGTGGAGGCGACCTAATTTACAGTCATTTCGGATTTAGAGCACCAGATGTCATACAGAGTGAAATTATAGGAAAAGATCAATATAGAGAGGTTTCTCTTGAATCAATTAAGGATTACGCTGGAGATTATATAATATTTAGTGGAGAGATAGGGGAATTAGAGAATAATCCAGTTTGGAAATCAATTCCCGCTGTTAAGGCAGGACATGTTATACCTATTGATTTTACACTGTTTTATGATATTGATATTTACTCATCGGGGGTACAGTTAGATTATATTATGGATAAATTACTAGAAAATTAATAAAAATAAATTAAGCTATAATATTCATGTAAAGAGATAGGAGTTCTCTAATGAATTTTATAGCTTAATAATACAAGGGGCTGTATCAAAATAAATTTTGATACTAGCCGATAAAAAGGTGGATTCAGTAATTTGAATCCACCTTTTTGCACATAATAATTACATGAAAAAGATTATTAGTCTAAAACAGATGTAGACGCAACTTTCATGAATATGAAAGAAGATCATATGAGAAATAGCCAATTAAAATCGGCTTATAATGTACAAATAGGAGTAGAAGCTGAATATATTGTAGGGGTTCATATATCATATGAAAGATCTGACCAACTTACTTTAATTCCTTTTTTAGACGAACTAGAATCCAATATAGGAAAGAGATGTAAATCGATAACGGCTGACGCCAGATAAGAAAGTGAAGAAAATTATAAATATTTAGAAAGTGAAAAAAGAAGCCGTATCAAGATTGATTTATGAAATCAATCTGATACAGCTCTTTAATTTTTTATAAGTTAAAATATTTTCTAAATAACTATGAGTAATTCTATGGATATCTTTAAAGGCAGCAGCAAATTTTACTGGATTTTTATATCAGCATAGTTCAGATATACTACGAATACTTAGATTGTTGGCAGATAAGAGTTGAAAAACATAATCCGTTTTATTTAAATTACAATCCATAATAACGAGAAGTATTTTCATTTAGCCCTTATAAAACAATAAGTTACTCTTATTTTAATAGAAAATGACTTCTGAAAAGGGGGTTTTTAAGCGATTGACAGTGGAATTTATAAATGCTACGCTTTTAAAAGTTAGACTAGTCTTACATTTGTATATAACGCAGGTGCTAGCGTTATTAGATTAATATAAAATATTATAAGGGAGAGGTATAAAATGAAAAAATTATTGTCATTATTTTGTGCAATATTTATGACTACTATGATTTTCGCTGGCTGCTCTTCATCTAAAAATGCAGAGAAAGAAGAAGCAACTGTTCGTACTATATCTACTGTAAAAGGGGATATTGAAGTTCCTGCTAATCCTAAGCGTGTTATTGCTAATTGGTATGTTGGAGATGTTATTACTTTGGGATTAAATTTAGTTGGATATAATGCTTGGGAACAAGAAAGTATGCCTTTTTATGATACTCTTAAAGCTTCTACAAAAATTGAAAAGTGGGAGCCTGAAGGCGTCATGAATTTAGAACCAGATCTTATTATTACATATGATGAGGCAGACTTTGATAAATTCAGTAAAATAGCTCCAGTTCTTGTTATTCCAGAAGGAGATATGGATTCTCTTGAACGTATAAAAACCATAGGAGAAGCTACAGGACGTAAGGCTGAAGCAGAGAAGGCAGTTTCTAACTTTGAAGAAAAACTTGCGGATGTGAAGAAAACTTTTAAAGGTGATACATTTGAAGGTAAAACTTTCAGTATTTTGGAAGATTGGGGAGCTACTGGTGAGTGGAGCGGTATATATTATGAGACAGGTTCTAGAGGTGGTACTTTAGTATATGAATATCTTGGACTTAAATATCCAGACAAGCTTAAAGAACTTATAGAGAAATCAGGAGAAGGACGTGGACATATAAGTTACGAAGTAGCCAATGAGTATTTTGGAGATTATATACTATGGTGTAGGCAGGAAGGTAAGGAATCTGATTATGCAAAAACAGATATTTGGAAGAGTATTCCTGCAGTTAAAGAGGGAAGGGTTATAGAAATTCCAGCAAAGTATCAAGGACTTTTCTTTTACTCTGATATCTTAAGTCTTACTGAACAACTTGACTATATGGTTAATGCAATAAATTCATTAGCTAAATAATTCTAATTGAGAAAGGAAAATAAATATGCAAAATACCTATAATAAAAAGCGACAATTAGGGGCTTTGAATTTTACAATCTATATGATTACAGGAGTGGTTTTGCTGGTGATTATGTCAGCGGCATCAATTTCTTTTGGTGCTGCTGATATGAATTTGTCTACGGCTTGGGGAGCCATTTTTAATTTTGACTCTTCTTTAACTGAACACCAGATTATTCAAACTCTCCGACTTCCTCGTATAGCAGCTAATATAATTGTCGGGTCAAGCCTTTCCATATGTGGTGCTATAATGCAGGGAACCACAAGAAATCCTCTTGCTGATTCTGGACTTATGGGTATAAGTAGCGGTGCTACTTTTGCTATGGCCTTTTGCATGGCATTTTTACCTGGTAGAAGTTATGGACAGATGATGCTTTTTGCATGTA
Source organism: Clostridium sulfidigenes (assembly GCF_052067195.1). Taxonomy (NCBI): domain Bacteria; kingdom Bacillati; phylum Bacillota; class Clostridia; order Eubacteriales; family Clostridiaceae; genus Clostridium; species Clostridium sulfidigenes. Next base: position 94,147 of record NZ_JBQHQR010000002.1, on the reverse strand, counting down.
TTGGTGCAGCTGTTACTACAGGCATGACTTATTTTATTGCGTCTATTGGCAGAGGAGGCATGAAACCACAGAGACTTGTTTTAGCAGGTATTTCTATATCAATGCTATTTGGTGCTTTTAGTCAATATCTTTCTATTAAATATAGACTTGGGCATGCTTTAGCTTATTGGACTGCTGGAGGAACAGCAGGTGCTAAATGGAGTGAACTTGCTATAGTTTTCCCATTCTTTATTTTAGGTATAATTACAGCTCTTGTTATATCACCTTCAATTACTCTTTTAAATCTTGGAGATGATGCAGCTATAGGTCTTGGACTTAATACTAAGAAGGTTAAAGGGGTTTCTACTGTAGTAGTTCTAATACTTACAGGGCTTTCTGTAATTGTTGTTGGACCTGTTGGTTTTATAGGATTAATAGTACCTCATATTGTCCGCTACCTTATAGGTGTAGATTATAGATACATAATTCCAGCTTCAGGATTATATGGAGCTTTGATTACTGTGGCAGCAGATTTAGTTGGAAGGCTTATTAATAAGCCTTATGAAACTCCCATTGGAATTATTTTTGCTGTAATAGGGGTTCCGTATTTTCTTTATCTTACAAGGAAGCAAAGGAGGGAATTCCAATGAAGAAAAAGGTTTACTCAGTTTCACGTGGCTTAACTATTATTTTAGTACTTACCATTGTGCTGTTATTTGTGGCGGTAATAAGTGTGAACTCAGGTAAAATGAATCTCTCTCCTTCAGAAGTCTTTAATGTTCTTCTTGGAAAAGGTACAGCTAAACAAAATCTTATAGTATATGATTTTCGTCTTCCTCGTATTGTATTAACTATTCTTGTAGGTATTGGTATGGGAACAGCTGGATGTGTAATGCAGAGTTTACTTCGCAATGATATGGCTAGTCCTGGAACTTTGGGAATAAGTTCTGGTTCTGGATTGTTTGTATTATTGTTTATAGTTGTTTTTAAGGTAGATAGTATATCTTCAGCTATTGCTCTCCCCCTTCTAGCTTTTATAGGCGGAATGACAGCAGCAGTGCTTATATTTTTACTTTCCTATAAAAGAGGAAAAAATATATCACCTACAGGATTAATTTTGACAGGGGTGGCTGTTGGAAGCGGATATAGCGCTATTACTATGATGCTTACTTTAAAGCTAGATGAAAAACAGATGGATTTTATTCAAAGATGGAGTGCCGGAAGTCTTTGGGGAGACAATTGGACGTATATTTCTATTCTTGCACCTTGGATATTGATTCTATTTTTATATGTACTTTATAAATCTCGTACTTTGAATACTTTAAACCTTGGTAATCAAACTGCAATAGGATTAGGAGTAGCAGTAAAGAGAGAATTCATAGGTCTAGCTGTAGCAGCTGTTGCTCTATCGTCAGGTAGCGTGGCCTTAGGTGGAAATTTCTTTTTTGTTGGAATGATTTCTCCACATATGGCGAGAAAGTTTGTAGGCTCAAATCATAAATTATTGATTCCCACCGCATCTCTAGTAGGCTCAATAATTATTCTATTATCAGACACTATTACTAGAACTATAAGTCTTGGAACCGATGTTCCTACAGGAATTATTATTACTGTATTAACTACACCGTACTTCTTATACTTATTAGTAAAGTCAAATTAAGGAGGTTTGTATGAAAAGTATTGAAACTAAAAATTTAGATATAGCTTATGATGATACTCTCATTGTAAATGAATTAAATATGCAGATACCAGAGGGAAAGATAACTTCTATTATAGGAGCAAATGGATGCGGTAAATCAACTATTTTAAAAGCAGTTGGACGTATATTAAAGCCTAAAAAGGGTGTAGTACATATAAGTGGACAAGATATAAGTAAATTACCTACAAAAGAAATAGCCAAAAAGATGGCAATACTTCCTCAAACTCCTACTGCACCAAGTGGACTTACTGTAGGTGAGTTAGTTGCATATGGACGTTTCCCTCATCAAAAAGGTTTTGGAAATCTCACAGAGGAAGATAAAAGAATTGTTAAATGGGCTTTAACTGCAACTAAGTTAAGTGAGTTTGAGAGAAGAGAAGTTGATGCTTTATCAGGAGGGCAAAGACAGAGAGTTTGGATTGCTATGGCTCTAGCACAGCAAACTGATTTAATTTTATTAGATGAACCTACTACTTACCTTGATCTTGCGCACCAATTAGAGGTTTTAAAGCTTTTATATGAGCTTAACCGTAATCAAAAGTGCACAATTGTTATGGTACTTCATGATTTAAATCTTGCTGCAAGATTTTCTGACTATATTATCGCTATTCAAAAAGGCGCTATAATAAAACATGGAGCTCCTGAGGAAGTTATGACTCCAGAGGTGCTTAGAAAAACATTTAATATCAATGCTGATGTTGTTATTGAACCAAAGAGTAATCGTCCAGTATGCATTACCTATGATATTGTAGATGAAAATGAGGATGTAGAGTTGAAGGAAAAGGAGGTAGTAGGCATATGAGAACTACCTTACGTATTTTTATGGGAGCCAGAAAATATTGGATTTATTTAATATTAGCATTAATAGCCGTTATTATTTCTACCATAGCAGGATTTTATAATCCATGGGCCCTAAGAGAGCTTACAAGTATAGCAACAGAAGGAAGCGCTGATTTTGGAGCTCAATCTTTACGAATAGGATTGATGCTTTTAGTTGCAACTGTACTTCAATCAGCTGGAAGTTCTATTTCAGGATATCTAAACCATCATGCAGCTTTACATTATGTTGCAGATATGAGAACAGAAATTTACTCTAAGCTTCAGCATATGGGGCTTAAGTATTTTAATAAAAGTCGTACAGGAGATTTAACTAGCAGAGTTATTAATGATGTTATGGAGGTAGAGATTCTTTTAGCTCACGTAATTCCTGATTTTGTTGTTAATATATTGACTTTCGTAGGTGTTGGGATACTATTATTTTCTATTAATATAAAGTTGGCTTTTTTAAGTCTTGTTACTATTCCTTTTCTTATTATGATTACTCTTTGGCAGAGTAATCATCTTTCTCCTATATGGAAGCAGAATTCTATGGTTAGGGGAGAACTTTCTGGTACTGTTCAAGATAATTTTTCTGGAATTAAGGAGATACAGATATTTAATCAACAAGAAAGAGAAGAAAAAAGGATTAAGAACCTTTCTGTAAAACATAGTAAAGCATACTTAAAGGCAAGCTTCTTTTTTGAAACCACTTTTCCGCTTCTTGCATTTTTCACTGCTCTAGGTTCTGTTATAGTTATAATATTTGGTGGATTTATGGTTTCAAGAGGAGAAATTAACATTGGAGATATTGTAGGATTTTCTATGTATCTGGGTATGTTTTATGGACCTATAAAGAGCTTTTCAAGACTTATGGAAATGTCAGGTAACGCACTTGCAGGGTGTAGACGCGTTTTTGAGGTTATGGATGAAGTTACAGATGTTAAAGAGAAAGTTAATGCAAAGAAAATGTCTAAGGTTAAAGGAGAAATTGATTTTAAGGAAGTTTCTTTCTCTTACAATGATGAAGTAAACATTTTGCAAAATATAAATTTAAAAGTAAATCCAGGAGAAACTGTAGCTTTTGTTGGGGCAACTGGAGTGGGCAAAACCACAATAGCCAGTCTTTTAAACCGCTTTTATGATCCTCAGAATGGAGGCATTTTAATTGATGGAATAGATATTAAAGATGTAACTTTAAAGAGTCTTAGAGATAATATAAGCATGGTTTTACAGGACACCTTTTTATTTAACGGAACAATTTATGAAAATATTGTTTATGGCTGGAAAGAAGCTACTAGGGAGCAGGTTCTTAAGGCTTCAAAGGCGGCTAATGCTCATGATTTTATTGAAAACTTAGAAGATGGTTATGATACCATAATAGGAGAGCGTGGAGTACGTCTTTCTGGAGGACAGAAACAGAGGATTTCCATAGCTAGAGCAATCCTTAGAAATTCACCTATTCTTATTTTGGATGAAGCTACATCAGCTCTTGATACAAAAACAGAGAAAGAAATCCAAGCTGCATTAGATGAAATTTCAAAAGATCGAACAACTATAGTAATTGCCCATAGATTATCAACTATCCGTAATGCAGATAAAATTGTAGTTCTAGAAGGAACAGGCATTAAAGAAACGGGAACCCATGATGAGTTGATTCGTTATGGAGGAACTTATGCTATGCTATATAGAAGTCAGGTATCTTAAATGTAAAAAAATTAACGATTTAAAATTGCAAAAGCAATTTTGAGTCGTTGATTTTTTTATTTATTATTATGTTCTGAAAGAAATTTTTGCATAGCATAAACAGAATCTGAACTAATAACGTGTTCTATAGCACAAGCGTCTTCATCTGCAATAGAACTATCGATGTTTAGAATTTTTATAAAGAAATCTTTAATAATGTGATGCTTTTTAGATGTAGATCTAGCTATTTCTAAGCCTAAAGGAGTTAAAAATATTTCCTTGTATCTTTCATTAGTTATAAGTCCTTTTTCAGCTAAAGTTACCATAGCGCTATTAGTGCTGGCTTTAGTTACTCCAAGCTTTTCTGCTATGCGAGTCATTTTAACTCCTTTACCTTCTTCTGATAACTCATAGATAGCTTCTAAATAATTTTCCATTACAAAAGTAAGTTTTTTCATACAAATCTCCTGTGATTTTTAAAGTTGATTTTATTCACTCTACATTAATAAAATGTCTTTTAATAATAATAACATATTTTATATGGAGTTCCCAGAATAGAGATATAATATATTGATCCAGAAATGTATTAAATGATGTTTTTCTCTTAATTCTTCACCATCTTTTATGAAATAAAAAGTATGAAGTCTTTTTACTACATCTTCAGGGAGATCATAATACACATATCTTGTTTTGAAGTTATATCTATATGGTTTGTATTTAATCCTAAGCATTTCTAGAAGTAGACCTAAGGAAAAATTTTGATAAAATGATATTGCTTCAATATAGTTGTGTCTGTTAAGTTCCTTCTCAATAAGGAACTTAACAGATTAAATAAACTATCTACTTTTTCTATTCTTGACCTAAGAGTTTTTGAAAGCTCAATCTTATTAATTGGAGCTACTTGGGCTACATTGCATTTGTCGAAAAGCACAAGTATATCTCCATAGATTTATTTATTTTGTTTTTCTGAACTTCAATGGAGTTTTTCCGTAAGTCTTTTTAAACATTTTAGAAAAGTTTGCAGAATAATTATAACCAACTTTTTGAGATATTTCTTCAATACTTAAATCTGTGGTAGATAAGAGGTTTGCAGCAATATTCATTTTAATATGATTAGTATATTCCCCAATGGACATGTGATAATGTTTAGAAAATCCTGCTTTTAATTTTTGTTCATTTAAAAATACCATCTTGCTTAAAGCACTGATATTAGGAGGATTATTATAATTTTTTTCTAAAATATCATGGGCTTTTTGAATAGCATGGATATCAGACGAGGTTAGTTTTATTATTCTGTTAGCACCAATATTAATATTTCCATAGTTAATTTGATTAGTAAAAGCATTCTCAGGCTTAGTGGCCTCATTTATTAATATAGCTATGCACTCTAAAATTTTACTTTCTAGATAAATACTATTTAAGGAATTTTCATAAGTTAAACTTTGTAACTGATTAATAATATCTATAATTTTTAAGGGTAGATAAGTATAGGTATAATTTTTAATAAAAGAATCAAAATCCATTATCTTTGGAAAGTTAGGTTTTATTATTTCATTAAAATAATTTTCGTATATAGTTATTTCAGTTCCATGAAAATGTTGTCCTTTTTTCCAATGCTGTTTACCTTTTAAATCTTTTTCAATAACAAAAAAAGATGAAGGAGTAAAGGATGAAACAGGATTATTTTCAATTTTAAATTCTGTAATTCCTTTATAAACTAAACCAAAACGCATTAAAAATTCAGGATTATCAAAATATATGGAAAAATCCTCAGGTATTGTATAGTCTGCAATACCTAAATTATAATAACCATCTCTTGAATAAGTAATTAAGTGGCCAAGTTCAGGGTTATTCTTATTTGTATATAAAGTATAGTTTTTACTTTCAATTTTACTAAAGCATAATTTATTTAAAACCACAGATTTAAATTCTTCACTAGATTTTACTATCATAAAAAGCCTCCTTCTTATAAATAATACTATATATAATTTGTAATTATTCAAGTAAAAATACTTAATTTAGATGTATAAATAATCAAATTAGGTGCAAATATTGTTATGATAATGATAATCATATACAATTAGCTTTGTTAATATATAAGAATTTAATTATCGAAAGGAAGATATAGATGAAAAGAAAATCAGTATTAAAAACAATTATAGCTACTTGTATGGCATCAATGATTTTAGTTGGTTGTTCAAACACTTCGACTGTGGAAAAAGAAAGTAAAACTGTTACAGTAACAGACGTTAGAGGAGAAGTAGAAATTCCAGAAAATCCTGAAAGAATAGTTGATTTAAGCGGTAACAGTGACATTTTATCAATTTTAGAATATAAGGTAGTGGGAACTGCTAATAGTGATGCTTACGATTATACAAAATTCCCTACATATTTAGAAGAGACACTAAAAGGTGCAACTATATTAGGTTATAGCATGCAAGATACTATGGATGTTGAAGCAATAATGAACTTAGATCCAGACTTAATTGTCATATCAACAGTGCAAGAAAAAATGTATGATCAATTAAGTGAAATTGCTCCAACTGTAATGATTAAATTAGAAGCTTTAGACTGGAAGGAAGATGTTAAGTCTTTAGCAAAGGTATTTAATAAAGAAGAGGCTGCAAATGCTTGGTTAGAAAATTACGATAAAAAGTCAAAAGAAGTTGGAGATAAGATTAAAAAATCTTACGGTGAAGATACAACTTATTTATCCTTCTTAGCTAGTGGTGGTCAGTTCTATGTATTTGATGGAGCAGGTTTTGGTAATGTTTTATATGAAGATTTAGGATTAGCTAAACCAGAAGGTATGCCAGAACAAAATGATATAAGTTTACCAGTGGTAACTTATGAAGGGTTAGCGTCAATAAAATCAGATTATATATTTGTGATTGCAACAGATGAAGATTTAAAAGTACTTGAAGAGAATGAGGTATGGAATAATTTACCCCAGGTAAAAGAAGGTAAAGTTGTTAAACTAGATTCTTCACCCTACTTCGTACAAGGCTATAGTTCAATAGGTAGACAAGTGCTTTTAGACGAAATAATGGAGATGTTAAATGAAACAAAATAATAAAAATACAATAACTTTTATAGTTTGTAGTATTTTTATTCTAATAATTGGTGTATTCCTAGCTATTAGTCTAGGAGTCACCAATATTGGAATATCAGAAGTTTGGAATAGTATTTTTAATTATAGTGAAACTCTAGAACCTATGCTAATCAGAGATATTCGTATTCCTAGGGCCCTTACAGTGTTACTCACAGGGGGGATTTTGGGAGTGACAGGAGCTATGATTCAAGGAGTCACAAGAAACCCAATAGCAGAGCCGTCCCTTCTTGGAGTAAGTCAAGGGGCAACTATGGTTATAGCTATATTTTATGCTGTTGGGATTACTATAAATACTACAAATGTTATGATAGCTTCATTAATTGGGGCAATCTTTAGTGGAATTATAGTTATGGGATTTACATCAAGAAAATCAAATAATAGATCTATAGCAAAAATACTTTTAGCAGGTACTGCTATGAGTACTTTCTTTATTTCTTTAACAACTATAATAGGACTTTTATCAAATAAATCTCAGTTTATTGCTTTTTGGGTTTCAGGAGGTTTCAGAAATGCAACCTGGGCAGATTTTAATTTAGTTGCAATAGTTGGAATCCTAGGTTTAATAATAGCTATTTTCCTATCAGAGAAAATAAATATTCTAAGCTTAGGGGATGATGTGGCAATTAGTCTTGGGCAAAATCCAGAAAGAATAAGATTAATAACTTTTCTTGTTATGATACCAATGTGTGCAGCGGCCGTGGCTGTTGGTAAAAATATAGCCTTTGTTGGACTTATAGTTCCACAAATAGTAAGAAAAATATTTGGAGAAGATTATAGAAAAAATATACCTTTTTCTTTTTTGTTAGGTGCAATACTATTAACTTATTCCGATATAGCTGCAAGAATGGTGTATAGTCCTTATGAAACCCCTATTGGAATATTTACAGCCTTAATAGGTGTTCCATTCTTTGTAGTTGTAGCAAGAAGGGAGCGAGGTTGATATGAAAAGAAAAAGATTTAAAATAATAATCCCAATGTTATTTATTTTATTAGTTGCATCTTTAATTATGTATTTATGTTGGGGAACTTATAAAGTATCACCTTTAGATAGTATAAAAACTTTATTAGGTCAAGGAACAAAACTTCAAAATGCAGCAATTTTAAATCTTAGACTCCCTAGAATGTTAGTTGGAATTTCTGTGGGTATTGCTTTATCTACAGCAGGAGCACTGTTGCAGACTATAACAAAAAATGATCTAGCAGATTCAGGGATAATTGGTATTAATGCTGGAGCAGCAGTGGCAGCAGTTATATTTGTTTCATTAAAAACTGTAAATTACTATAGTACACTTGGCCCTCTATCTGTTTATGTATTACCATTTATGGCCATTATAGGTGCAGGAATTTCAGCCACTATAATTTACTTATTATCAAGTAGAAATGGAGTTAAACCAAAGAGATTACTACTTATAGGACTTGGCCTAAATGCGGGATTAAATGCTTTTATTACCTTCTTTACTTTTAGAGGTGGAGTTGGTGATTACAATAGAGTATTAATTTGGACATCTGGAAGCCTTTGGGGAGCAGGATGGAACTATGCAAAAGTAATTATTCCCTTAGTTACTTTAATGTTTATGGTTGTATTATTGGATTATAAAAAGTTAGATGCTCTTAATTTATCTGATGAACATGCAATTTCTCTTGGTTTAAACTTAAATAGGGAAAGAAAGAAGTTTTTATCCTATGCAGTTATTCTTGCTGGTGGAGCTACAGCTTTTGCAGGAAATGTAGGGTTTATTGGATTAATATCTCCTCATATAGCAAGAAAGTTAGTTGGTCCCTATCATAAAAATTTCTTATGGGTATCTGGAATTATAAGTATAGTAATAGTTTTATTTGCTGATGCAGTTTCAAGAAACTTATTTTCTCCAATTGAAATACCTGTAGGAATCACAATTTCAATATTTGGAGTGCCATATTTTATTTATTTAATGATGAAGGAGAAATAGATGGAAGCTATTAGTGTAAAAAATTTATCAGTAGCCTATGAGGATAATCTCATAATAGATGATATGAATCTTTCTATTCCAAGTGGGAAGATAAGCATTATTATAGGGGCAAACGGATGCGGAAAATCAACTCTGCTAAAAACAATAGCAAGGGTAATAAAGCCTAAAAATGGAGATATCTTTATAAATGAAAAAAATATTAAAATGCAAAAAGAGAAGTATATAGCAACACAAGTGGCTTTTCTACCTCAAGGACCTGTATGTCCAAGTGGAATTACTGTAAAAGAATTAGTTGCTTTCGGAAGATTTCCACATCAAAAACTTATAGGTGGTCTTAAGGCTCATGACAAAGAAATTATTGATTGGGCAATAGAGGAGACAGGACTTACTGATTTTGCAGATAGAGAAATAGAAAATTTATCTGGAGGACAAAGACAAAGGGCTTGGATTGCAATGACCTTAGCACAAGAAACAGACATAATTATGCTAGATGAGCCAACAACTTATTTGGATATGTCTTATCAGCTTGAAGTATTACAAGTGTTAGAGAAATTAAATAAAGAAAAAAACATTACTATTATCATGGTGTTACATGAGTTAAATAATGCTTGTAGGTTTGCAAGCAATATTATCGGACTTAAAAAAGGTAAGGTTATTTGCCAAGGTACCCCTATGGAAGCTATAACTAAAGAAAACTTAAAAGAGATTTATGGAATTCATGGTAAGTTGCAATTAAGTGAAAATAAAAATTACCCTATATGCATAGATTATGAACTTATAGGGGGATAAAATGAAAAACAAAAACTTTACTATAGTGGTTATTGGACAGATAATATCTTTATTTGGAAATGCAATTCAAAGATTTTGTATGTCCTTATACATTTTGGATTTAACAGGAAGTGCAGCTATTTTTTCAAGGATATTGGCAATTTCAACTATTCCATACATATTATTTGCACCTATTGCAGGACTATTAGCTGATACAGTAAATAGAAAAAAGATAATGGTTTACCTTGATTTTTTCAGTGCTGGGTTAATGGCTATATATTCAATAATATTGATAAGTGGAAGAGATAATATCATAATAGTAGGAAGCATTATGTTCATGCTATCTACTATTTATACCTTATATAGTCCTTCTGTTACAGCTTGTATTCCACAAATAGTTGAAAAGGATAAACTAGCTACAGCTAATGGAATAATTCAACAAGTTGGTGCTATAGTAAATTTAGTTGGGCCTATAGTCGCAGGTTTATTATATAGTTTTATTGAGATAAAAACAATCGTAATAATAAATGCTATCAGCTTTTTCATTTCAGCTATTATAGAGCTATTTTTAGAAATTCCAGATTTGCAGTTAAAGGAAAAAATAAAAAAACCTATTTTACAATCTTTTAAGGAAATGAAAAAGAGTTTTATTTATCTAAAAGAAAAAAAGAAAATTGTCTTAGGAATTATAGTTTCTTATGGTTTAACTAATATTTTTGTAGTACCAATTCTAAGTGTTGTATCTCCTTATTTTATTAAAATAAAATTGAATATGCCTTCAGTTATATATGGTTTTGTAGAAGCAATATTTGTTATAGGAATGATACTAGGAGGATTATTAATAACATTTAGACCTAAAATGTTTAAGATGAAAGACATACACAAAACTATGTATCCTATGGTAGTAGCTATTGTAATTATAGGGATTTCCACTCATTTAACTAGAACAAATAAATTTATTGTTTTAGGACTTTATTCTATAGGAGGTCTTGGAATAATGTTATCACTAGCTTTATCTAACATTATATCTTTAACCTATATTCAACAAGAAATAAAAGAAGATATGCTAGGAAAGGTAAGTGCTTTTTCTACTGCTATTGCAACAGCAAGTGTTGCACCTGGTCAGTTAATATATGGACAACTTATAGATATTAATTTAAGCATTTGCAATATCCTATTATTAACTTTAATTCTAAGTATAGGAGTAGTTTGGTTTATAAAATGGAATGTTAGGGAAATTTAAGATAAGGAATCTTCCTAGGGTGTTTATATATAAGGTTAACAAAACATAATCATATAAAAAATACACTAGTAATTTTATGTGATTTAGGCTTAAATAAATATATAGAGAAATATATATTAGGAGAGCGTTATGGTAAAGAGTAAAGAATTATTGTTAATGAGATACATATCATTTTGTATATTAACCTTTCAATTGTTTATAGAAATAGGAAATAAGAGCATAGTAAGTCTAGTTTTTCTTCTATTATTTATTATAAATAATCATTTGAGAATGTTTTATTTAGAGAAAGAGAGAAGTGCTATCCTTTCAATAATAATAGAGCTAGTATTTATACCATTGGCACAACTGAACTTTGGAGGAACTATTATTTTTTACTTAATAGGGGTATCCATAGATTTATTCCCGTTGAAAAGTAAGATAGTTAAGTATGGATTAGGGCTTATAATTTTATTTATTGGAATTTATCCGAAGTTTAGTGGGCCTATTGAAGAGGGCATTATTAATTTTGTTTTACTTGGAATCTTCTTTATTCTTTTAAGTTATATATCTAGACTTTTTAGTACAAAGGTTGAAGCACAGCAGCTTTATGATAAGCTTAGAGTTTCAGATGAAAAACTTATAGAAGCTAATAAGGAGCTTGAAGGGTATGTAGAGTCTATTGAGGAATTAACTTTATTAAAGGAAAGAAATAGAATATCAAGGGAAATTCATGATAGTGTTGGACATACTTTATCTACTGCTATGATTCAGTTATCGGCTATGGAAGCTATTGCAGAGAAGGAAAATAGTTCTATGAAGGATATGATAGGAAATTTAAGAGCTTTTATTAGTGAAAGTTTTCAAGATGTGAAGAGAGCTGTAAGGGAGTTAAAGCCCGATGAATATGATAACTATCAAGGAATTTTAAGACTTCAAGAAGTATGTAAAAACTTTGAGAAAATGTCTGGAGTAGAAGTTAAGGTCATTATATCAAAGGGGGATTGGAATTTATCTACTAAGCAGATTAATCATTTATATAGAATCACTCAAGAGATTTTATCAAATTCTTTAAAGCATGGTAAAGCAACTATGGTTAAGGTTATTATGAATTTTACAGAAGATGAATTTGTAATATCCTTTAGTGACAATGGAGTGGGAACAGATAAAATTGTGGAAAGTGGACTTGGACTTAAAAGTATAAGGGAAAGAGTAGCGGAAATAGAGGGTATAGTTCATATGAAGTCTAGCAAAGACAATGGTTTTTTTGTTAAGGTTATAGTTCCAAGGGAAGTGGAGGTGTAGGAATGGAGAAGATTAAACTTTTAATTGTAGATGATGAGAAGTTAATAAGAGAAGGCTTGAAAGTAATGCTTTCAGTTTATGAGGATATTGAAGTTGTTGGGATAGCTGAAAATGGTTATAAGGCTTTGGAAGTTTGCAAAACCACTGATGTTGATGTTGTTCTTATGGATATAAGAATGAAAATTTGTGATGGGGTTATGGGGACAAGACTTATTAAGGAACAGTTTACAAAGATAAAGGTTATAATTCTTACTACCTTTAAGGATAAGGAGTATATAAGAGAAGCCATGAGGTATGGGGCTTTTGGTTATATGCTTAAGGATAGCTCCCATGATGTAATTTATGAAGGTATAAAAATGGCTTATAAAGGTAATATGGTAGTTCATCCTGATGTGGCCATAGAAATGATGGGAAGTAATGGAGTAATTAAAAGTGATATAGATAAGTATGGACTTTTGGAGAAAGAGCTTAAGATAATAGAAGCAATAGCTAAAGGATTAACTAATAAAGAGATTTCAGAAGAGTTGTTTTTATCAGAAGGAACAATAAAAAATAATATAACCAATATACTATCAAAGTTGAAGCTTAGAGATAGGACGCAGATTGCAATTTTTGCTTTTAAAAATGGAATAGTGACTTAAGTCATTTATGTAGTGACCTTAAGTTATGGCCATCCCCCTGGAAATATCTTATTATAATAGTAAGATAAGTCTAGGGGGTAATTTTATGAGTATTATAGAAGTAAAAAACATCAGTAAAAGATTTAATGATAAGTTAGTTTTAGATAATATTAGCTATGAAGTAAAAGAAGGGGAGATATTTGGCTTTATTGGACCTAATGGAGCGGGTAAGTCAACTTTAATAAATATTATGACAAGCTTATTAACACCAGATAGTGGGACTATTGAAATATGTGGATATGATATTTTAAGGGAGCCGATTAAGGCAAAGGAATGTATGGGATATGTTCCACAGGAGTTAGCTCTAATGGAGGAGCTTAATGCCTATGATAATTTAGAGTTCTTTGGAGCTTTATATGGACTAAAGGGGAAACTTTTGAAGGAAAGAATAGCAGAGGCCCTTAAAGTAACTGGATTAGAGGAAACTAAAAAGCAAAAGGTTAAGAAGTTTTCAGGTGGAATGAAAAGAAGACTAAATATTGCGGTATCAATTCTCCACCATCCAAAGGTTTTAATATTGGATGAGCCTACCGTTGGTGTAGATCCACAATCAAGAAACCATATATTTTCTTTCATAAAAAATATATGTAAGGAGTGGGGTACTACAGTAATTTATACTTCTCATTATATGGAGGAAATCGAGGAGCTTTGCAAGAGAGTATTTATAATTGATTTAGGCAAGGAAGTATCCTATGGAGATAGAGAAGAGATTAAGGCTTCAGTTTTCTCTAACAATAAGGTGATTATTGAAACTCAAGAGATAAGTGGAGAAACAATAATGAAGTTAAAGGATTTAGAGGGAATCGATAAGGTGTCAGATAAGGATAATGTACTTACTTTAACTATTGATTCAAAGTTTAAGCTGGCTAGTGTACTTTCATTATTAGAAAAGGAAACCGTTAATATAAAGAAGATTAGTTATGAAGAGGCAAAGCTTGAAGATGTATTTTTATCATTAACAGGAAAAACTTTAAGAGATTAGGGGGGAAGAGCTATGAAGGCATTATATTATATAAAAACTACCCTTAAAGGTATGTTTGCAAATGGCGTAGTTACCATAGCAACTTTTATCTTATTTCCTATTTTACTTGCATGTTTTATGGCATTTTTTCATAATTTGGATGATGAAAATCCATTAAAGCTTAAGGCATTAAATGTTCAAATTGTTGATGAAGACAACACTGAAAATTCAAAAAGGCTTGCAGAACTTTTAGGCAGTGATGATTTGAAAGAGGTTGTAAATATAGTAGATAAAAAGCCAGATGTGGAACTAACAATAAAAGAAGGATATGAGAAAAATGTTTTATCTTTAAATAAGGGAGATATAATTATTAATAAAAAAGTAGAAGGCATGGGAATGTCCACTGACACCTTAAAGGTAATATTAGATAGATATCATCAAAGTTTATATGTATCTATAGCTGGTGGAGATATGGGGAATTTAAATAGAATTATGGAATCATCTATAGTTGAAGATATTACAATAGATACTATAAAAACCAATAATCCCTATGAAAAGATATCAGCATCCATGATTGGCTTTGTAATTACCATTCTTATATATACAATGATTCATGGTGGTTATGCAGATATTAGTGTAAATTTAGATAAAAGAATTAATGCAACTCCTATTACAAAATTACAATATCTTTTTTACGAGACTATGGCTTTGATAGTATATGTGTTTATAATAATCAGTGGATATGTAATTTTCTTTAGAGTAGCTGGATTAAGTTTTAAAGGAAATATTTTAGATTTAATATTATTAATATTAATGGGAACTATGCTAGTAGTATCTATGTCTAAAAGTATATCTACTATATTTGGGGCTAAGTATGGAAAAATAATTGGGACTATAATATTTACCTTACCCCTAATAAGTGGAGAGATATTTTCAGGTGAAGGTAATAAAATTGCGTTGCTAACACCAACACATTATTTAAACAATGCATTTAATTTATATAATTTAAATGGAAATTTAGAAGGCTGTGGGAAATGGATATTAATTATATTTGCAATGTCAATTATTATATACTCTGCAGCAATAATTAAAGCAGTAATTCAGGGGAGGAAAAAGGTATGCGCTTAATAAGATTAGTATTAATTAATATGAAAAGACAATTAAAAAGTCCATTTATGTTACTAATGACCTTGATATTTCCTGTTGTTATGATTTTAGTTATAAATGGTGGAGGTTTAAGTCACGGATCAGGAAGCATAGGAATTATAGATAAAAGTAATTCAAATCACTCTACTGAGGTTATTGAGAAATTGAGTGAAGAATATTCAATAAATACACTAGATGGAAAGGTAGAAGACAATTTCGATTTGCTTAGAGAAAATAAATTAGGTGCAATATATGTTATAGAAGATAACTTTCAAGATTTATTAGATAATGGAGAGCTTCCTAAAATTCAGTGTTATAGTACAGAAGCTGCTAGTGGCTCAATAATGGCAGAAGATATTATAACAAACTATGTATCTGGAGTTGTTGAGGAAGAAGTAAGTGCGGGATTAAGCACAAATTCTACTACTGCAGTTATTGTAGATGAAGAAGTAGACAGTAAAGAGGATTATAAGATGACTATATTATTGATATGTTATTTTATGATGATAGGTGGTTCCGTTATTGCGGGAGAAATAATTAAGCTTAGAGAGCAAAAGGTATTAAAAAGAACCATAGCAACTAGTAATTCAGATATAACTATTTTAGGTAGTTTATTTATTTCATCCTTTATAATTCAAGGAGTTTTAAGTTGCTCAGCTTTTATAATCTTAACACTAGTATTAAAGCTTCCTAACAACAATATTTTTCAAGGAATACTAATCATATTTCTAAGTAGTTTAGTTACAACATCTATTATTGTAGCAGTAACAAGATGGATTAGAAATGTAACCTTAGCAAGTCTATCTACAGTTGTTTTTGGGATAGCTGCCTTTGGTATGGGGATTTTTGGGTCAGAGTTAGATAGCTTTGATAATGTTCCAGAAATAATAAGTAGAATCAGTGTAATATCACCATTTACTTGGCTACTCAGAATAATAAATACAGGAAAAATTATTATTCCTATCTTAATTATATTTTTAATGTCTATTATGTTATTTACAGCAGGTAGCTTTAGGTTGAGGGAGTTTGTTAAAGAATAATGTGGATTTAAAATTAGTA
Organism: Clostridium sulfidigenes; assembly: GCF_052067195.1. NCBI lineage: Bacteria > Bacillati > Bacillota > Clostridia > Eubacteriales > Clostridiaceae > Clostridium > Clostridium sulfidigenes. Next base: position 77,768 of record NZ_JBQHQR010000002.1, on the reverse strand, counting down.
GCTTTCAATTTAGGTTGGAGCTACTATTTTTTTATGTGAATTTATTTCAGAGAAATATTAATTAAGTACGTATATATTTATTTAGAATAATCTAGATTTTTAATGGGCAAACTTAAATGGAATAAAAGTTACAAATTTTAAAAGAGGGTGTAAGAACTTTACACTAACCCAAATAGTAAAGGAGAATGATTATGAAAAGAAAAATTAAAATTATTGTAGCGTTAGCAATGATGGTATTTATTATCCAAATGCCTTTAGTGGCAAGTGCACAGAGTATTTTACATATTCAAATTGATACCATGAAAGAAATGTCAGAACCAAAGGACATAGTGGATATAGCTACAAGTGATGGCAGATTTAAAACTTTAACAGCAGCTTTAGAGGCGGCAGGATTAGTTGATACCCTAAAGAGTGAAGGTCCATTTACAGTGTTTGCACCTACAGATGACGCATTTTCAAAACTTCCAGCAGGAAAAATTGATGAGCTATTAAGACCAGAAAATAAAAATGTGCTTACAGATATTCTAACTTATCATGTTTTCAAAGGTAAAGCTACTGCTGCAGATGTTGCCAAATTAAATGGCAAGGAAATAACCATGGCAAATGGAAAAAATGCTAAAATAGAGGTTAAGGGTGATTCAGTATTTATTGATGGTGCTAAAGTTATAATTACTGATATTATGGCTAAAAATGGAGTTATACACGTAATTGATACTGTAATGATGCCTTAGTAGATGGATTATACAAACAGTTTAAATTAAGGTAAAAGATGCTAATCATCTTAGGATGAAGCATCTTTTTTGCTTTTTATTTCATATTAAGATTGATAGATTTAATTTGATATTTCAATAGTAAACAAAGACATAAGTATTTAATGAATAACATATTAGAATAAATAATTATTAAAAGTATAAACTAAAAAGAGGTTAGTTATTATAGAAGTTTATATCTATAATTTATATAAAACGAAGAAGAAAAGGAGATATAATGAAAGAAGGAAAAGCATTAATAGAAACAGGATTCAACTTGGAAAACAGTTATTCTGGACTTCCGGAAAAATTTTTTGCAATGCAAAGACCAAGTCATGTACCATCACCTAAACTAGTTATGTTAAATTATCCGCTAATAAAATCTTTAGGATTGAATGTCGAGGAACTACAAAATACTGATGGAGTAGATATACTTGCAGGAAATAAGATTCCAGAAGGAGCTATGCCTATTGCTCAGGCATATGCAGGACATCAATTCGGCCACTTCACTATGTTAGGTGATGGGAGAGCTGTTCTCATAGGTGAGCATATTACTCCCCTAGGTGAGAGAGTTGATATTCAGCTTAAGGGTTCAGGTAGAACTCCATATTCACGAGGAGGTGATGGAAAAGCATCACTAGGTCCAATGCTGAGGGAATATATCATAAGTGAAGCAATGAATGCACTAGGTATTCCTACTACTCGTAGTTTAGCTGTGGTTACAACTGGTGAGTCAATAATGAGAGAAACACAGTTACCTGGTGCAATTCTCACTCGTGTAGCAGCTAGTCATATTCGTGTTGGTACATTTCAATACGCATCAAAATGGGGTACCGTTGAAGAACTTAGAGCTTTAGCTGATTATACTTTGCAAAGACATTTTCAAGAGGTAAAGGATAAAGAAAATCCATATCTTTTATTACTTCAGCAAGTAATTAGGAAGCAGGCTGAGCTTATTGCAAAATGGCAGTTAGTTGGGTTTATCCATGGTGTAATGAATACTGATAATGTAACAATTAGTGGAGAAACAATTGATTATGGGCCATGTGCTTTTATGGATGTCTATGATCCTTCTACTGTATTTAGTTCTATTGATATTCAGGGTAGATATGCTTATGGTAATCAACCTAATATTGGTGCATGGGATCTTGCCAGATTTGCGGAGACTCTGTTACCATTGTTACACACTGATGAGAATGAGGCATTAAAGCTAGCACAAAAAGAAGTTTCACATTTTGCTGATTTGTATAAGAATAATTGGATTAGAGGAATGAGAGCAAAACTTGGAATTTTTAATGAAGAAGTTGCTGATGAAGCTTTAATTGAGGAACTTTTAAGTATTATGAAAAAGTATGGTGCAGATTATACCAACACCTTCCGTGTATTAACTAGTGGAAAGATTGAGGATAATGTACTCTTTGGCAAAGAGGAATTTGATGAATGGTATAAGCTATGGCAGGAGAGATTAACGAGACAAGAAGAATCGGAAATTTCCTCAAAGGAGCTTATGGAAAGAAGTAATCCAGCGGTAATTCCACGTAACCATAGGGTAGAAGAAGCATTAGAAGCTGCAGTAAATCAAGGAGATTATAGGGTCATGGAAAGGCTATTAGATGCTCTCTCAAAACCATATGATCACTCTAGAGAACTAGATTATTACATTACATTGCCAGAAACATCAACGTGTCCATACAGAACCTATTGTGGAACTTAATATAAAAATAGCTAGTAAAATTAATTTGATTTTACTAGCTATTTTTATTGACTTTAACCCTAGACGAAAGTTTAGAATAGTATTATTAAGAGTATTATTAAGGGGATGAACACATGGGAAGTAAATATACTATAAGTGAAGTAAGTAAAATGTTTAATATAACTACTAATAAAATTAGATTTTATGAAAAAAAGGGTTTATTAAAGCCTATAAGAGAAGAAGAAAATGAATATAGAAAATTTAATGAACAAGATATAATTAAATTACAATCTATTTTACTCTATAGGTCAATAGGATTAACTATTAATGACATTAGAAATATATTAGATAATAATGAAAAAGAAAACTGTTTAGCACATTTTAATAATCAATGGAAATTCGTTAATGATGAAATACATAGGCTTAATAGTATAAGAAAATCTTTAGAAGATGTGATAGATAAGCTTTATGGAGAAACAACAGGATATGAAATAGATAGTGAAATACTAGATATAATAAATAGTAGTAATAAATTAAGTAATATCAGGAATAACTGGAAAGATAAATGGGGCTTTAATCATTGGGCAAAAACATATGATAATGACGTTATTGAAGATAAAGGACAATTAAAAATATATAAGAACTATAATTTAATATTGCAAAGTGTATATGATTTAGTGAATAATGTGAAGTTAAAAAATCCAATAATACTTGAAATAGGAGTAGGTACAGGTAATTTAGCAAGTAAGTTTTTAAATAACAATTGTGAGATAATTGGAATAGATCAGTCTAGGGAAATGTTATTAGTAGCAAAACAAAAATATCCAAATTTAAAAGTTAGATTAGGTGAATTTTTGAAGATACCATATGATAATAAGTACTTTGATATTATTATTTCAACATATGCATTTCATCATTTAAATGAAAGTGAAAAAGTCATAGCAATAGAAGAAATGATAAGAGTACTAAAAGATGATGGAATAATAGTTATTGGAGATTTAATGTTTAAAAGTAAGGATGATGAAAAAGATACTTTTAATGAGTTATCTAAGAAACAAGTAGAAGAAATACAGGATGAGTATTATTCACATATTGATTTTTTAGAAAATGAATTTAAAAAATATAATAAAAAGCTAGAGTATAGAAAAATAGATGAACTTAATTATATAATAAAAGTAGATTAGTATTTATAAAAAAGCATAGTAAAAGAGGGGGAACAGATGAAGACAATAGAGGTAGTAGCAGCAGTAATAAAACATAATGATAGAATATTTATTACACGTAGAGGATACGGTGACTTTGTTGATATGTGGGAATTTCCTGGAGGGAAAATAGAAATTGGTGAATCAAAAGAAGAAGCACTTATTCGTGAGATAAAGGAAGAATTAGAATTAGATATAAAAATATCAGATTTTTTAACTACAGTAGAGTATGATTATCCTAGTTTCCATCTTATTATGCATTGTTTTATTTGCCAAATTTCTGGTGGGAAATTAAATCTAAATGCTCATAATGATGCTAAGTGGATTACCTTTGATGAATTAGATGGTGAAAAGTGGATTCCAGCGGATGTTTTAGTTATTGATGCTCTGAAGAATATGTAAGAAAAAGGACTTAGCAAATTAAATTACTTTGCTAAGTCATTTTACTTTATGAAGTAATGTATTCATAAATATCTTCTCTTACAGGTGTAATTAATTGATATTTAATTTCTACAGCTGTTTTATTAGTGTTTTTCATAATGAATTGGACAGGTGTTCCTACAGCTTTAATTTTTCCAAGGAAGTAAAATTCTTTTGAAATTTTATCATCCTTATTTTTTCTCACGAATAAGCTCATTTCAACACCAGTTTCCTCAGCTTTATAAGCTTGTACAATATCATCAGAAGTTATTGTTCTACCTGACTTTGATATAGCAATTAACTGAGACGGAGATAGAAATCTATCTTCATAGTTAATAGTATCAGTAATATTTTCAGATTTCTCATAGTTGATAAATACAGGGTAGGTTTTAGTGGTTTTATCAAATTTATATCCACCAATGTTAAGTGCAACTTCACCTTTTTCCCACTGAAGTAATCTACAAACATCCTCATAGGTATATTTTTGATATAATTGAAAACTAGTATTCATATAACTTTTACTGTAGAATTTTTTATATCTTTCCATTCCAAAATGGATTAACTCCTCAACTATATATTTAAAATCCCTATTTTCAAGATGATTCTTAAAGGATTTAGAAATTCTATAATCAGAATCTGACGCTTCTAAGAAAATACACTTTCCATAAGTTTTTTTACCAGAGCCAGTGGGAAATTCATTTGTAAGAACGTTAACCACATTAGTTTCAGTGGTAGCTTTAAAATCTATATTATAATCATCTTTTAGCTCTTTTTTTAGTCTGTGAATTAGATTGGTTTCATGGTTAATAGCAAGCTTAAGCATAAGCAGTTCGTGAATTCTTTTACCAGAAGCTAGCTTTCTAGAGATGAATTCAATAAATAATTCTTCAGACTCATTAAGTTCTATAGCATAGTCCTTCTCATATTTTTTTAAGAATTTATAATATGAACCCAGGCTTTTATTATCAAATATTCTTAAAGGGTCAATAGATTCATAAGTATCAAAATCTGTTAAACTTGGTATTCTACCAATCTTTTGCTTAAGATTATTATAACTTTCTTTAATTAGCTTAATATCATTAAAGTTAGCTTTATCAATGGATTCAAATATTTTCTTTTTAGATATTTCATCAAAATTAATAGTGGAGCAACCAGGTATTAATCTTGTTCCTTCCATAACATATTTTCTAATGGAATCCTTATTAAAGGTTCTATCTCCAGATAAAGCAATGGGAATTAAAAAATTCCTGTTATAGTTTCCTATAAAGTCTATAATAACAACATATTCTTTGAAATTATGTTTTCTAAGACCTCTACCTAATTGTTGAACGAAAATTATAGCTGACTTAGTTGGCCTTAACATAACAACTTGATTAACAGCAGGTATATCTACACCTTCATTAAATATATCAACTGTGAAAATATAATCTAGAGAGTTATTTAATTCTTCTTGCTCTAAACGTTGAATTGCTGATTCTCTTTCATCCTGAGTATTTTCTCCAGTTAAGGCTACTGTTTTATAACCGCGAGTATTAAATATATTTGAAAGTTGAATGGCTTCCTTTTTATCACTACAGAATATTAATCCCTTTACTCTTTCACCACAATATCCATAAAAATTAATTTTATCAATGATATGATTAACTCTTTCTTCAGCTACTAAAGCTCTAAAGTCTGATTTTTCCTCTAACTCCACGCCATTAACACTAATATCAGATACACCAAAATAATGGAATGGACAAAGTAAATCTTCTTCTAAGGCTTGTTGAAGACGTATTTCATAGGCAATGTTGTAGTTAAACATTTTAAAAATATCAAAGTCATCACTTCTTTCTGGGGTGGCTGTCATGCCAAGTAAGAATTTAGGATTAAAATATTCAACTATCTTTTGATAACTATTAGCTCCTGCCTTATGAACTTCATCGATGATAATATAATCAAATTCATCTTTGCTAAAACTTTGAAGCACCTCATCCTATGATAGTGTTTGGACTGTACAAAAGATAAAGTCTTTATTAATTTCCTTTCGGTTTCCAGAGAGAATTCCCATGCTTCGAGTATCACCAAATACATTTTGAAAGCTATTTAAACCTTGATTGGCTATTTGTTCTCTATGTACTATAAATAGAGCTTTTTTAGGATTATAATTTCTTAACTCAAAAGCAGATAGATAGGTTTTTCCAGTACCAGTAGCAGAAATTAAGAGAGCCTTATCTGCACCATTTTCCCTGAGCTTATTTAATCCTTGAATAGCAGCTACCTGCATTTTATTTGGCTTAAGCTTATATTGTGCTAGACTTGGAATATTACTTTTTCTTGCGTATTCAATTTGCTTTTTATAAATATCTTCATAGGTTTCTATCCAATTTAAAGTTAAGTCATCAGCATCCTTCCAAAGTTCCTGAAATTCATCAATTACATTTTCAGTTAAGGAACCTGCCTCTAAAGAAGAAATTTTTAAATTCCATTCCTTATTTTTTGTTAATGCTGATTGAGTTAAATTCGAACTTCCAACAATTAATTTATAATGATCTTCATATTTAAATATATATCCTTTAGTATGAAAGTTTTCTTTGCTATATAATTTAATTTCAATATTTGAAAATTCAAGTAGCTTTCTTAATGCTTTAGGCTCACTGAAATTCAGATAATCTGTAGTTAAAATTTTACCCTTAACACCTTTTTTATTTAAGTATTTCAAGGTTTCTAGTAAGGGGGTTATGCCACTACTTGTAATAAAGGCAACGGATATAAAAAACTCTTTACATTTTGTTAATTCAGAGATTATTTCATTTAAAACTTTGCTACCTTTTGAATAGTCATTTACTATTAACTTTGGTGTTAAAGCTAAATTTGAATGGATTAAGCTATTTACTAAACCAGTTTCACTAGCTTTAATAATCTCATCTTTAATTATATTTTTATCATTTGTATCCATATCAATAGTCTTAAAGTTAATACTTACTGGTGTATTAACTATATCTGTTTTAGTTATAGTACTCATATTTACCTCACATTTAAATTATCATAGTTAAAGTGTAAATAATTTCATTAATTCTTATATTATAACATAATTATATGATATGGATTTTACTATATAATGATATAATGTATTTAAATAGAATTTATCATACCAAAAGTAAGGTGAACTGTGAATATTAAAGAATACTTGATATTGATATAAAGTAAATTAAATAAATAATTTATAGGGAGATGTCATTAAAATGGGTACAGAGTTTAGTTTAGTTAACTATTTAAATGAAGGGGTAGAAAGCATTGTAAAGGGTGCAATGAAGGCTTCTTTTCAAAATCCCAAAGAGGCAAAATTCATTATGAAATATATTTTAGAAAGCAAAAGAGCTGCTAAAAAAAGAAAAACCTTTGAAGAAAAAGGACTACATATTCCACCTTTCCTAATCTCAAGCATCACTAGTAGCTGTAATCTCTTTTGTAAAGGGTGTTATGCAAGAGCCAATAATACCTGTGGTGAAAAGTCAAATAAAGATCAAATGACAAGTGATCAATGGGAAGATATATTTAAACAGGGGAAAGAACTTGGAATTTCTTTTATATTACTAGCTGGTGGAGAACCTTTAATGAGAAAGGAGGTTATAGAAAAAGCGTCTCAAATTAAAGAAATTATTTTTCCTATATTCACAAATGGGACTATCATTGATGAAGAATATATTAAGCTATTCGATGCTAATAGAAATCTTGTGCCTGTTATTAGTATTGAAGGTGATGAGAATAAAACTGATGCTAGACGTGGTAAAGGAACATATGAACTTCTCATAAATAAAATAGATTCACTTAAATCTAAAGGAATATTATATGGAGCTTCTATAACTGTTACCACAGAAAATATCTATAATGTGGCTAGTAAAGAGTTTATAGCAGAATTATATAACAGAGGTTGCAAGTTAGTAATTTTTGTAGAATATGTACCAGTAGTTGCTTCAACTAAAGATTTAGCACCAACTGATAAAGAAAGGAACTATCTTGAAAGTGAACAAGCTCGTCTTAGAGAAATTTATGAAGATATGATTTTTATTTCTTTTCCAGGAGATGAAAAACATTCAGGAGGATGTCTTGCAGCTGGAAGAGGTTTCTTTCATATTAACACAAGTGGAGGAGTAGAGCCATGTCCATTTTCACCTTTTTCAGATACAAATTTAAAAAATTCTAGCTTGTTAGATGCATTACAGTCACCTTTATTTAAAAAATTAAGTTTAGCAGAAATGCTTCTTGGTGAACATAAGGGTGGATGTGTACTGTTTGAAAAAGAAGAAGAAGTAAAAAAGCTTCTGGTATAAAACAAAAAATATAAATTGTACTTAAGAGGTGTAATATATGGAGAATGTAGAACTAACAAATATGGTTATGATAATGGATAAATTAAATAATAAAGTTCTTGTTCAGAACCGTATTAAAGGAAATTGGACTGGCATAGCTTTTCCAGGGGGACATGTAGAAAGGGGTGAGTCTATTGTAGATTCAGCCATCAGAGAAGTTAATGAGGAAACTGGCCTAGTAGTAAATAATTTAGAAATTTGCGGTGTTAAAGATTGGTATAGGGCAGAAGATAATAAAAGATATATGGTTTTTCTTTTTAAAACTGATTCATACCAGGGAGATTTAATAGAACATGGTGAAGAAGGTCATGTATTTTGGCATGATATAGATAAACTTCATTTATTAAATCTTGCCCATGGATTTGATAGGATGGTTAAAATAATGTTAGAGGATAGACTTAATGAGTATTTTATTACAGAGAATCAACAAAAATCTCATTGGGAGCATATGCTAAAATAAAGATAAGGGATGTAACCAATTTAGTCCTTAAAGTTGAGAGTCCTTTAGTTGTTTTTGCATTATTCATGGGTTCAGTAATAATATTTTCATTAAGAAGTGCATTATTATACAATAAAAAAGTAATGTAACTTAGCGTGTGAAAATTTTTCTATAAAATAGCTTTTTATGATAAACTATATATCATAAAAGCTATTTTTAATAAGATTTAAGATTTTATGTTTCGCTTATTTTGAATGTTTCTGGATTATTGTGTGTAAAATATAAGCAATATAAGTATCTAAGTTCTTAGTAGAATTTCTGGGAATATGTGAATAAATTATTAATAGAACCTTGTCTTAGAAATTTAACAAAGCTTTTTCAGTAAATTATACAAATGAAAAATGTTATGAATTTTATGGAGGTAAACTTGTGAGAAAAATAATTATTTTAGCGGAGAGCGGGGCAGATATTCCATTAGATTTAGCCACATTACATAATATTCAGGTTATCCCCATGCACGTGATAATGGGAGACTCATCTTATTTAGATGGTTCAATACCTGTAACAGAAGTCTATGATTATTATAAAAAAACTAAAAAAATACCATCAACTTCAGCAACAAATCCAGAAGAATTTCATCTTTTATTTAAAAAAATAAAAGATGAAAATCCGGGTTGTATTATTCTTCATATTGGATATACATCTAAAGCCTCTTGTGCTTACCAAAATGCACTTATTGCTTCAGAAGGAATGGAAGATATTTATCATGTTGATTCTTTAAATGTCACTGGTGGTCAAGGAGCAATTGTTTTAAGAGCAGCTGAAATCATAGAAAAACATCCCAATATAATTATAACTAATTTAATTGAAGAAATTCAGGATTACGTGGCAAGAGCCAGAGTATCTTTTATCCCTGGTGATCTTGCATATCTGAGAGCTGGAGGGCGTGTATCCAATGCTGCATACTTGGGAGGAACTTTACTACTAATAAAACCCCTCATTGAAATTGTAGATGGAAAGTTAATTTCAACACAAAAGTTTCGTGGGAAAATGGTTAGTGTTGCTGATAAGTATATGAAAGAATATATTAAGAGATACAATTTTGATAAAGAACAATTATATCTTATTTATTCTTTGGGTCTTGATGAATCTATAAAACATAACATGGAGGGAATTGCTAAAGAAGAGGGATTTAGAAAGATTATATGGATTCAAGCAGGATGTGTAATTACATCTCATAGTGGTCCAGGAGCTATTGGAATAGCAGGATTTGAAAAGGTTAGTTCTAAATAAAAATAAGGCTCTATAAAATTAATTTTTTAATTTTATAGAGCCTTACTTTATTAGAGAAAGGTATCCACTACAATTATATTGGCTTGTTCATTATTATCCATAGGAATAATAGTACATTAGAAATATTATGTTACTTAAGTTCTTTTTTATATAAGATTTAAGATTTTATTTTTATTTATCATTTTGAGAATCTTTCTGGATTATTACCAATTTCATTACATAAAGATGTGATTACGTTGCATGTATTAGATAAGTTTTCTTTATTGATCTTATCAGCGGTATCTTTATCCGTATGGTAGTCAACAAATGGGCCATATTCAAAATATGCCACTGGTATACCAGCTGCTTCAAAAGCTACATGATCACTTCTGTTACTTTCATCTCTTCTATTATCGTATTGGAAGTTATTCATACAACTTACTGCTAAATCTGCAGTTAAAGAATCCTTAGAGCTATCCATTGTGTAAACACATAAGTTATCACCGATACCAACCATATCGGCATTTACCATTGCAATAGTATTTTGTAAATCATCACTATTTAAAGATTGAACATAATAATTTGAACCCACTAAACCTATTTCTTCAGCACCAAATGCAATAAATTTAATATTGCAATCAAGGTTTTTCTTGGATAAAATCCTTGCCGATTCCATTACAGTAGAAATACCTGAAGCATTGTCATTTGCAGCTGGGGTATCTACTCCATCATAGTGAGCTCCAACTATTAAGGTTTTAGCATCTTTCTTTTTAGATTTTAATGTTGCAATAATATTTTTTGATTTACTATCTATACACTGACTATCAACCTTTAGTGTGGCTTTAAGGCCTTTTTTCGAGGTTATTATAGTTGAATTAAGATATTCAGCATCAGCTTTAGATATTGTAACAGCTGGTATTTTTGTAGGTTCAACTAGGGTAGCGGATAGAGGTTCTTTACTATTAGGATCAAAAAATATAACACCTACAGCACCCATTGCAGTAGCTCTTTCAGTTTTATTTTTAAATGTATCACCACCACGTTGAATAATAACAAGTTTATCTTTTACTTTAGCTTTTTCCAAATCAGTTTGTGTTCCCATATATCCATTAACGACTTCTGAAGTTAAGCCTTCCTTTGGAGTCTCTTTACTAAAGGTTAAAGCCTTAGATTCAACAACTTTACTTTCAGGTATATCTATTTTTACTTCTACATCATTACATTTAAATGCGGTTACAGGAAACTCTTGTTCATCAACACTAAGTCCCATGTCTTTAAACTCTTTAGAAATATATGATGCTGCATCCTTTTCTCCATCAAACCCGGTTATTCTAGCATCATCCTTTGCTGAAAGTTTCTCTATAGTGCTATATATCCTATCTTCAGAAATATCCTTTGAAAAATCTTTGAATTTTATGCTAGTTATATCACTTAAGCTAGAGGACTTGTCTTTAACACCATTACAACCCACAAGTGATGTTATAACAATTAAAGAGCAACATATACATATTATTTTTTTGGTGCCTTTCAAAATTAATCCCTCCCCAAAATTATTAGTAAGTATAACCTTTGTTTTAATCTTAAAATAGATAAAATTTTATACTCCTTTCATTTATAACTAAATAGTATTTGTAATGTAGTTAGTACAATTCAACATATGCTATTTGTAAATTATATGAATATATTAACACTTAATTACATTTAATTCTAGTAATAATTTAAGCACACTAACACTTTTTATGAACTTTATCTATTAAAGATTTTAATAGATAAAGTTTATCCTAAATATTAGAAATAATGTTATAATATTAGTACGATTATTAACAAAAATAAAAATAAATTATTATAAAGTGGTGGAACAAATGAAAGAGCTATCAGACTTATTTAAACCCATAACTAATAATATAATAAATAAATCAGATACTTATAGAGAAGTTGAGCCATGTGATACTTTAAAGCCATATATAAGATGCTTTTGGGGAAGTCCAGTGCCTTATAGAAATAAGGAAATAACTAAAGAGGGGGATAGAAACAATATTGTGATTCCAGATTGTTGTATGGATATAATTTTTGATATAGATTATAGTAATAATAAAGTGAATAACCTATTTTGTAGTATAAATGATTCTCCTTTTTATACAGAAGAGGTTAAAACCTCAGCGTTGATTTCTACCTTTGGTATCCGATTTAATTTTTGGGCTGTGCATTTATTTACAGATAATCAATTGCCTAAAAAGTGTAATGAGTTTGCAATTGTAGACCAATATTTTATGGGTTTAAGAAAAGAAATTGAAGATATAGTTATATATTATCCTAAGATTGAAGAAAGAATATATTACATAGAAAAGTTATTGCTTAGAAGATTATTCAATAAGAATTTTAGAAATAAGAATTTATTAAATGGAGTATATTATATTTTGAAATCTAAAGGGGTAACTACAATATCAGAGATTAGTAATTATATTTCTGTTAGTTCTAGACAGTTGGAGCGTATCTTTGGAGAATATATTGGAATAACTCCTAAGAAGTGCTGCAGTTTAGTTAGATATCAAAATATATGGAAAGACATAGCTTTTAAGAGAGATTTTAATCTTAGTAATATTACTTATAGTTATGGTTATTGTGATCAAGCTCATATGATAAATGACTTTAAAAAATACCATGGAAACACTCCTATGAAAGCTATAAACGAGTTAATTAAATAGAATGTCGCATTTTTACAATACTAAAGGTGCTTAATGTATTAACATTAAGTTATGAAATAAAATTTGTGAGGTGTACTATGGAAAAGTTAAAGATGAGCCAATTTAAAAATATAGAGGAGCATATATTTAGTAATGGTAGAGATATTGAAAAAGTAAAATGGAATTATACTTTTAATAAGGGTAGTAAAGAGGATGTAGTATCAGAACTAATAAAATATCAAAATGAGGATGGTGGTTTTGGAAAGGGATTAGAAGCTGATATGCTATTACCATCATCAACAAGTATAGCATCTACTGAGGCCATTTTTATTGCATATGATTATGACCTTAATTGTGAGGAGCCTTGGTTTGGAAATTTATTAAATTATTTTGAAAAAACCATTGAAGATACGCCATCATTCTGGGAGAAGGTTCCAAAGGAAGTTGAAAACTTTCCCCATGCACCATGGTGGATATATGCTCCAGATACAAAATTTACTCCTAACCCTTGTGCTGTTGTTGCCTCAGCTTTTATCAAGTATGGTAATGCTGTTCAAAAGGAGATAGGTAATAAAATTGCAGCTAGATGTATAGAGTTTTTAAATAGTAATGAAGAGTGTTCTGACCATGATTGCTATTGCCTACAAAGACTATTTATAGTTTTAAAAGAACTAAATTCAAATTTGATTAGTGATGTAACTATAAGATCTATGGAAAGAAGAATATTAGACTGTCTTTGTATAGATGAGGCTAAATGGATGGAATATGTATCACAACCTTTAGATTTAGTAACTTCACCTGAGTCACAATGGTATAAATTAGTTGAAGCCTTTATAGAAAAGAACTTTTCTTTTTGGATTAATACATTGAAGGAAGAAGGTTTTTGGCAACCTAATTTTTCTTGGGGAGTAGATAGTGAAGTAGCTAGAAATGTTACTAGAATTTGGACTTGCTACATAGCTGTGAAAAGAGCTAGGATTTTCAAAGCTTTTGGGCTAATAAATTTATATTGATTTTAAATTAATATGTAAATAAGTTTTGAATTTAATGGTGGTGTCTCGCCTCCACCATAAAACCCACGACAATACAGCAATGTATTGTGGTGGGTTATTTTATGTACAGGATATATGCTTAGGTTTGCTATGCATTGGAAGTTATTTCTAATAAATTGTAGAGTGAGGTAGTATTAATAAACTTATATTTTTATGATAATATTATTACAAGCTTATTAAAGATAAAATTAATGAAGGAAACTTAAGAGGAGATAAAAATGAAATATCGCGAAAATATTAAAAATTCAAGAAGAATAATTATAAAAATTGGTACTTCAACCTTAACCTATGACAATGGAAACATAAACTTAAGAAGAATTGAAAAAATAGCCATGTCAATATCTGATTTAATAAATAGTGGGAAAGAAATAATCCTTGTAACATCTGGATCTATAGGTGTTGGAGTAAGTAAAATGAACTTAAAGGAAAGACCAAAAACTATTAGAGAAAAACAGGCAGCAGCATCTGTGGGACAAGTAGCACTTATGAATATTTATAGCAAACTATTTGGAGAATATGGCTATTCAGTAGGTCAAATACTTTTAACAAGAGACATTATAGAATGTGAAAGAAGTAGAAATAATGTTGCAAATACTTTTGAAACCTTGCTAGAGTGCGGAATAATTCCAATAGTAAATGAAAATGATAGTGTATCTATAGATGAAATTGAAAATATATCTAGATTTGGAGATAATGACAATCTAGCAGCAATAGTTTCTACTATTGTGGATGCAAATCTTTTAATAATACTATCAGATATTGATGGTTTCTATGACTCTAATCCAAGAACAAATAAGGATGCAAAGCTTATAAAAGAAGTGAAATATATAACGGAAGAAGTAATAAATTTTGCAGAAGGTGCAGGAAGTAATTTAGGTACAGGTGGAATGGAAACTAAAATACATGCAGCAAAGCTTGTAACTGATAATGGTACAAATATGATATTAGCAAATGGAAAAGACCCAAGTAAACTTATTGATATATTAAATGGAGACGATGTAGGAACTTTATTTCTGAGAAAAGAAAGATAAAAAAATATGAAGGGAGTAATTTTAGATGGAAGAGTTAATTTTAAAAGGGAAAAAAGTAAAAGAAGCTGCGTACATATTATCAAATATTTCAACAAATGAAAAAAATAAAGCTTTAAATAAAATGGCAAAAGCATTATTAGAGAATGCTAGTGAAATAATAGCAGCAAATAAAATTGATATAGAAAATGCAAAAAATAAGGGAACATCAGAAGCAATAGTAGATAGATTGCTTTTAAATGAAGACAGAATCAAAGGGATGAGTGGAGGTTTAACACAAGTAGCAGGACTAGAAGACCCTGTAGGTGAAGTAAGTTCAATAATAACTAGACCAAATGGACTACAAATAGGGAAAAAAAGGGTACCTCTAGGAGTAATAGGAATAATATACGAGGCAAGACCTAATGTTACTTGTGATGCAGTAGGGCTATGTTTAAAATCAGGTAATGCAACAATACTAAGAGGTGGAAGTGAAGCTATAAACTCCAACAAAAAAATAGTACAGATATTAAAAAAAGCTTTAGAAAAAACTAAGTTACCAGTAGATTGTATTCAATTAATAGAAGATACAAGTAGAGAAACTGTTAAAAATATGATGAGGTTAAATGAATATATAGATGTGCTAATACCAAGAGGAGGCGCTGGACTAATAAAATCAGTAGTAGAAAATGCTACAGTACCAGTAATAGAAACTGGAACAGGGAACTGCCATGTTTATGTTGATAAAAATAGTGACTTAGAAATGGCAAAGCAAATAGTTATAAATGCAAAAACTACTAGACCAGCAGTTTGCAATTCTGAGGAAAAATTACTTGTTCATGAAGATATAGCAAAAGAATTTATTCCAGTAATAGTTGACGAATTAAGACAAAGAAAAGTAGAAGTTAGAGGAGACAAAGAATCTATAGAAATAGTAAATGACATAATAATAGCAAATGAAGAAGACTACTATAAAGAATATTTAGATTATATAATTTGTATAAAGGTAGTAAAAGATATAGATGAAGCGATAACTCATATAAATAAATATGGCTCAGGCCACTCTGAAGCTATAGTAACAAATGATTATCAGAATGCTCAAAGATTTCATCAACAAGTAGATGCAGCAGCAGTTTATGTGAATGCTTCTACTAGATTTACTGATGGAGAGGAATTCGGATTTGGAGCAGAAATAGGTATAAGCACTCAAAAGCTACATGCAAGAGGTCCTATGGGACTTAAAGAGCTTACTACTAATAAGTATATAATATTTGGAAATGGTCAAACTAGATAATAACTAAGGAGTTACTCAAAATGATTAAAGGTATTTTGAGTAACTCCTTTTGTCATCTTTATTTTGTTTAGTAAGGACTCGGAAGATAATCTGAATATATTTATATATAGATTCAAATAATATAAATATGTTATTTAGAATAGGAAAGGTGTAGAAGGTAGCAATTCCATATATTGCTTACTTTATACTATTAAAAAATTTATTTATGATATACAAATAGCAATTTACTTACTTTGAGTAAGAGGAGTGATAACATGAACAATGATTTAAGGATAGATATCTTTTTGGATGAAACAAATACTCCATTTGCACCATATTTTAGCTGGGATGATTTACACCTAAGCTCTGATTTGGAAGAGTTTATTTTATCAAAGCTGCTGAATTGCAAAAGAAGAGAAGTTGATATATTTATTAAAGGGGAAAATAATTATGATGATAAGTTGTTGAAGACGGCTATAGTAAATACCTTTTCAAACCGAGTGGAAGAAAATGAATATATCTATGGTAGAAATAATATGAAGGCTATTGTTTTGTACGCCTTCGGCATCATTATTGGGTTGATAGGCTTGAGTCTTTCAAGCAGATATGCTTATTTCGCAGGTATATTAAGTATAGTGTGTTGGGTATTTATCTGGTCAGGCACAGAAGTTTATTTTTTTGAAAACCGACAAATAAAATCGGATATAGGGAAGTACCAGAATATTATTAATGCAAATGTGCATAAAAAAAAGACATAAAGAATGGCTAATTCTACATAGATTAAAAATATTAATAAGGGCATTGAATAAAATAAAAGATTATATTGTGGATTACAAATGCTACATTTCATCTCCACCATTAAAATGGGGCTGTCGCACTAAAAAATTAGTGCGACAGCCCCATTTTTTTATCCACGATATATTAAATAAATATTTAGCTAATATCAGGAAGAAGGTTTATCTAGTTAACTTTTTTATTATATCTTCTAGATTTGGATACATATTTAAAAGGTCTCTTCTCTCAAATAATTCAAAATCATCAAAAGTAAAGGCAGGGGCTACCATACATCCAACTAAAGCAAATCCATCATTGTTCATAGAAGAACCAAATATATACCCCTTAGGAACTAAAACTTGTGGAACTTCTCCTTTTTCTACATCTAATCCTAATTGCTTAGTTATAAGCTCACCCTCTGGTGTGATCATATATATAGTCAGAGGTTGCCCATCGTGGTAATACCACATTTCATCAGAAGTCAATCTGTGAAAATGAGACACCTCTCCTGTTTCAAGTAAGAAATATATACTACTAAATAATTTTTTATCTTTTCTAAAGGAATCCTCTGATAATACTGATTGTTTGAAGTATCCTCCTTCCACATGGGGTGTCATATCTAATTTTTCTATATAATATTGTGCTGATTTCATGCTGTACCTCCTAAGTATAATAAATCTATTATATCAAAAACTTAATGATTTGTAGAAATAATAGAGGTTGATAATATTATCCTTGATTTGGCTACTAATGGTAAAATTCATTTAGAAAAATGTAAGAATTCATTAAGAATTTGAAATAAATATATTAAAATTTAATTAGTACTATAAAAGTATGGAGGGATGATGATGTGGAAAAAGAAAATTAAACAAAAAAAATTACAATTAATTTTAATAGCAATTATTTTAATGGTATCTTCATCTATATTTGCACTATCTATGAGCTTTACAAGTACAGTTTCAAAATATACTAATGAGTATTATGGAGGAGAAAATATAAAGGATATTGTAGTGCAAACATATAATGATGATGTTATCTCAAAAGTAGAAAGTTTTATTAGGGAAAAGGAAACTAATGAAACAGATGTTAGAAAAACAAAGGGTTTAACGGTAGATAGACAAGTGTTTTTAGGGGATGAAAACCTTGATTTGGGAATGGCAAGTTTAATAATTTATGAGGGGATGAAAGCTCATCCATGGGATGTAGTAATAACAGAAGGTGAAAAAGTAACTACTCCAGGTAAGGGTACTGTTTGGGTCTCAAATCTTTTAGCTGATTCTAAGAATTTAAAAATAGGAGATAAGTTAAAGATAAAAGATGGTGATGAATATAAATATTTAACTATATCAGCTTTAGTAAACGATTCAGTAGTTCCGAGTTCTGTTGTGGGCTATAATAATTTATATATAAGTAGTAATGATTATGATGACTTTAATGAACCTATTAAATCTGAATATATTGGTTATGATTCATCTAAAGAAGGAAACGATGCAACATCTGAATTAATTTCTTATATAGGTGATTCAATTGATGGAGTTATATATGATAAGTGGATTACAATATTTGCAGCAAATGCTGGAAGTCAAATTACAAGTGCAGTGGGGTTAAGTACAGCTATATTAATATTCATTGTATCTATTGTAATAATAAGATTTGTACTATGGAACAACATTTTAAAGGAGTATAAATCTATAGGTGTATATAAATCATTAGGATTTACCTCAAAGCAGATACGTAATATATATTTAAAAAGCTTTGGAATAGTAGGAGTCATTGCAATAACCGCTGGAGGTTTCTTTAGTATTTGGTTTATAAATTATTTAGTAAAGATATCTATTAAATATATTGGAATATATGAAGGTGGTATAAATAATTTTAGCTTTATAGTTTTAACAATAATATTAATGAGTTTTGTTTTAATATCTAATATCTATCTTTTACTTAGAAGAATAAATAAAATAAAGCCTGTTGAGGCATTTAGAATAGGAGTTACTTCATCTAAAGAGAAATTTAAGAAGTCAATTATTAGAGATGCTTCATCACCAATGTCCATGGCTATAAATGATATTTTTAAATATAAAAAGCAAAATATAATTATAGTAACAGTTTTATCCCTTGTAATATATCTTTCAGTATTTTTAGTTAGTGTAAATTACTCAATGATTAATATGAAAGATAATGCATGGAATATGTTTGGATTACTTCAGGGAGATGTTACCTTAGATTTTCCAAGTGGAGAGGCGTCATATGATAAGGCTTTAGAAGAAATTAAGAGTGACCCGAGAGTCTTAGGCGTAAGAGCGTGCTCATTTGATGTAGGAAAGGTCGCTTATTTAGATGTATCAAGATACAATATAAAAAATGCTCAAGTTATTACTTATTTATATGATAACTATGACAATAACAATGGGTTTAATGTATCTATTAAAGAGGGAAGAAATCCTAAAAATAAAAATGAAATTGCATTGTCAGAACAAATTCTAAAAGATGCAAGTTTAGATATTGGAGATTATATTGATATAAAAATATTAGGTGAAGAGAGATCATTGCTCATCACTGGTAAATATATCGGCATGATGTCAAATAACTACAATATGAGAATGACTTTAGATGTAGTGCCTAAGGAAATTAGAAATAACCTTAATAACTTAAACATCAATATTACTTTAAAAGATAAAAATGATTATGAAGAGTTTAAAGAAGAATATAAACAAAAATATGAAGTATGTTCTATAGATACATGTCCAAGTTTGATTGAAACAGCAAGTAAGTCAGTTATTGAGATAGTTATACCAGTTACTACAATTATTCTTTTAGGAATATTACTATTCAGTATATTAAATATAGTAAATCTTATAATTATGAACAATACCGATAATAGAAGAAATAATGCTATTATAAAATCGCTAGGATTTTCAAATATTTATATTTTAAAGAGAACTTTATATAGAATTATGCTACTTATAGGTATTTCATCTTTGGTTGGATTTATTTTAAATGCTACTATATCTAAAAATTTATTTAAGCTTGCAATGATGGGAATAGATGGGTTGATGATTCCAAATGGTGAAGTTATAAGCACAATAGTATTTATTGGAATATTAACCATTGGCTCATCAATAATATCAATGTTTAGTATAAGAAAAATATCTACAGTGGAACTTATTGAAGAGTAGGGGGAGAAGAGATGGGAAGTATTATTAAAGCAAGTGGATTATGTAAATCATTTATTTTAGGAAAAACATCAAACAATGTATTAAAAAATATTAATTTAGATATATATGAAAGTGATTTTACTGTAATAATGGGTAGTTCAGGTTCTGGAAAATCTACATTGTTATACTCTATTAGTACTATGGATAGCCCAAGTGCAGGTAGCGTTGAGCTTTTAGGAAAAGATATAACAAATATAGGTGAAAAAGAAGCTACAAGTATTAGAAATAAAGATATATCCTTTGTTTTTCAAAGTATAAATTTACTTTATGATTTAACTATAAGAGAAAATATAACTTATTGTGGTTATCTAAACAATAAAGATAAGAAGAGCGTAAATAAAAAAACAGATGAATTATTGAATAGATTAGAGCTGAAAGATATTGAGAATAAATATCCTTCAGAAATATCAGGAGGACAACAGCAAAGAGTTGCAATTGCTAGAGCATTAATTAACAATCCTAAGATAATTTTTGGAGATGAGCCAACAGGAGCACTTAATTCTTCAACGGGAGCCAGGGTATTGGATATTCTTACAGAATTAAATGAAGAGGGACAATCCATAGTAATGGTAACCCATGATTTAAAAGCAGCCTCAAGAGCAAGTAGATTGATTTATTTAAAGGATGGAAGAATTGATGGTGATTTGTCTCTTGGAAGATATAATGAAAAAGATTCAGATAGTAGAGAAAAAAAGATATTTGAATTTATAAAAAGTAGGGGCTGGTAAAATAATGATATAATGGAAGTGGGGGTGAGTAGAATGCATGATAAAATCTTGGTAATTGAAGATGATAATGATTTAGGAAACTTAATAAAAGATTACTTAGAGATAGATGGGTTTCAGGTATTGATAGCTAATGATGGGTTAAAAGGTGTGGAACTGGCTAATGATCCTATGATAAAGCTCATTATTTTAGATATTATGCTCCCACTTTTAGATGGTGTTGAAGTTTGTAAAAGAATAAGGACGATATCGAAAATGCCAATACTTATGTTATCAGCTAAAAGTGGAGAGATGGATAAGATACTAACATTAGGAGTAGGGGCAGATGACTATATGACAAAACCTTTTTCTCCAATGGAATTAGTGGCAAGGGTGAAAGCTCATATAAGAAGGTATACTTCATTTTCTAGTGATACACTATCAGATGTAAAACAATTTGGTGATTTAATAGTAGACTCTAAGGCATATAAAGCTTTACTAAATAATAAGGAAATACCACTAACTTCTAAGGAATTTCAAATATTAGATTTTTTCACCTCTAATCCTTCCCAAGTGTTTTCAAAGTCTCAGGTATATGAAAGTGTATGGGGTTACAGTGAATATATGGATGAAAATACTATAGCTGTGTACGTTAAAAGGTTAAGAGAGAAGCTTGGAGAATACGGTGAAAAGTCGATAAAGACAATATGGGGAGTAGGATATAAGTGGGAAATAATAGAGTAAGTAATAATTACCTCAATAAAAAAATAGACATATTTGCAGGGTTAATATGTCTATTTGTTATACTATCTGTGATATATTCTTTCCTAATTTTAAAGGAAGATATTAAAAAAGAAGATAAGTCTAATTTATTAAGGATAGAAACATCAAGCCAAAGGGAATTGATTAAAGAAATGTTTAAAGTAAATAGCTATTACATGAAAAATGATTTTTATGATTATACAGTTATAAACTTAGAAGGGGAGGTTATATTTTCTTCTATAGATGATTTTAATAAAGGAGAAAAGATAAATCTTGAAAATGAAATAGGTTATGATAATGCCTTTCACAATAGAAAGAATGGATTAATTAGATATAGCACACCGTTAATTAATGATGAGGCTCAGAAAGGTATTATGATTATAGATTTACCACAGAGTATATTAAAAAAGGAAAGCAAAAATGAGAAGTTTATACCCCTGTGGATACTTTTATTTTTAATAGGAATATTAGCTTTTATGATAAATAGGTTTGTAAAAATAGATATAATAAAACCAATTAAAGAGCTCCATAGTAGTGCAAAAACCATACTAAATGGAAGCTATAAGTGTAAAGTAAACTACGATTATCATGGGGAAGTTGGAGAGTTTTGTCATGATTTTGAAGCTATGAGAGGTGAAATAATAGACTCAAAAGAAAAGGAAGAAAAGCTTAAAAGAAATGAAAAAGAATTATTAGCTTGTATTTCACATGATTTAAAAACTCCTCTTTCATCAATTTCAGGATATGTTGAAGGAATAAGAGATGGAATTGCAAAGGATGAAGATGGTATAAAAAGATATTCAAACATTATATTGAAGAAATCTAAGGAACTTTCAAAATTAATAGATGATATATTAGAGCAATCGAAAACAGAGTTGAATGAAATGGCAATTGAAAGAAAAGAAATATACTCTGATGATTATCTAAAGGAAGTTTTAGGTGACTTATCTATTGATGTAGCTACTCATAATATGAAATTAGATGTTAAGGGACAATTGCCAAGGGCTTTGATTTCTATAGATATAATAAGAATAAATCAAGTTATAAATAATATTATTTCAAATTCAATAAAATACTCTAAATCAGGAGAAAAAATTGAGATATGGGTAGATGATGAGATAGATAAAATTACTGTAAATATTAAGGATTTTGGTAGTGGAATTAGCATTGATGATATACCATTTGTTTTTAATAAGTTTTATAGAGGTGAAAAGTATAGAAACACTAATATATCTGGTTCAGGGCTTGGTCTTTCTATATCTAAGTATATAGTAGAGAGTCATGGAGGAAATATAAAGTGTTCATCTTCTTTAGAATCTGGAACTACTATTAGTTTTACTATACTTAAAATATAATTAATAAAGGTGCTGTCACACCTCAGAATTTATTTTCTATTGTGTAGCAGCACCTTTTTTATCTTTTAATTTAATTATTAGTAGGATTTACTTTATCTTTTCTTCCCACCATCCAAATGCGACTCTACCTTGAGCAAGTTCATTTGGCGTTTCTGGATTGGATAAGAAAATAATAAATGATCCTCCCGGAGGAAAAATAAATTTACCTACTTCTTCATCGGCAATTGTAACCTCTGGAAGGGCTCTTCTAACAAATGCCTTAACTCCACCTTTAGGTTCTCCTATAACATTGCTTGCTTTAAGCAACCTAATTCGTGGCTTTGGTAATGGGCAAAGAGCTGTATTAGCTGGAGTAACTAATTCTGATATCTCTGGACATCCAGGTGGATTTGAATTAAACCATATTTGCGCTCTTATTGGTGATTCTCCAATATTTGTGACAGTCCAGACATATACGTGTAGATTAACTCCTGAATAATAAGGATTTACTAATCCTGCCCATGCACTTTTACCTCTTCCAAAATTTAATTCATCTGCATAGCCTACAAAATATTTTCCTTGAAGTGAAAGATATAGAGGATATGGCATACTAGCTACTTGAGTTATTGGATTAGGTAAGATTATAGAGTCATTACAATTTTTTGTGTTTTCCATTTTCATAATATCTCCTATTAAAAGTATAGATTTTTCATATTCTCCATACATAAGGTATAAGAATAAATCTGTATACTGTTAATATATGTTGTACGGATATAAGGGGTGTACAAGGAGTTGAAAATTTAGTAAATCTGAGAATTTAAGATAGTGTTTAATATAAAATTTAATTATTAATTTCTAGATAACTATAGGAAATAAAAATGTCACATACTCTTTAAAATAAGGAGTATGTAACATTAAATTTATATATTATTCTGTACGTAATGATTCTACAGGATTTTTTCTTGCAGCCATTTTTGCTGGAATAGCACCACCCAGCAATGTTAAAGAAACACTTATAATTATAAGTATTATAGCATGAACTGGATTAAGTTTTGCTACACCTTCAAGGTCTGTTAAATTCTTAAGAACGCTATTTATTGGAAATGTTAATAAGTATGATATTAATATTCCAAGTAATCCTGAACAAGAACCTATTATGAATGTTTCAGCATTGAATACACGGGTTATATCTTTCTTCCTTGCACCTAATGCTCTCAATACACCAATTTCCTTTGTTCTTTCTAATACAGAAATGTATGTTATTATCCCAATCATAATAAGGGATACAACAAGTGATATTGCGGCAAAGGCAATTAAAACAAGGGTTATTGAATCCATAATACCACCAGATAATTTTGTGAATGTAGCTGCTAAATCTGTATATATTATAGAGTCTTCAACAGCATTTCCATCATTCCATGAATTTAAGTAATTAAGTACCCTATCCTTGGTAGTAAAATCTTTAGGGTAAAGGGTAATAGCAAATGGGGTAGAAGTAGCACCTAATTGAGAAAGTACGTCATCTTTAGTAACATTAGGAGTACTACTACTAGCTCCTCCCATTGGTGACATTGCAGCCATTGGATTAGTAGGCATACTAGTTCCAGCTGTGGCACCTCCAAAAGGCTTTCCAGTTAATACATTATAGTTAGAATCTTGCTGTACTTTAACAATTTCAGAGTTTTTAGCATTATCAATAAAATATTGTGATAATTCATCTGAATATGAAAGTCCTGGTGAAAGAATTTCTAGCTTTGAATTTTTGCTAGAACGAACTATACCAGCAATTTTAAGAGTAATAGCATTATCATTATTATAAATATCTATAAGATTGTCTGGAGTACCGTTTATTGTAAATATATTGCCCATCTGTTTGTAGTAATCATCATTTAAAGCTAATTTAAATTCCTTGTTTATAATATCATTAAAACTTACAGTATCTGATTCAGAATCTATACCTAAAGCTTCTAGCATAGAGTTGTCAAGTCTGTTATAGCTATCGACAATAAGAACAAGATCCGTTTTTTCTTTAGGATATGACCCAGCTAATAAATCATAATTGCTTTCAAGGTATCCTTTAGTATCTAAATTTAGACTATTGGGATATGATGAAAAGTTAATTAGGGATGTATTTACTGGAGTTGCAGTTTTGCCATCAGATTTCAAAAGATTCATATTAACAAGTCTTGTATAGGACATTCCAGAAAGCAGAGATGAATCAATATTTTCAATATACTCTATGTATTCATCAGTAAATACATTTGTGTGTTCAATACTATTTTTACTAGGGTCATAAGGATAAATGTAATCTACATCTGGAAATTGATTTTCATTTACGGAATTACTCACTGCTTCTTTGTGTTGCTCTCTCATTGCATCCATATCAACTTCGGCGGTTTTTTGATTAATCATTATTGGAAAACCAGATAATGTACTATTTTCAAATTCTCCAATTTGTTTATCGAATCCATTTGATAATGAAAGTATTAAGGCAATACCAATTATACCTATACTTGAGGCAAAAGCAGTAAGTGCTGTTCTCCATTTCTTTGTAGATATGTTTTTGCCAGATAGTTTTAAAGCAGTAAAGAAACTCATACTTGTTTTCTTAAGTTTATAATCAGAAGTATCTAAGTCATCATAAAATGGATTGCTATCAGATTTTATCTCACCATCTCTAAATTCAACAATTCTATCAGCATATTCATTAGCTAACTCTGGATTATGAGTTACCATAACAACAAGTTTATCCTTTGAAATTTCTTTAATAAGCTCCATAATCTGAATACTTGTATGAGTGTCCAAAGCCCCAGTAGGTTCATCTGCTAAAATTATATCAGGGTCATTAGCTAGTGCTCGAGCTATAGCAACTCTTTGCATTTGTCCTCCTGATAGTTGGTTTGGTTTTTTGTGAACATGGTCCTTTAGGCCAACCTTTTCTAATACCTCAAGAGCTTTCTTGTGCTTCTCTGTATTTGAAACTCCACTAAGGGTCATTCCCATTTCTACATTATCTACTATACTTAAGTGAGAAATTAGGTTATAACTTTGAAAAATAAATCCAACACTATTATTTCTATAGGCATCCCAATCTGAGTCTTTAAAATTTTTTGTAGATTTACCATTGATAATTAAATCACCTTCATCATATTGGTCAAGACCACCTATAACATTTAAACATGTTGTTTTTCCAGAGCCACTTGGTCCAAGAATTGCAACAAATTCAGATTTTCTAAATTTTAGGCTTATTCCATCTAATGCAACTTGAGTAAATTCGCCTGTAGTATAACTTTTAAATATGTTTTTTAATTGTAACATTATGCTCCTCCTTTACGATTAACTTTTCTAATTGTAAAATCGTAATATGAACCTAATATGAATTATGGTCTAAAAGTATATTTTTATTTCTTTTTTATTTGTAAAGTTCATATTTAATTAACATAAAATAATTATTATATAAAGTAACATAATAAATTGAGGTGATAATATTGTTTAATATACTTGTTGTGGAGGATGATAAAAATTTAAGAAAACTTATATCAGCAACCTTAAAACAAAATGGATATAACTCATTAATGGCAGAAGATGGGGAAATAGCTCTTGATATTATGGATAAAGAGCATATTGATTTAGTAATATCTGATATAATGATGCCTAAGTTAGATGGTTACAATTTAGTGAAAGATTTGAGAGACTCAGGATATAATATGCCAATACTTATGGTTACAGCTAAGGAAATGTTCGAAGATAAGAGAAAAGGATTTAATGTTGGCGCAGACGATTATATGGTAAAACCTATTGATATAAATGAAATGATATTAAGAGTTGGAGCACTTCTTAGAAGAGCTAAGATATCTAATGAACATAGACTATCTATAGGTGATATTATTTTAGATTATGATTCAATATCTGTAAGTCGGCATGGGGACAGTGCTACCCTTCCTAAAAAAGAATTTTATTTATTATTTAAATTATTATCTTATCCTAATGTTATATTTACACGAAGACAGTTGTTAGATGAAATATGGGGTATGGATAATGAAGTGGATGAGCGTACTGTAGATGTTCATATAAAAAGATTGAGAGAAAGATATGATAGTTGTACAGAATTTGAGATTGTTACAGTACGTGGTCTTGGATATAAGGCGGTTAAGAAGATATGAGAAAAAATCTAAGAGTTAAGTTTGTAGTGATTCTTCTATTAATGATGATTGTATCAGGAATTTGTTCCCTTATAATATCTGCATTAATGTTTAGTGGAAATATAGAGAATGAATCAAAAAATGCCCAAAGGAAAGTAGTAGATACTATATTAGAACTATATGATAATACAGATTTTACTTTAAATAAAATTATAGAGTTAAGTAATAATGATAGATATGAAGTAATACTTATCAATGATTTGCATGAGTATGCTGGAACTGCTGATAAGCTTCATGAGAGAGAATTTCTACAGATTAAAACAAAAAGACTTCCTGTTATTAATACTATATTAAAGGTAGATGATAGGTATATAAAAATATCTAATTCATTTAATGAAAAAAGTGTGCATATACGTGCATTTTTTCTAACTATCACATCCTTAATTATATCTACTCTAATAGCTACCATAATATCAGGTATAGCATCAAAGCGAATCTTAAGGCCAATAAGAACTTTAAGTAAAGCTACTGAAGAGGTAGCGAAGGGAAACTTTAGTGTTAAAATAGGTATTCCTAAGGATTATGAATTTGCATTATTAGCAAAAAATTTTAACAAGATGGTTCATGAGCTTAGTAGTATAGAAACCTTAAGAAATGATTTTGTTAGTAACGTTTCCCACGAGATAAAAACACCCATCGCATCTATACAAGGCTTTGCAAAGTTAATTCAAGATAAAAACTTAAATGATGATGAGAGAAGTGAATTTACAGATATTATTATTAGTGAATCATCAAGGCTTTCTAAGCTAACTTCAAATATATTAAAGCTTTCAAAGCTTGAAAATCAAGAGGTTATTACTGGAAAAACAGAGTTTGCATTAGATGAACAGATTAGGTGTGCAATTCTTATAATGGAACCAGAGTGGAGTGAAAAGGGAATTGACTTAGATATAGACCTAGATAAAGTCAGTATTATAGGAAATGAGGATTTATTGCAGCAGGTATGGCTAAATATAATAGGAAATGCTATTAAGTTCACAGAGAAGGGTGGAACTATTGGTATCAAGTTAATGGATTTGAAGGATAAAATAGTTATTAAGGTTTCAGATAATGGTGTTGGAATGAATGAAGAAACTCGAAGACATATTTTTGATAAGTTCTATCAAGGTGATAAATCTCATTTAAGCGAGGGAAATGGATTAGGATTATCACTTGTAAAACGAATAATTGAACTATGTGATGGTGAAATAAAGGTTAGGAGTAAGCTTAATTATGGCACGACTTTCACAATAGAACTACCTAAAAAATAATATTCTTATAAATAGGATATTCCTATTTAGAGATTTAAAATTTTGGGAAGAGTAGATATGAAAAATGAGGAAAGAAAAGAGTTGTAGTTGTAATAATGTAATAAAAATTTTATACCTTATTGAACTATATAAAGATATAAGAGGATTTCATAAAAAGGTTTTTTTATGAAATCCTCTTTTCTTTTTTTTGCTGAGAATATTTTAAGTAATATTTATTATGAGTATAAGGTAAAATTTACTTAGAGAAATAAGTGAAAATAATTATCATTACCATTGACAAAACAAATGATATTGATTATCATTATAAAAGAAAACAGTGATCTAAAAATTTTTAGAAATATATTATATAAAAAGAAATTTGGAGGGGAAACTATGCTAAACAAAAGAAAAAAATTCCTAGTAGGAATTACAACTGCAATGATGACTTTAGGTATATTTACAGGTTGTGCTTCAGGAAAAGAAGGGCAAAATGACAAGGTAGAAGATAAAAATATAGTAAATGTTTATTCAGCTAGAAATTATGATGTGGATAAAGAGTTATTTAAGAAGTTTAAAGAACAAACAGGAATAAAGGTAAATTTAGTTGAAGGAAAATCGGATGAACTAATAGAGAGAATGTCAAGGGAAGGAGACAAATCATCAGCAGATATGTTTTTAACAGTTGGTGCAGAAAGTATATCTTTATTAAATGAAAAAAACCTAATTAAAGAGGCTTCTTCTGATGTTATCAGTTCCAATATACCAGAAGAATACAGAGGAAAGAATTGGGTTGGATTAACATCAAGAGCTAGAGTTATAGCCTATGATAAAGATAGAGTAAATCCAGAGAATATAAATACATATAATGATTTATTAAAAGATGAATTTAAAGGCAAAATTTTAGCTAGAAGTTCAACTTCATCATACAATGTAGCAATGTTATCTTCATTTATTCAAGAAGATGGTGAAGAAAAAGCTAAGGAATGGGCTCAAGGAGTAGTAAATAACCTTGCAAGAGTACCAGAAGGTAATGATAGAGATCAAGTTAAAGCTATAGCTGCTGGAATAGGAGATGTTGCTATCATTAATTCATACTATATAGCTAAGATGGTGAATTCATCAGATGTAGAAGAAGTAAATGCATCTAAAAACATAGGATTAATTTTTCCAAAAGAAACACATATTAATTTAAGCTTTGGTTCAATTACTAAAAGTGCAAAGAATCAAGAGAATGCAATTAAATTATTGGAATTCTTAACATCAGAGGAAGCTCAAAGTGCTTATGCAGAAGCAAATGGAGAATTTCCATTAAATCAAAAAGTTCAACTTCCAGAACTATTAAAATCATGGGGTGAGTTTGATACTCAACATATAGATTTTGAAAAGTTAGGTGAAAATATACAAAAGGCTACATTAATATTTGACCAAATAGGATGGGAATAATGAAAAAACTAAAATTTAATGGATGGGCAATTTTAAGTACAATCATCAGTTTGATGATTGTACTTCCTAATTTAGACATAATTATTCACTTGTTTCAAAAACCAAATGGAACTTGGGTACATATAAAAGAATATTTATTAAAAGACTATATTACAGCATCAATAATTATAGTTACATTTACAATAATATTCACAGTTATTATAGGTGTAACCCTTGCATGGCTAATATCAGCGTATGATTTTCCATTTAGAAAGTTTTTAAGATGGTCGCTTATATTACCCTTAGCTATACCACCGTATATAGGAGCATATACTTATGCAGGAATGATGAGTTATACAGGTGTTGTTCAAAGATTCTTGAGAAATACTCTAAACATAGAAGTAAATCAAAGATATTTTGATATTATGTCTATAGAAGGTACTATATTTATATTTACATTATTTCTATTTCCATACGTATACATGGTCACAAGAACGTTCTTAGAGAAACAGTCAGCAGGATTAATTGAAAGTGCTAGACTTCTAGGAAGTAATTCAATAGGCGTATTTTTTAGAGTGATAATGCCTATATGTAGAGGGGTTATAGTGGCCGGGTCTACTTTAGTAGCTTTAGAAGTATTAAGTGACTATGGCGTTGTATCTTATTTTGGAGTACAAACTTTTAGTACAGCTATATTTAAAAGTTGGATTTCATTAGGAGATGTAGACTCAGCTATAAGACTTGCTGGAATACTTATGGTTGTAGTATTTCTAATATTATCTGGTGAAAAATTATTAAGAGGTAGAAAGAAGTTTAGTTTTACAAATACAAAGGTAAGACCGATTAAGAGAAAAAAGCTTAAAGGTATTTATAAAATTTTAGCTTCATCATACGCTTTATTAGTATTTTCACTTGGATTTTTAATTCCAGTGGCACAAATGATTGCATGGAGCTTTATGAGTTATAAAAATATTTATTATAGTGATTTCTTTAAAATGATAACAAACTCTATATTTATTGCAGTTGGTTGTAGTTTTTTAATTGTAGTTATGTCACTGATAATAGCAAATTACTCAAGGATAAATTCAAACCTACTTTCAAAAATATATTCAAAAGTAACACTAATAGGGTATTCAATACCAGGAGCAGTTATAGCTATAACTATGATTCTTTTCTTTGTTGATATTGATAGTAAGTTTAAAGGATTAGCATTAAGTTCAAGCATAGCAATGCTGATATTTGCATACTTAGTTAGATTCTTAGCCATTGGATTTGAAAATATTGAAGGCGGATTTGAAAAGATAGGGAATAAATTTACTGAAGCCTCAAGGTCATTAGGCTATGGAGTTACAAAAACATTTTTTAAAGTAGATATATATATGTTAAAGTCCGTAATACTGGGAGCTTTTGCTCTTACATTTGTTGAGATCATAAAAGAATTGCCCCTAGTATTAAATTTAAGACCATTTAATTTTTATACATTATCAACTAAGGTTTTTGAATATGCTAATGATGAAATGATACCAGAATCAGCAATACCATCATTAATAATAGTTATAGTTAGCTTTATAGCAATATTTATATTATATAAAGTTGTTGATAAGGAGGATGGTTAATGTTTATTGAAATGAAAAAAATATATTTTAAATATAAAAGCAGTAAAAAAGATATAATTATGGATTTTAATATGGGTTTATCAAAAGGCGAAATACTTGCAATAATAGGTGAGAGTGGTAGTGGTAAAAGTACCATTCTTAGAATAATTGCAGGACTTGAAGAAGCATATAAGGGAAGTATGGTAATTGGAAATAAGAATATATTTTCAGATAAAATATTTATTGAACCTGAAAATAGAGGAGTTGGAATGGTATTTCAAGATTATGCTCTTTTCCCTCATATGACCGTGAAAAAGAATATTCAATATGGATTAAAGAATAAGAGCAAAGATGAAAAAGAAAAAATAGCTCTGGAAATGCTTGAACTTATAAATTTATTAGAACATAAAGATAAATATCCCTATGAACTAAGTGGTGGGCAGCAACAGAGAGTTGCAATAGCTAGAGCTATAGCACCAAAACCATCAGTATTGTTACTAGACGAACCATTTTCAAATTTAGATGCTAATCTTAGAGGAAGAATAAGAGATGAAATTAAAGTAATATTGAAAAAGGCAGGGATAACATCTATTTTTGTAACTCATGATATAGAGGATGCTAAGGTTCTTGCAAATAAGATTATAGTATTAAAAGATGGTGTAATAGTAGAAAAGAATTGATAAACTCCACGACAATTTGTCGTGGAGTTTTACTTGAGACTTTACTGCATCTGTGAAATAAAGTTGGTAATGACACTTTACTTCATATTTATGGTCTTCCATTCATCTACAAGCATCCCATATTCATAGGTGTCTTTCCAGAGAGGATTACCATTTTCATCCTCAAAGAAATAGATATTTTTGAGAAGGTGTCCTTCTCTTCTCATATTCACAGCTTCAAGCAGTTTCCAAGACGATATGTTTCGGGGATCACAATTAGCAATTATACGTCTTGTACCTAGATTCTCAAAGGCATATTTCATAATAGCTTTTACACTTTCAGTAGCATACCCTTTTCTATGATATTTGGAGTTAAATATATATCCAAGTTCCCAAGTCATAAAATCCTCTTTACTAAAATATAAATTGCCAATTACTTTTCCAGTACTCTTCAAGGAGACAGCCAAAAATGTATCACCCTTTGACCTGGATAGTGCTTCTTCTTTACAATCTTCCTCGGAGAAAGGCTTGTAGGGTTCAAATTTTAATACTTGCTCATCAGAAAAATACTCATGTAAATCTCTCCAGTCCTCGGGAGTAAAGTTACGAATTATTAATCTTTCAGTTTCAACTTTACAAATCATTTTTTTATACTCCATTTCATTCATTATTTGTAATTATTTAGATAACAATACTTATTGTAAATAATATCATAATGAAAAGCAACATATTGTCATAAAAATACTTTTAATAACTTTAATTGCAATTTAAAAACTGAAAATGTAAATAAAAAACTAAAAATGGAAAATATAAACTAATTGGAAAAGTTGTAGAAAACAAAGGAAAGTACAATAAAAACAAGTTAAACTTAGTTAATCAGCAATTAAGATTTTTACTTATATTAAGATTAATAGTATTATAAATCATAGTTACTAGTAAATTAACATATGTTTGCAAGCATTAAATAGGTTTAAGGAGTTGTACTTTGTGGAAATAAACAGTATAGTCCTAAGCCCAGAAGTATATAGATCTGATGCAGAAAAGATAGCTGATTGGCTTAGTGATGAGGAAATTGTAAAGTATTTAAATGAAGATAATAAGGCTAGAGAGAACTTAATTAATGTTATAGATAGAATAAATATGCCGATTTTAACTCATTTATTTAATAACAACTGTAGATTTTTTACTATAAAAAATCCCTATGGAACTATAGGTTTTTTAAGACTTATCCCAAAAGGTGAAACAATTGAAATTGTTATAGCTGTGGGAGAAAAGGAACTATGGGGAAAAGGTATAGGCCATAATGCAGTTATGGAAGCGTTAAAAACTGCATTTTTTGAAATGAGGACAGAAAAAGTTGTTGCAAAAATTAAGAAAGATAATAAACGGTCTCAAAACCTTGTAAAGGGAATTGGATTTAGAGAAATAAAAAAACTTGAAAAAGAAGTAGAATATCATATTACAAAGGAAATATTCTGGAAGAAAGCAGCATAATAATCTTTTATATGAGAGTAAATAAAATAATAAAGAAAAAATTTTAGACAACCATCTTAGGTAATAAACTGGGAGGGTTGTTTTTTTATTGAGAATTAAATTATTGTTATAGTAGATAAATTTTTTACTAATGAATTTTTATCATTTAACACAACATTAAATTTAAAACAAAAATTGACAAGAATTCAGAATTGTTATACACTAATATTAATTCGAGTATCGAAGTAATTTTCAAAAGACCAGTGGATTTAAAAGATTTATCCTAAAGGACAACGACTTCTAAGTACCCAAAATACCGATACTAAGGATTCAGTTGGTAAGATTCAAAGAAGCTAAGAACTCTGTTTATTATATAAATTTTAAAAATAAAAATAAATTATAAAAGAATGAAATTTAGAGCTAACCATTTATGGTTAGCTCTAAATTAAGGAAAAATTGAAGTTTAATTTATTAAATTTAATCAGGAGGTAGATGTATGGTAAAATTTTCAGAACTTTTTTCTCCCAAAGACATGACTGAGGGGACACCGTGGAAACGAATTGTAGAATTTTCATTACCAATGCTTATTGGTAATATAGCTCAACAGTTTTATAACACCGCGGATTCTATTATTGTAGGTAAGTATGTAGGTGACAATGCACTGGCTGCTGTTGGTAGTGCATCTCCAATATTAAATCTTTTACTTGTACTTTTTGTTGGAATTGCAACAGGAGCAGGAATCATGGTTGCTCAATATTTTGGAGCAAAGGATAGGGAAAAGCTTTCTCATACCATTGGGGTATGCATATCTCTTACTGCTATAGCATCTCTAATCATAATGGTTATAGGGCCTCTTGTTACTCGTCCATTGTTATCTTTTCTTAACACTCCAGCATCTATAATAGATTGGTGTGCAGATTATCTTGTTATTTATTATGTAGGTATCGCAGGCTTTGCTTATTACAATATTTTAGCAGGAGTGCTTAGAGGACTTGGTGACTCTATATCTGCTCTTGGATTCTTACTTATTGCTACAATTTTAAATGTATTCCTTGATCTTTGGTTTGTTGCAGGACTTGGTATGGGTGTACCAGGAGTTGCTTTGGCAACTATTATTGCTCAAGGTATATCAGCAGTTCTTTGTATTATTAAGTTAGCAAGAATGAATAGTACCTTTGATTTTAATCTTAAGATGCTTGTACCAGCTAAGGAATATTCTATTAAGCTTATAAAACTTGGATTGCCATCTGGATTTACTCAAGCTATATTTTCTATTGCAATGATTGTTGTACAATCTCTAACTAATAGTTTTGGAGAAATGGTTATAGCATGTAATGTAATTGTTATGCGTGTAGATGGATTTGCTATGATGCCTAACTTCACCTTTGGTAATGCAATGACAACCTATGCTGGACAAAATATTGGGGCTAAAAAGATGGATAGAGTTGATAAGGGTACTAAAGATGGTACTATGATTGCTGTTGGAGTTTCTACTGTTATAACAATTTTAATTTTAATTTTTGGTAAATACCTTATGGGTGTTTTCACTGATACAGCAGAATTAGTTGACTTAAGTATGCATATGATGCGTATTCTTGCAGTGGGTTATATTGCTATGGCAGTAACTCAAAGTTTATCAGGTGTAATGAGAGGTGCAGGGGATACTATGACACCTATGTGGATTTCTCTAATTACTACGGTGATTTTACGTGTACCTGTTGCTTATGGTATTGCATATTTAACCCGTAGTGCAGCTTATCCTACTGGAAGACCAGAATCTACATTTATATCACTACTTGTTTCTTGGACACTTGGAGCAATTGTAACTACAGTTTTCTTCAAGAGAGGTAAGTGGAGAAATAAAGGCTTTGCTGGACATGATTAAAAATACATGAATTAAATAGATTTTAAGAAGATGATTATATCAATAGTGCAATTGATATAATCATCTTTTTTTATTAAGTTTTAGATATTGAAAATATTGCAGTTATTATACTGAAGATAACTAAATAATATTAAGAAATATTGTGATAGTAATCACAGATTCATAAATAAAATAATGATACATTATAAATGAAAGATGCTATCAATTAGAAACAATATGATGTTAAATAGAAATTTTAAGTTTAAATAATAGATTTAAATTTTATATAAAATATGGGGAGGATGAAAATATATGAAAAAACAAATTAACTACATTACCATTGATGGACGTGGAGACCATGAGACTTTTAAAGATTGCATTACTAAAGCAATTAATGAGTTAAAATCAAATGAAGGTATACATGTAATTAAAGATTTCGAACCTTTTCCTATGTATAAAATGATGGATGATAAAGGCTTTGATAAACATGTAGAGAAGTTAAGTGATGAAGAATTTCATGTTTACTTCACTCCTAAAGAGAAAATAGAAAAAATTCAAATGGAGGATAATTTAGAAATCGACCATGATAAAATTAAAAAGATCATGGAAATAAAACTTAAGTATTTAAGAGGAGAAATATCTCTAGAACTAGCAAAAGAAGAAATGATATCATCAGTTAAAAGTGTAACAGCTCAAGAATTTGCTATATGTGAGCAATATCTTCAGCAATATGGTATAACTGATGATGAATTAGCAGAGAGAATGGATGAAATTCTGCAAATTTTTGATGGAATACTTACAAGTAATAAAATAGATGCTAAATTAGGTCATCCAATTAGAACCTATTTAGAGGAAGTAAAGGCTATAAGAAATGTTTTAATTGAAGCTAAGAATATGTTAAATACAAAGTTTATTAAAAATCAATGGGCTGAGGTATATGAGAAATTAGAAGAAATTAATATACATTTTTCAAGAAAGCAAAATCAACTATATCCTGCTCTCGAGGGTAAGGGCTTCGATAAACCTTCTAAAGTAATGTGGACCTTAGAGAATAATATAAAAGATATTATTAAAAAAGCTAAAGAGTATTTAGATAGGGATGAAGATGAAAAGTTTATAGATATTCAAAATGAAGTAGTTGAAATGATTGAGGATATGATGATAAAAGAAGAAGAAATACTTTATCCAACTTCAATGGATCTTCTTGACCATGAAGATTTTATTAAGATGAGAAAAGGTGATGATGAAATTGGATATTGTCTAATTGAGAAACCACCTTATTACAAAGAAGATGAAGTTAAGAAAGACGAAAATGCATCTAATAATGAACTTTTGAAGGATTTGGCAAAGGTTTTACAAAAACATGGAATATTCAATAAAGAAGATAATGAAGTGTTAGATGTAAGCCAAGGAAAGTTAACACTTAAGCAGATAAACTTAATTTTTAAACATCTTCAAGTAGATTTATCCTATGTAGATGAAAATGAGATTGTAAAGTTTTATAGTGATACAAAACATCGAGTATTTCCAAGAAGTGCAGGAGTTATAGGAAGAAAGGTGCAAAATTGCCATCCAAGAGAAAGTGTTCATATGGTAGAAGAAATTGTTAGAGCGTTTAGAGCTGGTGAACAAGATCAGGCAGAATTTTGGTTAGAAATCGGTGGTAAGTTTATTTATATAATCTATAATGCAGTAAGAGATGAAGAAGGAAATTTTAGAGGCGTACTTGAGATGATGCAGGATGTAACAAAGATTAGAGGATTACAGGGAAGTCAAAGATTATTATCTTGGACTAATGAAAAACAAGAAAGTAAAAAGGATGAGGTTAGTGGTGAGGTTATAAAAAATCAATATGGATTAACAAAGGAAACTGTTATAGGTGACGTAGTAAAAAAATATCCATTTCTAAAAGAATTCTTACTAAACCTTTCCCCTAAGTTTAGTAAACTAAAAAATCCAGTATTATTTAAAACTATGGCATCTATAGCTACATTAGATATGATTAGTGAAAGAGGCGCATTTGAGGTTGAAGAGCTTATAAGTAAAATCACAGAAGAAATTAATAGTAGAAATTAAAAAATAAGAATATCAAAGAAGTTTCAGTATAATAGAATTTATATTATGCTGGAACTTCTTTTAAATGATGTTGTCATAGATGAAAAAAATAGTAGTAATAAAGATGTTGGCATGGAAGTATTTATACATGTAACATTAGATGGAATAGGGGCTGTTGGATGTGTTGATTTATGTTATAATGGACAAGTTATATCCTATGGTAATTATGATGATAGATCTTTTAGGCTATTAGGTATAGCAAGTAGAGTTTTTTATTATTTTAAGGAGGAAAAGTATGTTAAAGGAATTTAAAAAATTTGCGATTAAAGGTAATATGATTGACTTAGCAATTGGTATGATTATAGGTGCAGCTTTTACTAAGCTTGTAACATCTTTGGTTGAGACAGTAATAATGCCTATTATTAGTATTTTTGTAGGTAAAATTGATTTTTCAAATTTGTTTATTGCTTTAGATGGAAAAGAATATGTAACTCTAGCTGCTGCAAAGGAAGCTGGAGCTGCAGTAGTTGCTTATGGAGCTTTTCTAACTGGACTTATAGACTTTTTAATTATGACATTTGTAGTATTTATTGTGGTAAAGCAACTCGATAGGTTTAAAGGCAAGGAAGAAGCAAAACCTGTAACAACTAAAAAATGTCCTTACTGTATTTCGGAAATCTCAATTGAAGCATCAAAATGTCCTCATTGTACTTCAGAACTATAAGATGTACAAACTTTAATAATAGATAGAGTAGGTAGAAAATTGTATGTT
Organism: Clostridium sulfidigenes; assembly: GCF_052067195.1. Lineage (NCBI taxonomy): Bacteria > Bacillati > Bacillota > Clostridia > Eubacteriales > Clostridiaceae > Clostridium > Clostridium sulfidigenes. Next base: position 39,565 of record NZ_JBQHQR010000002.1, on the reverse strand, counting down.
CATTAAACTCAGTAATAATGTCAATACTTATTGAAGATATGAGATTTAAAATAAAAAGGGAGTCTGTGACTTCTTTTTTATTTATGGTAAAATAAGTATTGTATACTAGAATAAAATATATAGATAAAAGTCAGATGTAATATTATTTAATATTTTACATAATTGAGTGAAGTGATTATTTAGTACATTTAAAACAATATATGATATTATTATATTCATGAGGAGGGATAAGATGAATATATCAATTATAATTCCGTGCTTTAATGAGGAAAAAGTAATATTTAAAACATACAAAAATTTGACAGAAATATTATCAAAATATGAAGAAGACAATAGAGACTATGAGCTAATATTTATAAATGATGGAAGTTATGATAATACAGAGGCACTTCTTGTAAATTTTTGTGAAAAAGATAATCATGTTAAATATATTTCCTTTTCAAGAAATTTTGGTAAGGAATCAGCTATGTTAGCTGGACTTAGGAATGCTACTGGGGATGTTGCTATAATAATGGATTCAGATCTTCAACATCCACCGGAACTAATACCCGAAATGGTAGAGTATTATGAAAAAGGATATGATCAGGTAATATGTAAAAGAAATAGAGACGGCGAAAAGTTTATTAGAAGAAAGTTATCACAATTATACTATAAAATAGTTAATAAATTTGTTGATGTAGAATTAATTGATGGAGTAGGTGACTTTAGGTTATTAAGTAGAAAAGCTATAGATAGCTTAGTTAGTTTAGCAGAGTATAATAGATTCTCCAAAGGACTATTTTCATGGATTGGATTTGAAACAAAGTATATAAATTATGATAATCAAGAAAGAGAAATGGGAGAAAGCAAGTGGAGTTTTAAATCACTTTTACAGTATGGTGTTGATGGCATAATATCATTTAATAACAAACCATTAAGATCTATTATTTATTTAGGTGTAATATTGTTACTACTAAGCATTATATATATTTTCATAACCTTAATAGGTATAATTATTAATGGAATAGATTCTCCAGGTTATTTTACATTAATAACAGCAGTCTTAATTATAGGAGGAGTCCAATTAATTTCTATAGGGGTTATAGGTGAATATATTGGTAGAATATATTATGAAGTTAAGAAAAGACCACATTATATTATTAAAGATACTAATGTAACTGGTAAGAAACTTTAATAGTATTATTAGAAAGGAGATAAGGAAATCTTATATGAGTGAAGACAATAGAAATAGATTCAAATTGTTAATGAGAAACATACGAGATGGTGAGAGTAAGAAATTCATGTTTTTGCGTTTTGCTTTTGTAGGTGGTATAAATACTATTCATAATTATATTTGGTATGCTTTATTTTTATTAATATCTATGCCATACATGATAAGTTTTACGCTGGCCTTTATAATAAGTATGATAGGGTCGTTTTTTCTTAATTGTTATTTTACATTTAAAACAAAACCTACTTTATCTAAATTTATAAAGTTTCCATTAACTACTTTAGCAAATTATTGTATTTCAACAGTAACACTATATATTTTAGTGAAAATATTAAATATACAACCATTTATAGCAGGACCATTGGCATCCATATTGCCAATACCAATTACTTTTTTAATGACAAAATTATTATTAAAAGAGGAAGGTGTAAAATTAAAAAAAATTACTGGCAAACGTATTGCATATGGCATATTTATTGCAATAGTTTTTTTAGGTATAGCTATTTTGAATCATGGAAGTTATCTATTTAAGAATCGAGGATTTGTGCTAGCCAATAGAGATAGCATGACACAATTTATGTATTTTGTTCCTTTTATAGAAAATGCTATTGATAAAGGAGATATACTATGGTCATGGACATATGGTTTAGGTGGAGATGTTTTAGGTGAATTTACATATTACTATACAAGTAGTCCTTTTTTCTATATTTTATATTTTATAAAAAAATTTATGGCGGAAAGTTGGAGTTATCTTTCTACTATAAATTTTCGATTATACATGAGTATATTTAAAGAATTTACTACTATGATATTGATGTATAATCTATTGAGATATGAGAATAAAAAGAAGTACACAAGCTTTATTGGAGCAATAACATATGGCGTATCTATGACATTTATAAGAAATGCTATAGCATTTGATTATATGACAGATGCTATGGTGTGGTTACCATTAACAATTTGGGGCTATAAAGTTTGGGAAAAAAGCAAAAAGAATTTTCTCTTGATTTTAGGAATTGCATTAACTGTTTTAAGTAATTTTTATTTTGGATATATGTCACTGATTTTTTATTGCATTTATGCAATTGTATTTACTAATGGTGATGGAAAGAGTGTAATAGATAAAATTAAAAGCTACTTTAAAAAAGGATTTCAGTTTGGGGCTAAGATCACCTTAAGTATAGGAATAGCTGCAGTTTTGTTTATTCCTGCTGTGATTGCATTCATGAGTGCGGATAGATTTCAAGTGTTTTATGAGATACCAAAATTATTTGATATTGGATTCTATACGGGAGTATTTGAAAAGATATTTTTATATGAATCAATTATAGGTATGCCATTAATTGCATTACTAGTATTTACTGTACCAATAAGAAAAGCAAATGATGAAACTAAAAGAAAAACATTGCTAGCATTTGTATTTATTATATTTTTTATGATACCAAAGGCATATAGTATGTTTAATGGATTTTCTTATATGGCAGATAGATGGTTATATATATTTAACTTTGTAATTGCTTATGCTATTCCAAATTGGATAGAAGAAGCTGCACTTTATAAAACTAAAGGTATTATTAAAGTTCTACTAATTGGGTTATTTACAGTAATCATGATATATACAAAGAATGAAAGAGGAGTAGGGTATGTAGCAATAGTTGATATAATAATACTATTCTCAGGAATTATGTCAATAGTATTACTTTATATAAAAAATAACTTTAATAATTTGAATGAAATAATACAGGCAACTTGTAGTTTTATAATCATAATTTGCATTTTAATTGCATCTATGGGAAATTCACAAGTATATTTATCAAGAATTAACAAAGATACATATTTTGTTAATGAGAAATTCTTAAGTGATAGAGGGATGGATAATAATCTAGAAAGAAAAATATTAGACCAAACTATACCTAAGACTAATGAATTTTATAGAACCATATATGAAATTATTGATAAAGAAAATTCACCAATGAATTATATGAATTATGGTACTAGTGCTTATAATAGTTTAATAAATAAGAATGTTCATAAGTGGATGAAAGTAGATTATAATGTTGTTCAGGAGCATGTGTCACCTAGTAGATTTGCGAATTTTAACAATAGGCTATTTTTAGAAAGTGCTTTTGGTGTTAGATATAAACTAGAATACGATAGCAAGCAAATTCCATATGGATATAAAATGAAATCTGTTAATGATAAGTATACATTATATGAAAATAATAATACGGTAGGATTTGACTTATGGTATGATAGCTATGAAAATATTGATAAGTTAGAGTATTTTAATTATGCACAGAGAGATGCTGTGTTATTAAATACAGCATTAGTAGGTAAAGAGATACAGGGTATAAAAAAGAGTGAATTACAATTTGATACTATTAATAAACTAGAGATTAATTTTAATAATGTTAAACTATCAAATGTTAAATATGAGGATGGTAAACTCTATGTAAATGAATCAGGTAATATAATATTTCCAATAGATAACAAGGGTAGAGACATTGATGGTGAGATTTTATTTACTATAAACATTAGACCCGAAAATGGGGAAAGATTTGCAATAACTGTTAATGACATAATAAGTAGAAAAGAACCAGAAAGTGGTCAATGGACATATCCTTTAAATGAATTTACATTTAAGTTAAATGGCAATACAGAAAGCATAACAATGGAATTAACACCAGGAACTTATACAATTGATAAAATGGAGCTATGGCATAGTTCTTATGAAAAGTATAATCAGTGGGTAGATGCTAGAAATAAATACAATATTGAAGGTTTAGTTGTAGATGGACCACATGTATCAGGAAACATAAGTAATAATGAAAAAGGAATATTAGCATTAAGTATTCCGTATAAAAATGGATGGACAGCTAAGTTAGATGGTAAAAAAGTTAATCTATTAAAAGTAAATGGTATATTTACAGGTATAGAATTAGATGAAGGTTATCATAGTTTAGAATTAAGATATATTACTCCGGGGTTAAGATTAGGTGGATTAATAAGTGTATGTTCCTTAATTATATGTTTAGCATGGTATATAATTGGTAAAAGAAATTTAAAAAAATTAATATAATTCATAAAATTATATTTACATCTATGTTAAAAAATGTTACAATGAAACTGTTAAAATATTGAAAGGAGGTCGTTTTTAAGTGAAAAGTATAAAAAATTTGAATAAAAGTGAATTTTATAATACCTATAGCGACCTTAAGAATAGATTTTAACATATTTATTTTGATATTTTAAGTCATGGGGTTGTTTGGACTCTATGACTTTTTATTTTTTTAGTAAAATGAGAAGTTGTAGATATCTTGGTTTAGCTAAGGTATATCTATGACTTTTTTATTTAATATAAAGTTATGAATAGTAATGGTTTAAATTTATTTTAAATAATTATTAGGAGTGATTATGGGGGGAATTTATATGCAATTTAAAATTAACGAAATCTACCATGGATTTAAATTATTAAAAGAGGAGAAGGTAGAAGAGGCACAATCCATGGCTAGAATATTTGAACATGTGAAAAGTGGAGCAAGACTTTTACATTTAGAAAATGAAGATGATAATAAACTATTTTCTATAAGTTTTAGGACAACTCCAACAGATAGTACTGGAGTTGCTCATATATTAGAGCATTCTGTACTTTGTGGGTCAAGAAAATTTAAGGCTAAGGATCCTTTTGGGGATATGGCAAAAAGTTCATTACACACATTTTTAAATGCTATGACCTTTACGGATAAAACTATGTATCCTGTAGGTAGTAGAAATAATAAAGATTTTATGAACTTGATGGACGTATATTTAGATGCAGTTTTACATCCTAGAATATATGAAAATCATGAAATACTACGTCAAGAGGGTTGGAGATATGAGTTAGATGAAGATAATAATAAACTAGATTATAAGGGTGTAGTTTATAGTGAAATGCAAGGAGCCATGTCATCACCAGAGGAAGTTATTTGTAGTGATATATATAGATCAATATTTCCAAATACTACTTATGCCTTTGTTTCAGGTGGAGATCCAGAGGATATACCTAATCTAACTCAAGAGGATTTTGAAAAGTTTCATAGCAAATTTTATCACCCATCTAATAGTTATATCTATCTATACGGGGATCAGGATTTGGATGCATGTCTTAAGTTTATAAATGATGAATATCTTTATGAATTTGACAGAATAGAGATATCTTCTCATATAGATGATGTGAAAAATTTTGAAGGTATGGTAGAAAGAACTGCTAATTATTCTATTAGTGAGGATGAAGATGAAGAAAATAAGGCATTTTTAGCACTAAATTTTGCCTTTGAAGAAACACGTAATGGAGAGGCATATTTAGCTACAAAAATACTTTATAACATGTTAATTGAATCCTCAGCATCTCCAATAAAAGCTGCCTTACTTAAAGCTGGTATAGGTGAGTGTATTATAACAAGGGATGATATGAATATGGATCCAACTAAGGAAATATTATTCCCAATAGTAGCTAAGAATGTAGATATTACAAAGAAGAGTGAATTTATAAATGTTATTATGAATACTCTTAAAGAACTTGTAGACAAGGGATTAGATAAAGATCAATTGAAGGCAGCTATAAACACCATTGAATTTGATTTGCGTGAAGCTGATCCATGGAGAACTGCTAATAAGGGAATCGAATATAATGATTGGATTTTAAATAGTTGGATATATGATGGAGATCCTCTTGTTCACTTGAAGTATGAAGATATCCTTAATAAGATAAAAGCTGCTTTAGACAATGGATATTTTGAGAAGTTTATTGAAAAGAATATGGTTAAAAATTCCCATTGTTCCTTAGTAGTTTTGACACCTAAAAAGGGATTAGAAGATGCTAGAAATAAAGCATTAGAAAAAAAGCTAGAAAATTATAGAAGTTCTTTATCCGAAAAAGAAATAAAAGAGCTTATGGAGCGAAATAGGAAGTTAAAAGAAGCTCAAGTTAGGGTTGATACCCAAGAAGAAAAAGATACTCTTCCAAAGCTGCCTATAGAAGAGGTAGATAAAAAAGTAGAAAAAATTCCTCAAGAGGTTGTAAAAGAACAAGGAATAACCATTTTAAAACATCATATTCCTACAAATAAAATAGTGTATATTAATCTGCTATTTGATGGAAAAGCAATTGAAGAAAAGTATATTCCTTATTTAGGACTTTTAAAGGATGTTTTAGGGGAGCTTGATACTGAGAAAAGAGGTTATTCTCAATTAATCACAGAAATCTATAAAACTACAGGTGGAATAACTTTTGAAAATCAAGTATACACTGAGAAAAATAATAGTCAGGCATATCATCCTAAATTTATAGTTAAATCAAAGGTAATTGCAGAAAACATTTCATCTCTACTAGAGTTAGTAAATGAAATAATTACTACTACAAAATTTGATGATTTAAGTAGGCTTAAACAAATTATTCAAGAAACAAAATCAAAGCTTCAAATGAGAGTTATAAATGCAGGACATGAGGTTGCGATGAACAGAGTATTTGCACAGACTTCTTGTGGTAGAGGATACTGGGAAAAAATTAGTGGTGCAACTTATTATGAATTCATCTGTAATTTAGAAAAAAGTATTGAGAAATCTGGTAAGGAAGTTAGAAGCAATCTTATTAAGGTTTATGAAACAATATTTAATAAAAATAATTTAATTATCTCAGTGGTGGGAGAAGAAAAAGAAGTTGAAACAGTAGTAACTAATATTAATAAGGTTATTTGTAACATTAAAACTGAACCTACTAAATTATATAATCTTGAGCATAAGAGCAAAAAAAATATCGAAGCTATAATAACTGCTAGTAATGTGCAATATGTAGTTAAGGGATTTAATTTTGCAGATCTTGGTTATGAATATTCAGGGAAAATGAGAGTACTTTTAAATATATTAGATAATGAATATTTATATCCTAGAGTTCGTCTTCAAGGTGGTGCTTATGGATGTTATAGTGACATGAATAAGGATGGTAATTTAGCAATTTTCTCCTATCGTGATCCTAATCTTACAAGAACTATAGATGTATATAATGAAGCTTATAAATTCTTAGAAGAAGTAGATTTTACCAAGGAGGATATGGAAAAATTTATAATAGGATCTGTTGGACAGTTATATAAACCATTAACTCCTGATAGAAAAGGTGAAAAAGCAGTTGCAGACTATATTTGCAATGTAACTCAAGAAGACATTCAAAGATGGAGAGATGAACTTTTAAGTACTACTAATGAAGATATAAGAAGTTATGCTTCAATGATTAAGATAGGAATGAATGAAAATTATTGTTGTATAGTAGGTAATGAAGGAAAAATTAAGGAAAATAAAACTATTTTTAATAAAACAAGTAAATTATTATAAAATAACTTGCTTTATATAATAAAGTGTAGTATGCTTAATAAGAACTTAAATTAATAGTAAATAATATAAACCAATATGTTTCAATTAGTACTTAATAAATAGAGTATGTTAATATCGAAATTTTGTTAGTGAATTATTACAATGAATTTAAGAAAAATAAAATTTCGGAGGTATACATTTATGAATGGTACAGTAAAATGGTTTAATGGAGAAAAAGGTTTTGGATTTATTACAGGAGAAGATGGAACAGATGTTTTCGCACACTTTTCTCAAATAAATTCTGATGGTTATAAATCACTTGAAGAAGGTCAAAAAGTTTCTTTTGACGTAGCTAAAGGACCAAAAGGACCACAAGCAGAAAATATTACTATTATCTAGTTTTTAATTAGTAAATATTTACCCCTTAAATAGTTATACTATTTAAGGGGTTTTTTAGATTTTAAATTATAAATTATTTAGAAGTGTGATTACACAATATATGTAAATATTAAATTAATATTCATTTTAAATACATCTACATTAATGGCGTTTTATAGAGTTAAAAAAGGTGATAAAACATTGGAAGACTTTAAGTTATAATAATGCAAGGTGTTATAAATAAATTTTAGAATAATTTCTAATGCCCTTTTTTTACTATATCCATCAACATGGTTTGTAACTTTCATCAATAAACCTTCAAAAAAAATAATAATATTTTCACTTAATTCTTTAACATCTTCTTGATTTATATATCCATCTTTAATACATACTTCAAGTAAAGCAAGATCACGTTCATTAATATAATCTTTATCTAGCATAGTAGATAAAGATGTTGGGAGACTTTTTAATTCATTAGGAAAAATTTCATAATATTCCTTCATAGTATCTTTAACACTAAGATGACCTTGATCTAGAAATATTGATTTAAAGATTTTAGGATTGTTAAAAGCGTGTATAGAGAAACACTTCCAAATACCTAAATAATTCTCTAAAGATGAATTGTCTTCACTAATATAATTAGGAAGATCTTGAATATATAAATTATAATATTTCATACAAGCAAAAAACAAAATATGATTTAAATTTTTAAAGTACTTATATGCAGTAGCAACGTTATATCCTGTAGCATGAGCAATTTTTCTTGCTGTAACATTTTCTATACCTTCTTCATCTATAAGTTTATTAGCTGAACTTATGAAAGAAACTATCATTTCTTTTCTTTCTATGGCTGACTTAGTCATAAGATTACCCCTTTAATTTACTCATTATTAATATGTATCTTTATTATAACATTAAAATTTAAATTTATAATGATATAAGATTAACTATTTGATTTTTAAATACATAGAATTTGTTAATTAAATAACAAAAAAACGTAAACACGTTTACAAAATGCAATTAGAGGAATAAAATAATATTATAAATATTAAGAATATTAAAAAAATAATAAGGGAGTGGGAGTATGAAACTAGAAATTGGAAATTTTCATGTGGAAGATATAGTTTTTGGCGAAAAAACAGAATTTGCTCAAGGAATACTAACTATTAATAAAAAGGAAGCATTAGATTTTGTTTTAGAGGACAAGCACATAATTGAAGCAGATTTATTTATTGTTAAACCAGGTGACAATGTACGACTTATGCCAGTAAAAGAAGCTATAGAGCCAAGAGTAAAATTGAATGGAGATTCATTATTTCCAGGTTATACAGGAGATTTAGTTAAAGCAGGTAATGGTAGAACTCATGCACTGAAGGATTGTAGTCTGCTGGTAGTGGGAAAACATTGGGGTGGATTTCAGGATGGACTTATTGATATGAGTGGAGAAGGTGCAAAATATACCTACTATTCTCAACTTAAAAATATAGTACTAGTTGCTGATACAGATGAAGAATTTGAAAAAAGAGAACAACAGAAAAAAAATAAAGCTTTAAGAGAAGCAGGACATAAACTTGCAGAATTTATAGGTAGTGTTGTTAAAGATTTAGAACCAGAAGAAATTGAAGAATATGAACTAAAGCCAGTAATAAAACGTGAAAAAAGGGTAAATGAACTTCCAAGTATGGTATTTGTTATGCAACCTCAATCTCAAATGGAAGAGTTAGGGTATAACACATTTTTGTATGGATGGGACATGAATCGTATGCTACCAACCTTTATGCACCCCAATGAAGTTTTAGATGGAGCGTTGGTATCAGGTAGTTTCATGCCTTGCTCATCTAAATGGTCAACTTATGAATTTCAAAATAATCCTACAATAAAAAGACTTTATAAAGAACATGGAAAGACAATAAATTTCTTAGGAATAGTAATGTCAAATCTGAATGTAGCTTTAGAACAAAAAAACCGTGCCGCACTATTTGTAGCACAGATTGCAAAGTCTATTGGAGCTGATGGTGCAATAGTTGCAGAGGAAGGGTATGGTAACCCTGATGCAGATTTTACAGCTTGTATAGTTGCTCTTGAAGATGCGGGAGTAAAAGTTGTAGGACTTACTAATGAGTGTACTGGAAGAGATGGACAATCACAGCCACTAGTTTCTATGGACGAAAAGGCTGATGCTATAGTGTCTTGTGGTAATGTGTCAGAATTAATAACTCTTCCACCAATGGAAACTGTTATAGGAGAATTAGAATCTCTAGGTAGAGACGGTGTATCTGGTGGTTGGGAAAATGATGAGATACTTGGACCTTCTGTAAGATCAGATGGATCAATAATAATGGAGAATAATGCTATGTTCTGTGGAGATCAGGTTTGTGGTTGGTCGCCAAAAACAATGATAGAGTTTTAGTAACTAGGAGGGGATAAAATGAAAAAGGCAGTAATATATATAAACCAATTCTTTGGTCAAATAGGTGGAGAAGATAAGGCGGATTTTGAGCCTATAATTAAGGAAGGCACAATAGGACCGGCTATAGAGCTAAATAAAAACTTAGATGCAGAAGTTACTCATACAATAATTTGTGGAGATAACTTTATGGGATCTAATACAGAAGAAGCTATAAAAAGAATTATATCTGAACTTAAAAGTATAGAATTTGATATTTTCTTTGCAGGACCAGCTTTTCAAGCAGGAAGATATGGAGTTGCGTGTGGTGAAATCTGTAATGCTGTTAAAGAAGAGTTTAATGTTCCAGTAATTACTTCTATGCACATAGAAAACCCTGGGGTAGAAATGTTTAAAAGAGATATGTATGTTTTTGTAGGAGGACATAGTGCAGCTAAAATGAGAAGTGATATAAAAGCTATGGCAACCTTTGGAAATAAGCTTTTAAAAGGTGAAGAAACCCTTGGTGCTGAAGTAGAAGGATATTATCCTAGAGGGATAAGACATCAAATTTGGAGAAAAGATGGTAAGTTGGGTGCTGATAGAGCAGTAGAAATGCTTATAGATAAATTATATGGAAGACCGTTTATCACTGAACTTCCAATTCCTAAAACAGATATAGTACCTATAGCAGAGCCAATTAAAGATCTTAAAAATGCAACTATAGCACTTTTAAATACAGGAGGCATCGTACCTGTAGATAATCCAGATAGAATTCAATCAGCGTCTGCAACAAGATGGGGAAGATACAATATTGATGGCGTAGATGCTCTAAAAGGTGGAGTTTATAAAACAATCCATGCTGGCTTTGATCCTGCAGCAGCAGATGCAGACCCAAATGTAATAGCTCCAATAGATGCATTAAGAGTATATGAAAAAGAAGGAAAATTCAAAAAACTTCACGAGTATTTCTATTCAACAGTTGGTACTGGAACTACTCAAGCTGAGGCAAAGAGAATGGCACAGGAGATTTTAGTTCATCTTAAAAATGAAGGCATAGATGGAGTTATAATGGTTTCTACGTGAGGAACTTGTACGCGTTGCGGTGCAACCATGGTTAAGGAAATTGAAAAATCAGGTATGCCAATTGTACAAATGGCAAACTTAATTCCAGTTTCAAAAACAGCAGGAGCAAACAAGATTATTCCTACTATATCTATTCCATATCCGCTAGGAGATCCAGGAACTTCAAAAGAAGAACAATGGAAACTTCGTTACCACAGAGTTGGAGTTGCATTAGATGCCTTAGCTACAGATGTAAAAGAACAAACTGTTTTTAAAGTTAAGTTTTAATATTTAAGGGGCTGTGAAAGTAAATTTACAGCCCCTAAAGAAAACCTACGGCATAATTATCTACTCTAATTTTAAGGAGGATATTGTTATGGGGAATAATAACACTAATATAAATACAACACTAAATGTAAAGACTAAAAGAAAGCAAGAGTCAAATTCAGTTTTTATTATTTCATTGATTATAACTTTTGCTATTGTATTTTGGGGAATTTTAGATAAAAGTGGTTTTGAAAAAATATCCAATAGTGCTCTTAATTTTTTAACTGAAAAATTTGGCTGGGCATACCTGCTTTCTATGATGATATTTGTAGTATTCGCAGTAGTATTAGCATTTAGTAAATTTGGGAAAATAAAACTTGGCCCGGATGACTCAAAACCAGAATATAGCACCGTTGCTTGGTTTGCAATGCTATTTGGAGCAGGTATGGGAATAGGACTAGTATTTTGGGGAATTGCAGAGCCTATATCTCACTTTGTATCGCCAATAGAAGGTATGGATCCAGGTTCAGTTGAAGCTGCAAATTTTGCTTTTAAATCTTCTTTTATGCATTGGGGATTCCACCCTTGGGCAAATTATAGCATTATAGGTCTTGCTCTAGCATATTTTCAATTTAGAAAAAATAAACCTGGACTAATTAGCAGCATATTTATTCCATTATTGGGAGAAGAAAGAGTAAATGGACCAATTGGTAAAACTATTGATATACTTGCAGTATTTGCCACAGTAGCTGGAGTTGCAACTTCTTTAGGACTTGGAACACTACAAATTAATAGTGGATTAAGTTATATGTTTGGAGTTCCAGAAACGCCTATAGTTCAGTTAATTATAATATTTGTCATAACAGTAATAGTTATTTGGACTGCAGTTAGTGGGATTGAAAAAGGAATTAGTGCAATATCAAATATAAACTTGGTAATTGCTTTTGGGATTTTAATTTTATCTCTATTTATAGGACCAACCATAAAGATAATAAATACTTTTTTAAATGGTACAGGTGGTTATCTAGCAGAGTTTATAGAGAGTAGCCTGCATATTGAACCTTTTGCAAGTAATAAATGGGTAAATAGTTGGAGAATATTTTACTGGGCGTGGTGGATTGCTTGGGCACCTTTTGTAGGAGTATTTATTGCTAGAATATCCAAAGGAAGAACTATTAGAGAGTTTATAATTGGAGTTATTGTAGCACCAAGTATTGTATCTATAATTTGGTTCTCAGTCTTTGGAACTCTTGGAGTAAATCTTGGTATTACTGGCGAGCTCACAATGGATGTATTAAAGAACTTAGCTGCATCACCAGAAACTGCATTCTTCCAAGTTATAACTAAATATCCACTAGGAAGTATAATTTCAGTATTTACTATAATATTATTAGGTACTTTCTTCATTACTTCAGCTAACTCAGCAACTTTTGTGTTAGGTATGTTATCTTCAAATGGAGATTTAAATCCATCTAATAAAAAGAAAATAATATGGGGTATACTTCAAGCACTGCTAGCTACAGCTTTATTGTTATCAGGTGGATTAGCATCATTACAAACAGCATCCGTAGTTGCTGCATTTCCGTTTATTATAGTAATGCTTTTATGTTGCGTTTCACTGTGGAAGGCACTGAAAACTGAAAAGATATAATTAGCAATTTAGATAGATTGTAAGGTATATATATTAAGTTAATTTATAAGGTTTAAGGGAGTCATAGACTCCCTTTTTAATATTCATTTTTATAACCAATAGTTAAAGCTATATTAATATTTTTATTATCACTTCATAGAAAATTAAAGATTTATCTATACCCAATGTAGATAATATAATATTTTGAATGTACTTTTTCTTTTAGAACACAATAATTTAATATATGATACAATAGATACAAATATAAATAGTAAGGTGTGTAAAGATGGAAGAATTAAGAAAAGCAATTGATGAAATTATAAAAGAACATATTATAAAATTAGTTATTAGTAATAAGATGAATAAAGATATAGAATATAACAAAATAATATTTATATTAAAGGAAAACAACTCGAAAGAGTATTATCAAATAGAAAAGTATACTGATAAGCAGGTATTTCATGAAAATATTCATTTAGATTTATTAAAGGAAAAAGTCTTAGAGTATACAATGGATAATTATAAACAAGTTTCTGCTTGGGCAAGTAATATTACCTTTGATTTAAGAGTATCTAAAAAGGGTAAAGTTCATTTAGGAAAGAAAACAAGCAATAATGAAAGTCTTATTAATAAAGAACATAATAAAGAAAAGAATTATATTCTTAAAGAAGGAATGATAATTGAACCTCTTATAGATTTAGGAATCTTCACTAAAGAAGGCAAAGTGGTAAATTCTAAGTATGATAAGTATAAACAAATAAATAGATTTGTTGAAATCATTGATGATGAAATTAAAAAGAATGATTATAAAGAGCTTACAATTTTAGATTTTGGATGTGGGAAATCTTATTTAACCTTTGTACTATATTACTATTTTGTAGAGATTAAGAAAATTAATGTTAAGATGATAGGTCTAGATCTTAAGAAGGATGTAATCGAAAAGTGTAATGATATAGCTAAAAGATATAATTATGAAAACTTACACTTTGAACTTGGAGATATAAATGGATTTAAATATAATGATAAGGTTGATATGGTAATTACCTTACATGCTTGTGATACTGCTACAGATTATGCATTATATAATGCTATTAAATGGAATAGCAAAATGATTTTTTCTGTACCCTGTTGTCAGCATGAGTTTAATAAGCAAATGAACACAGAATCCTTATCTATACTTACTAGATACGGCATAGTTCAAGAAAGAGTAGCAGCTCTCATGACTGATGCAGTAAGAGGAAATCTTTTAGAATCTGTTGGATATAAAACTCAGCTTTTAGAATTTATAGATATAGCTCATTCTCCTAAAAACATATTAATTAGGGCATCAAAGGCTAGTATAGCTAAGGAAAAAAAGAAAAAGGCACTTTCAGAGGTTAATGCTTTAATGAATGAATTTAATTTGAATCCTACATTGTTTAATTTATTAAAGCAGGATGAATTAATTTAGTGGTATATAATATTTGTTACAAGGTAACCTCCTTTAAGTTTGTATATAGTGCTTCACAAGGAGATGATTTAAATTATGATAATTAATAAAATCAATTTTAACTTAGCTCAAGAAATAGTAAATGCAGTTAAAGAGGTTGTAGATAAAGATATAAATTTTATAGATATTAATGGGATAATTATAGGTAGTACAGATAAATCTAGACTTAACACCTTTCATCAAGCAGGATATAATGCTATAAAAACTTTGAGTAATGTAACTGTTGAAGATAATGAGGAATATAAAGGAAGTAGAAAAGGTATAAACTATCCCATAAAAATAAACAATATTGCAGTAGGTGCTATAGGTATAACTGGAGAGCCTAGTGAAGTTAGTAAATTTGGATTTTTAGTCACTAAAATCACAGAAATATTTATAAAAGAACAGCAGCTAAATTATAAGTATGAAGCAGATAAACAGAGAATAAATTATGTTGTAAAGTCGTTGATATATAATAATGTTGAAGATAAAAATGAAATTGAAAATATTCTTCAGGAATTTGGAATAGAGTTAGATCAGCAGTTTGCAATAGTTATTTTAAAGATAAATAAGTATCATAATCTTAGAGAACTAGAGACTATAGAGAACCATATAAAAGGTGTATTGGATGATATTGGTAATATATTCAAGCTATATATTTATCCTAATGAATTCATAGCGTTAGTAAACCAGGAAAGATATAATAAATTAAGAAACACTCATTTGGAAACATTAAGTAAGTATCATGGAATTTTAACTGGGGGAGTAGGGAGGTTAAAGGGTTTATATGAAGCGTATAAATCCTATGAAGAAGCTAGAATTGCCCTTAAGTACTCCGCTGAAAACCATGATATTTTAACTTATCTTGATAGCTTGAATTTAGAGCTTATTTTAGAGAGTGTAGATACTGAAACAAAAAATCAGTATAAGGATAAGGTATTAAAATCTCTTGATGAAGAGGATATAAATCTATTGGAGGTTTATTATAAAAATGATATGTCTCTAAAACAAACTGCAGAAGAGCTATATGTACATAAAAATACCCTTCAGTACAGATTAGAAAGAATATATGATAAATCAGGGTTTAATCCAAGAAAATTTAATGAATCCGTAATACTTTATTTAGCTATAAAATTATCATAAAAGGTGAATTGCAAAGAAATTTTTAATAATGAATTATCTCAAAATTGATTAAATCTAAAGTTTTTATTGAAATTGTATCTATATGGAATAATAGGTATCAATCAAATAAAAATGAGGATTAATTATAACCAATTTTGAGATATTTTTATTTATAAGTAAAAGTATTTTTATGAAGGATTTTAAATTCGAAAATTCAATATTAGATATGACAAAAATTAAGGTGTGAAAACGTATTATTTTGTTGTATGTAACATAGTAGTGACAAAAATCCTTTGATATAATTTGATAAAAGGAGGAGGTAGCAATGAAAATTGTAATTTCTATAGATTCTTTAAAGGGAAGTTTAACCTCAATTGAAGCAGCTAATGCAATAAAAACAGCAATATTGAATGTAGACAATAATTCAGATATAAAAATAATGCCCTTAGCAGATGGGGGAGAGGGAACTGTAGATGCCTTAGTAGAAGGCATGAATGGTGAAGGTAAAATTATATCTGTTACAGGTCCAGTGGAAGAAAAGGTGGAGGCTAAGTATGGGATATTAAAAAATAACAATACAGCAATAATAGAAATGGCTCAAGGGGCAGGTTATGCACTAGTTCCACCAGAACTAAGAAATCCTTTAAAAACTACTACCTATGGAGTTGGAGAAATAATAAAAGCTGCCATAAAAGAGGGATGTAGAAACTTTATAGTTGGAATAGGTGGAAGTGCTACTAATGATGCAGGAGTAGGAATGCTACAGGCCTTAGGATATGAGTTTTATGATGAAAATAATGAACCTGTTGGTTTTGGTGGCCAGATATTAAATAAGATAAAAACTATAAAAACACATAATAAATTGAAGGAACTAGATGAGTGTACCTTCAAAATAGCTTGTGATGTGACCAATCCTTTGTATGGAGAAAATGGAGCAGCCTATGTTTATGGACCACAAAAAGGTGCAACTCTTGATATGGTGAAAGAATTAGATAGAGGACTTAGAAATTTTGCACAGGTGGTTAAAAAAGAATTAGGAAAAGATATAGCTGAGACAGAAGGTGTGGGAGCAGCAGGTGGACTTGGATTTGCATTTTTAGGATTCTTAAATTCAAAATTAGAATCTGGAATTAAGATAATATTAGAAGAAATTAAGTTAGAAGAAGCCTTAAAGGATGCAGATTTAGTTATTACTGGTGAGGGTAGACTGGATAATCAAACTGCCATGGGAAAAGCGCCTATAGGAGTCGCTAAGCTTGCTAAAAAACATAAGGTTAAGGTAATAGCAGTGGCAGGATGCACTACAGAAGATGCTGTTAAGTGTAATGAAGAAGGAATAGATGCCTATTTTTCTATAATAAATTCAGCTATGACTATAGAAGAAGCAGTTAATAAAGAAACGGCTATAAAGAATATGACATCAACAATGACACAAATTTTTAGACTTATAAAGACAATGAAAGAATAAAAATCTTAAATAGGGGTGACGATAATGGAAGTACAGATTACAACATTAGGAGCTTTACTTGGACTTGTAGTAGCCATAGTATTAATCATTAAAAAAGTACAACCTGTATATAGTTTAATATTAGGTGCAGTAGTTGGAGGGTTAGTAGGTGGAGCTGGAATTGAAGGAACCGTAAGTGTAATGATAAGCGGAGCAAAAGATATCATGCCAGCAATCCTTCGTATAGTGACCTCTGGAGTTTTAGCAGGAGTACTTATTAAGACAGGAGCAGCAGCAAAAATTGCAGATCAAATTGTAAAAAGCTTAGGTGAGAAAAGAGCACTGTTTGCCATAGCGTTATCAACCATGATACTAACAGCTGTTGGAGTATTTATAGATGTAGCAGTAATAACAGTAGCACCTATAGCCCTTGCAATAGCAAAGAAATTAGGATATTCACCTATGGTTATACTTTTAGCTATGATTGGTGGAGGTAAGGCAGGAAATATAGTATCGCCAAACCCTAATACCATAGCAGCAGCAGAAAATTTTGGAGTAGAATTGTCATCTTTAATGGTAGCTAATATAATTCCTGCCATAGTTGGACTTGTAGTTACAGTAATATTGACTTCTTTACTTAATAAAAAGTATAAAGGTGCAAAAGAAACAAAAATAGAAGAAGTTGAAGAGGTGGAACTACCATCTTTCTTTGCAGCAATAATTGGTCCAGTTGTAACTATAATTTTGCTATCACTTAGACCATTAGTAGGAATATCAATAGATCCACTTATAGCATTGCCAGTTGGAGGTATTGTAGGAGTTTTAGTTATGGGTAAAGGTAAAAATATTAACGAATATCTAACCTTTGGATTATCTAAAATGATGCCTGTAGCAATACTTTTAATAGGGACAGGTACTGTAGCAGGAATAATAAAGGCATCAGGATTGCAGGCTACAACTATAGGAGTGCTTAATGCTCTAAATATGCCAGCCTTTGTATTGGCACCTATTTCTGGAATATTAATGTGTGCTGCTACAGCTTCAACAACCTCAGGGTCAACTATAGCATCAGCTACATTCTCACAAGCCATAGTGGGAGTAGGTATATCACCTATAGGAGGAGCGGCGATGGTTCATGCTGGAGCTACAGTTCTTGATCATCTACCACATGGTTCTTTCTTCCATGCAACAGCAGGAGCAACAGGGATGAGCATAGGACAGCGTTTAAAATTAATACCATATGAATCTTTAGTAGGATTATCAATGACTTTAGTTTCTACAATAATGTGGGGAATTATATTCTAGTTTAGTAAGTATAGATATAATAGTTAAAAATAAATACAATATTTAAATTTTAAAAGTAATAGAGCAATATCAAGTTTTAAAATCCATAGACTCTTCATTAAATAGGAAAATACTATCATTAAGGAATACTTATGAATTCTTTGATGATAGTATTTTTATTTTAAAGCCTTCTTTAAATCACTAGTCATTGACTATAATATTAATTAATTTTAGCAATTAATAATTAATATGTTAACCTATAAAATTGTAAATTACAAAAATGTAAGATAAGTGTAAGTTACTTCGATAACATATGTGAACTAAGAGATGTATAATAAACTTATAAGGAGGAGTTGCAATGAAGAAGTTATTAGTTAAACTTACTTTAGGAGTTATTGTTTTCATGACAGCACTTGGAGTTTTTGTTTTACAAGATGGATATTCTTTATATAGAGCTGCTACCTCTGATATAGGGGTACAAGAAAAAATTAATGATATAAGAAATGGTAAGGATTATGTAACTATAGATGAAATCTCTAAAGACTTCCTAGATGCTATTGTATCCGTAGAAGATCATAGATTTTATAATCATAATGGAATAGATTTAATAGCCATAGGAAGGTCAGCTATTAGCAATATCGATGCTGGAAAAATAATTATGGGGGGAAGTACAATAACTCAGCAATTAGCAAAAAACTTATTTTTTACCCATGAGCAAAGATTGGAAAGAAAAATTGCGGAAATTTTTGTGGTTAGAGAACTAGAAAATAATTACTCAAAGGAAGAAATATTAGAGCTATATGTAAATGTAATATATTATGGTGATGGTTATTCTGGAATTAAACAAGCCTCTAAAGGATATTTTAATACATCACCCAATAAAATAACTTTATCTCAATCATTATTGTTAGCTGGATTACCACAATCACCAGAGAACTATGCATTATCTAATAATTATGAAAGAGCAAAGGAAAGAAGTGAAGTTGTATTAATGTCTATGATAAGAAATAATGTTATTTCAAGAGAGGAAGCAGAGTTACTATGTAACGATAAAATAGATAAAACTTTCAATAAAGCTACTCTTGCTTCAGAAACTATAAATTAATGATTGAGAAAGCTATAAATTAAAACTTATAGGTTGTACTTTAATAATAATAGGTACAACCTATATTTTTGTACTTTTAAAGTGGTATGATTAGTATATATAGTATGAGAATATATTTATTAATATTATTTAATTGTAAATAATCGGGGTAAATTTATTTATAATTGCTAGTTATATAGGGGGTTATTATGGAAATTAAAGATCAAGAAGTAGAAAAAAGTGTGAATATAAAGAAGAGGATAATTATAGGTATTATAATTTCCATTAGTATTTTGCTAATTATATATTTAAGTACATCTTTATATTTTATGAAGAGATTCTATTTTGGAACTAAGATTAATGGAGTTAGTGTTACTGGAAAAACCACGGAAGATATAGAAGCTGATATATTAGCAGAAAGTGAATCTTATATATTAAAGTTAAAGCAAAGAGATAGTATTGAAGAAAATATAAATGGAAGCGACATTGAATATAAGTATAATTTAGAAAACAAAATTGAAGACTTGAAGGATAATCAAAGTGCTTTTGGATGGATTTATGGAGTTTTTAATACTAGTGATTATAAGTTGGAAAAAAAAGTATCTTATAATGATGAATTGCTAAAAAAGAAATTTCGTAGTTTAAATTGTTTTAAGAAGGATAATATAATTAAACCTGAGAGTGCTAAAATTGAATATGAAAATAAGGAATACGTAATTAAAGAGGAAATACAAGGAAATAAGGTAAAAAAAGATATACTATACAAAAAAGTTAAGGAAGCACTTAATAATAAAGTAGATGAAATAAATTTAGAAGAAATTGAATGCTATGAAAAACCAAAGTATACTGTTGCTTCAAAGGAAGTGGTAAATGCTAAAAATACTCTTGATAAGTATATAGGCTCAGTAATTACTCATAAATTTGGAGATAATAAAGAAGTATTAAATGGAGATTCTATTCATAATTGGCTTGATATTGATAAAAACTTTAAGGTATCTATTAATGAAGAAAAGGTAAGAGAATATTTAAATTCACTGTCTATTAAGTACGATACTTATGGGGCTACAAGAAATTTTAAAACCTCCATTGGAACTACCGTAAATGTAAGCGGAGGTGACTATGGATGGTTAATTAATTATAGTGAAGAAACTGAAGCTTTAATTAATGCTATTAAAGATGGAAAAAAGGAAGAAAGACAACCTATATATGCTCAAACAGCTGTAGCTTATGGTACAAATGATTTCGGAAATACCTATGTAGAAATTAATTTAACAACCCAGCATATATGGTTTTACAATGATGGAGTTTTAATTACGGAAGGGCCTATGGTTAGTGGTAATGCTGATAGTAAGCATGCTACTCCACCAGGTATTTACAGTTTAACTTACAAAGAAAAAAATGCAACTTTAAGAGGAGAAAATTATGCGGCACCCGTTAGTTATTGGATGCCTTTCAATGGGGATATTGGTATCCATGATGCTACTTGGCGCTCAAAATTTGGAGGGCAAATTTATATAACAGATGGTTCTCATGGATGTATAAATACTCCATATGATGTTGCTAGTAAGATATTTGAATATATAACTCAGGGTACACCAGTAATATGTTATTTTTAGTTCGATTATATAATTAAACCATAGAACTCTTTTTAGTAAAGTAGAATATTATAATTACTATAGAACTAAAAGGAGTTGAAACTATTTGGCTAGGGAAGTTAAAGTTATGCAGCCAAGTAATCCTACAGATGAAGAAAGACATATGATGCTGAGACTTGCTTTAGAAGAAGTAGGTCGAATAGAAGACTATGATAATTTAATTGAACTACTTAGCCCTCCAAAGGAAATTACAACCATATTACCACCAGGTGGATGCAAGGGGATTAATGTAGGTATAATAGGTGGAGGAATTGCAGGTTTATCTGCTGCTTTTGAGCTTAGGAAATTGGGTTTTGACATAACTATATTTGAACAGCAAAAGGAACGTATAGGAGGAAGAATTTATACTTACTATTTTGATGATAATAAAAGGTTTTATGGTGAGCTTGGGGCTATGAGAATACCTATAAGTCATGAAGCTACATGGAAGTATATAAATCTATTTAAATTAAAAACAACACCTTTTATTCAAAATAATGATAATGCCTTTATTTATGTGAGAAATAAAAGAGCTATCAATGATCCAGATGGGATAAGTGTAATGGAGAAAATATATCCTGAATTTAATTTAGCACCATGGGAAAGAAAAGAACCTTGGCAAAAACTTGTAAGTTATGGTTTAGGAGCTAGCTTACTTCAAATTAGTCCAGATATAAGAAGAGAGTTATTACAAAATAAAAAAAGGTACTCTCCAGAAATTGAATACTTTGACAGCTTAAGCATAAGAAGAGAACTTGAAGAACGGGGATTAAGTGAAGGTGCTATAGAAATGTTATCATCTATTGTTACATTTTCTGGATGGCTATATGATAATAGTTATATAGAAAGTCTCCAAGAACAGTATACTGTAGATGATGCTTTTAGGTACCAAATAGACGGAGGAACAGTATGGTTACCTGTTGCAATGTATTATTCATTAATGTCACTTGACCCTAAAGAATATAATGACATTTTACAGAATCAACTAGGACAGATAACTTGGAAAAATGGGAATAGAGTAGAAGGTATATACAAAAATAACGAAGATAATAAAGTTATTTTAAAATATAAAAGTGAAGAAGAAATAAGTAGTAACCTTATGAGCTTTGATTTTGTAATATGCACTATCCCATTTTCTAGTCTTCGTAATGTAAATATATATCCTATGTTTAGTACAGAAAAAATGCAGGCAATCAAAGAAGTTAATTATATAGCAGGACAAAAAACTCTCTTTATGTGTAAGGAGAAATTTTGGGAAGAAGGGGGACCTAGTAAAGAAATAATAGGTGGCGCCTCTTATACAGACTTACCAATAGGAAGTATATGGTACCCGTCTTATAATATTGAGTACAATATTGCTGATTTGGAAAGTCAGGTAATACCTTCTGTGAGAAGAGAGTATAAAAGTTATGGAGGGGCTGGGGTTCTTTTAGCATCCTACAATCTATCTAGAGATGCAATGCGTCTTGGTAATTTAGAACCAATAACTAGGTTAGAATGGATAAAAACACAAGTAGAGTATGTCCAAGGACTTAAAGAAGGATATCTTGATGATATAGTATTGGATAGTAAAACCATACAATGGGATAATGAACAAGGATTTTTTGGAGCTGTTTGCTATTATATGCCTGGCCAAAAAAGGCTATTTGCCTATGCTTCTAGCCAACCTGAATATGATAATAGAGTATACTTTGCTGGTGAACATATTTCACAGGAACATGGATGGATACAAGGAGCAATAAAAAGTGCAATGATGGCTGCAAATGAAGTAGCAGAACATTGTAAAAACTATATGAAAACAGGTATAAATTGAAAATAAGAGGTTATATCAAAATATATTAAATCTTATATTAATTTAAGATTAATAGATTATTTTGATATGACCTTTTCTAATATTAATTAAAATATAGGATATATGCTAAAGGTTGTAACAAATGGTACATAACTTATGCTACATTTTGGTTATAATAAAGATAGTAAATCAGTAGGGGGTATTACCATGAATTTAAATAATTTAATGAGACAACACGGAGATATATCAGATGAAATAAGGCTAATAAAAGAAATGATAAATAAAAATGTTATGGCATTAAATGCAATGGAAGCAGCAAGCCATATAAATAAACTCGCAGGGAAATTACAAATTCACTTAACATCAGAGGATAAATTTTTATATCCAACCTTGATTAATGGTAAAGATTTATCACTTAAGAAAATGGCTAATTTATATATGAATGAAATGGGTGAAATTTCACAAGTATTCACTAGTTATAAAAATAAATTTAATACTAAGAATAAAATTGAAGCTAATTTAATAGGATTTGTTGAAGAAACTAAGTGTATATTAAAAGCTATAGAGACAAGGATTACCAAGGAAGAAAATGAATTATATAAAATGATAAATGTTAATTAGCATCATAAATTTTTATATATTTTATTACTAAAAATGGAATTAATTAATATATTATAGGTGGTTTATACAATAAATTAGTTAATATTAAATAAAAATACAATAAATTGATTTAACACAAATAAAATATTTAAAGAATATAAATTCATAAAATATTATCTTGTAAAATTAAAAATGTATGATAATATACAATGGATTTTAAGAAAAATAGCTAAATACAAGGGTTTGAAGATGATTTAAAATGGTTCGAATAGAATTATTTTAAATCGTTTTTTTATTCAAGTGATTATATTTGCAAGTATAAAAATATTAAATTTCAGTTGTACATAATAAATTTATAAAAATGCTATACTTTATAAAAAGTGTGTGATATAATTAAAAACATGTTATTGGAGTCCAATTATTTTTGTTAAAAAAATATATTTTGCATAAACTAAAGATTATATATTGCATAAATTTATAAAGTTTTTAGTTGAAAATAATAAAAGATGGTGGTGTTTTTTATATGACTAAGAAAAAATTCAAAAGAGTATTAGTAGCAAATAGAGGAGAAATTGCAATAAGAATATTTAGAGCTTGTCACGAGCTTGGAATAAGAACTGTTGCTATATATTCTGAGGAGGATAAGCTTTCTCTTTTCAGAACAAAGGCTCATGAAGCCTATCAGATTGGAAAGAATAAAAGCCCTGTTGACGCTTATTTAAATATTGATGAAATTATTAATCTTGCATTAAAAAAGCGTGTAGATGCCATCCATCCAGGTTATGGATTCCTATCTGAAAATCCTGAATTCGCTAGAAAGTGTAAAGAGGCAGGAATAGAATTTATAGGACCTAGAGCAGAAATGATGGATAGATTAGGGGATAAAATAAAATCAAAAATTGTAGCAAAAGAAGTTGGTGTACCTGTAATACCAGGAGTTGAAAAACCAATTACTTCAGAGACAGAAGCAATTAAGTTTGCAAAAGAATGTGGATATCCAATCATGCTAAAGGCTGCTGCCGGTGGTGGTGGAAGAGGTATGAGGATAGTAAGAAAAGAAGAAGAACTTCTGGAGTCTTTTAAAAGTGCTAAAAATGAGGCAAAAAAGGCTTTTGGAATAGATGATATATTTATAGAAAAATATCTAGAAGGACCTAAACATATTGAGATTCAAGTTCTTGGAGATAAGCATGGTAATATAGTTCACCTTTATGAAAGAGATTGTTCAATACAAAGAAGACATCAAAAGGTTATTGAATTTAGCCCAGCAGTATCTCTAAGTGAAGAAAAAAGACAAGTTATCTGTGAAGATGCTTTGAAGATTGCAAAATCCGTAGGATACATAAGTGCTGGAACTTTAGAGTTCTTAGTAGATATACATGGCAATCACTATTTTATTGAGATGAATCCAAGAATACAAGTAGAACATACTGTTAGCGAAATGACTACAGGAATAGATATCGTTCAAAGTCAAATTTTAATAGCACAGGGATATAGTTTAGATTCTAAGGAAATAGGAATCTGTTCACAAGAAGATGTAAAACCAAGAGGTTTTGCAATTCAATGTAGGGTAACTACAGAAGATCCTTCTAATAGTTTTGCCCCAGATACAGGGAAAATAGATGTTTATAGAACAGGTTCAGGATTTGGGATAAGACTAGATGGAGGAAATGGATTTAGTGGTGCTGTAATTAGTCCTTATTACGATAGTTTACTTGTAAAAACAACAGCCTATTCTAGAACCTTTGAAGATACAATTAGAAAATCCATACGTTCAATTAAAGAGTTAAATATTACTGGAGTTAAGACCAATATTGATTTTCTAATAAACGTATTAAATAATGAAACCTTTAGAAGAGGACAATGTGATACTAATTTCATAGCAGATAATCCACAATTATTTGATATAAAACCTAGAACTGATGAAGAATATAAGGTTTTAAAAATCATTGGAGAAAAAATAGTAAATGAAACTAAGGGAAATAAAAGAGAATTTGATGTACCAGTTATTCCAGTTATAGACTCTTTAGAAGGCATACAAGGTACTAAGAAAATATTAGATGAACAAGGTCCAGAGGGCGTTGTAAATTGGATTAAAAATCAGAAAAAACTATTAATTACTGATACTACTATGAGGGATGCACAGCAATCTCTAATGGCTACAAGAGTGAGAAGTAGAGATATGTTCAACATTGCAAAGGCGACCTCAGCCTATGGAAGAGATCTATTTTCTCTTGAGATGTGGGGTGGAGCTACCTTTGATACGGCTTACAGATTCTTAAAAGAATCTCCATGGGAAAGACTTGAAGAATTAAGAAAAAGAATTCCTAATGTTATGTTCCAGATGCTGATAAGAGGAGCTAATGGAGTAGGATATAAAAATTATCCAGATAACGTAATAAGAGAATTTATAAGAGAATCTTCAAAGAGTGGTATAGACATATTTAGAATTTTTGACTCACTTAACTGGTTAAAGGGTATAGAGACTTCTCTTGATGAAGTTTTAAACTGTGGGAAATTAGCAGAAGTTGCACTATGCTATACTGGAGATATTTTAGATGTAACTAGAGATAAATATAGTCTTGAATACTATGTAAATAAGGCTAAAGAAATAGAAAAAATGGGAGCTCATATACTTGCTATAAAGGATATGTCTGCATTGCTTAAACCTTATGCAGCTAAAAAACTTATTAAAGCATTAAAAAATGAGATTTCAATACCTATTCATTTACATACCCATGACACTACTGGAAATGGTGTAGCAACTGTGCTTATGGCAGCAGATGCTGGAGTAGATATTGTAGATACAACCTTTAATAGTATGTCTGGTTTAACTAGCCAACCAGCTCTAAACTCTGTAGTAGCAGCTCTTGAAAATACAGACAGAGATACTGGCATAAATGTAAGTGAAATTCAAAAGTTATCAAATTATTGGGATGCTGTAAGACCAGTATATGAACAGTTTGAATCAGGACTTAAGTCAGGTAGAGCAGAAATTTATAAATATGAGATTCCAGGGGGACAATATTCAAACTTAAAACCTCAGGTAGAAAGTTTTGGACTTGGTCATAGATTTGAAGAAGTTAAATCTATGTACAAAGAGGTAAATAATATGGTAGGGGATATAATAAAAGTTACACCTTCTTCAAAAATGGTAGGGGACATGGCTATTTTCATGGTTCAAAATGGATTAACTTCTGAAAATATCTGTGAAAAGGGAAGAAATATGGCTTTCCCAGATTCGGCAGTATCTTATTTCAAAGGGATGATGGGTCAACCAGAAGGTGGATTCCCAGAGGAACTACAAAAGATAGTTTTAAAGGGTGAAAAGGCTATAACAGATAGACCAGGAGAATTATTACCACCTGAAGACTTTAATAAAATTGAAGAATATTTAAAGGATAAATATAAATATAATCCATCTAAAAAAGATGTTATAAGTTATGCTTTATATCCAGAAGTATTTGAAGATTTCTTAAAATTTGTTTCAGAATATGGTGATGTAAGTCGTATGGGTAGTGATGTATTCTTCCATGGGCTTGCAGAGGGTGAAACATGTGAAGTTGAAGTTGCAGAAGGAAAGACACTTATAGTTCAATTTATAGAAATAGGTAAATTAGATTCAGAAGGATATAGAACTCTAGCCTTTGAAATTAATGGAAATAGAAGAGAAATTAAAATTAAGGATAAAACAGCAAGTGCTTTAAAGAGTAATGGTAGTGATAACTCTATAAAGATGGCTAATGCTGAGGATAAGCTAGAGATTGGAGCAAGTATTCCTGGAACTATAATTAAAGTCTTAGTAGAAAAAGGACAACAAGTTAAAGAGGGAGAAAGCTTACTGACAATAGAAGCAATGAAAATGGAAACTAATATAGTAGCTTCTATGGATGGTACTATTGACTCCATCCTTGTATCAGAAGGACAACAAGTAAAGACAGGACAATTACTAGTAAAATTAAAGTAATAACATCTACTTAATTTGTAGCAAAATAAATTGCCTATAAAAAATTTATATATATTATAAAAGACTTACTTAATGTTTTATCACTAAGTAAGTCTTTTTCATTGTCATTATACTCACTTAATATTATAATGAGTAATTGATTTTCACATTAAGCAGTAGTTGGTGGAGTGAAAACTCTTGTAGCAAGTTCTTCATCTAACATATATAAAGCTGCTGGATTATCTTCAGCTCTTTTAATCTTTTTAAGAAGAGTGTTGAAGGTGTTTTCTTCTTCAACTTGCTCATCTATGAACCATCTAAGTAAGCTTATAGTTGCATGTTCTTTTTCTTCGGAAGCAATATCTGCTAACTTATAAATTCTACTTGTAACTAGTTGTTCATGTTTATAACCAGTTTCAAATACATCTATTATACTTTCATATTTGCCCTCTGGTTTATCAATTTTATCTAATTCAACAACACCATTTTTTTGAAAAATATAGTCATAAAGTTTCATTGCATGGAATAATTCCTCTTGAGCTTGAACTCTAAAGAAATTAGCTATTCCACTTAAATCAACAGATTCAGCATAGGCTGCCATAGCTAAATAAGTGTAAGATGAGTAAAATTCAAAGTTTACTTGGGCATTAAGATTTTTTAATAAATTATCACTTAACATTAGTATACCTCCTTATAATCCTTAGTTTATTGTAGGATTTTAAATATTTAGTACTATTCTACATGATTTACCATAGTTATTCAAATTATAACAACTAAAACAATTTAATAATTGGAATGAATATAAAAAGTCCTAAAATATTGTAGAAGGTAAATTTCTTTAAAAACTTACCACTATGGGATTTAAACTCCTTAACATATAGCTTAAAGGATATAACACTTGCCATAGATGCAATTATTGTGCCCATCCCTCCAATATTAACCCCTAGTAAAAGCTCTTTATAATAATTTGTAAAGTTTGCAATGAGCATTGTAGCAGGTACATTACTTATACCTTGACTCAGCAGAATAGAGGCAAAGTAGGTATTATTAGCTCTATTTAGTATTTGTGATAAAAAGTTTTCTACAACATCTAAAGAGGAAATATTGCCTATAAATATGAAGAAACCTATAAAAGTAATAAGTAAGGAGTAATCCACTTCCTTTAATAGGTTTTTATTAATTATCAAGGTTAATATCAAGGTTACCCCCATGGAAATTCTATAATCTATAAATCTAAATACAGATAAAATAGCTATAATAAATAAAATAGTAAAAATAATAATACCTTTTGTGTTGAATCCGGAAATATTATCTAGACTAGGAACCTCAATATTTTCTTTATTATTTATAATTAATATAGTTAAAAATATAATAGCAATTATAACTAAAGGTAGAGTTATCCTAAAAAACTCCACAGGAGTTAGATTATAAAAGGAATAAATAAAAAGATTCTGTGGATTTCCCATAGGGGTTAGACTACTACCTAAGTTGGCAGCTAAAGTTTGAAAAATTACTAGTTTTAATGGATTAACCTTAATCTTTTTACTAATTATTATAGTTAACGGTACAAAGGTAAGTAGAGCTACATCATTAGTTACTAACATTGAGGAGAAAAAGGTTATAAATATTAGGGAAAAACATAATGATGTGTAGCTTGTACATTTATTTAATATAGACACTGCAATAAAGTCTAATATCTTTAAATCTTTAAAGGCTGCCACAATAATCATTAAATTTAACAATAAAAATAAAACCTTAAAATCTATATACTCTATCTTGGGTATAGCTATAAAGGAAGAGAGAATAGCTAAAGTTATAGCTATTACTAATATAGTCTCGGTTTTAAAGAATTTTATAATTTGATTTTTATAAATTTGTACTATTTTCATTTGTTTATCTCCATTTTAAAAATTAAGCTATGTATTACTTTAATTATAAATTAATTATTAAGTAAAACATAGCCTAAACATAATTATATATTTAATTAATTGAAGGTTTCCAAGTACCCTTATAATAAAAGTATACAGATAACGCAGTTCCTATTATCCAACCAAGAGGGAAGGCCCACCAGATACCGGAGTATCCTATTATTGAAGCTAAAATGAAGGAAAGGGCTACTCTTAGTATTAAATCAGAAAAGGTGGCAAACATAAAGTCTTTCATAGCTCCGGCTCCGCGGAGAACACCATCACATACCATCTTAAGACCTACTACTAAATAAAAAGGTGCTAGGGTTCTTAGAAACTCAGTACCCACATTAATTACATCTATGCTCTCACTAGAATCTACAAACAATCCAATTAATTTTGGAGCAAGGATTAAAAATAGAATAAGAATTCCACCACATATACTTAAGGTTATAGCTACTGCAGCTTTATATCCTTCTCTCACCCGGGAAATTTTCTTTGCACCAATGTTTTGTGCAGTGAAGCTAGAAAGTGCACTAGACATGGTACTCATAGAAGTAAGAGCAATGGTATGAACTCTAAAGGCAGCAGAATATCCTGCTACGACTATGGCTCCGTAACTATTAACTAGACCTTGTACACAAATTTGACCTACAGATATAAAGGATTGTTGCATTATACTTGGTATGGCAATTCTACTTATACGTTTTAAAATATAACTACTAAAGTAAGGATACTTTTCAGTGACTTCAATTTTACGTAATCTCATAATAAGGCACACTATAGCTAGTATAGAAGAAAGACCTTGAGCAATAAAAGTAGCTAAGGCAACTCCAGATACACCCATTTTAAAAGTTATAACAAATACTAGGTCTAAAATAATATTAAATATAGAAGAGAAAATTAAAAGATATAAAGGTGTCTTGGAATCTCCCAAACCGTTAAATATGGCGGTGGCAGTATTATATAAAAATAAAAATATAATACCACTTATGTATATTTGTAAATAAAGGGCAGAATCAGAAAATATATTTTCTGGAGTATGAAGAAGTCTCATAAGGGGCTTACAAAAAATACTACCCAAGATAGTTAAAATAATACTAAGACTAGTTAGAGATATTATAGCTGTTGAAATTGCAGATTTCATAGTAGTATACTTTTTTGAACCAAAGATTTGTGCAACTACTACAGAGCATCCCATACTAGAGCCTACAGCCACAGCTATGAATAGTGCAGTTATAGGATAAGAAGCACCTACAGCAGCTAAAGCATTTACTCCTATAAATTTTCCTGCTACAATACTATCTACAATATTATAAAGTTGTTGAAAAAGTGAACTAAGTAACATGGGAAGAGAAAAAGTCCATAAAATTTTAAAAGGGTTTCCAATGGTCATATCAGTGATAGAACTATCTTTAATCTTATTATCCCTTTTAGTGATAGTTTCAGAGTTCATAATAGTTTACCTCCTCAAATGATATAATTATAGATTTTAATCTAAAGTTTATAATTTAAAACTAAGTTTATATATACCTTAAGATAAAAAAATCCCCTTATCATTATAGGATGTATGTAAAAGAAGAGCAACGGAGGATATATATAGAAATATTGTGATAAAATTAGAATAATAGGGTACATTGGAGGTAATTGATTAGATTTGCTCTAGGAGCCCTAATTACAGTAATATCAATGGGTTTACCATGTAAGAACATAACAATATTGAAACTGGAGAAATTAATATAAAATATTAAATTAATGGAGTGATAATATAATGAAAATATTAATAATGCGTGTGACACTAAGAGCCTCATGGGTACATTCTTTAAAGGAAAAGAGAATGGTGATAAAGAGTTTAATGCAAAGACTAAGAAATAAGTTTAATATTTCTGTTGGCGAAGTTGATGAACAAGATATACATCAGACATTAGTTATAGGTATTGTAGGAGTTTGTGGAACATCAGCTCAGGTCCATTCTACCATGGAAAATATAATAAATTTTATAGAAGAAAATACAGATGCAGAAATAATTAAAATTGAGAATGAGGAAGATGTGTTTTGATGTGGTATTAAGTGGTGAAAAATTTTAGAAGATATTAAAAAAGGGAAAGTTGCAACACACATAGGGGAAATAAAATAATAAATATTAATAATTCTTTATGTAATTGTATTCACGGTTATAAATTCCATTGACTTCATAGTTAAGCTGTGGGTATTATGTTCTAATAGTGGTAAATAATTAAAGTTAATTATAGAACAAATAATTAACTTATTAATTTATATTATTAGTATTAAAAAATATTTACAAGGGAGGAATTATAAAATGAAATTAATTTTAAAATACTTAAAAAATTATAAAATGCTTCTTATGATTAATATAATATCAGTATTTGGCTTTGCTTTAGTTGAACTTGGAATACCAACTATTATGGCTAAAGTTATTGACAAGGGAATAGCTAATGGTGATATAGAATATATAAAAACAATGGGACTTATAATTGTAGTTATATCTATAATAGGGGTTTTAGGGACAATATTGTTAGGATATTGTTCATCTAAAATATCTACAAATGTAACTAGAGATATAAGGAATGATATATTTAAAAAATCACAGGAGTTTTCTCATAGTGAATATGATAGATTTGGTATATCATCAATGATTACTAGAACTACCAACGATGCATTTCAAGTAATGCAATTTATAAATATATTACTTAGATTAGCGTTGATTACACCAGTAATGTTTATAGTAAGCCTAGTGATGATACTTAAAACAAGTTCATCCTTATCAAGTATATTAGCTGTTACATTACCATTTATAATTGTTGGTGTATTTATAATAGCCAAAATTTCCCATCCATGGTCAGAGATTCAACAGAAAAATTTAGATAAGTTAAACAGAATATCTAGAGAAAATTTGACAGGGATAAGGGTAATAAGAGCTTTCGGTAATGATGATCATGAAAGAGAAAGATTTGCTGAAACTAATAAGGACTATACTGAGATTTCAAAGAAGATTTTCAAGCTTATGTCTATATCTCAGCCAAGCTTTTTCTTAGTGCTTAATTTAGCAATCATAGCCATATTCTGGATTTCTAGTAGCATGATAAATGTGGGAACTCTTCAAGTAGGACAATTAGTTGCTTTTATAGAGTACTTATTCCATGCTATGTTTTCACTTATGTTATTTTCAACTGTATTTGTTATGTATCCCAAAGCACAAGTTTCATCTAATAGAATACAAGAGCTATTAGATGCTGAACCTATTATCAAGAATCCTGAGAATGGAATCAAGAAAAGTAATAATGAAGGAACTATAGAGTTTAATAAAGTTACCTTTACTTATCCAGATGGAGAAGTACCTGTGCTTAAAGATATTTCCTTTACAGCTAAAAAGGGAGAAACTATTGCGTTTATAGGAAGTACTGGTAGTGGAAAGAGTACACTAATAAATCTAATTCCTAGATTTTATGATGTTACTGAAGGATGTATAAAGATAGATGGCATAGATATTAGAGAATATGATTTAAAGACTTTACGTAAAAAAATTGGATTTATACCTCAAAAGACTAGGTTATTTACAGGAAGTATAGATACAAATATTAGATTTGGTAAAAAGAAAGCTACTGTAGAAGAGGTTGAATATTCTTCAAAGGTGGCCCAAGCCTATGACTTTATAATTAAAAAACCTAAGAAGTTTGAGGAGTTAATAAGTGAAGGGGGAGGTAATGTATCTGGAGGTCAAAAGCAAAGAATATCTATTGCTAGAGCTATAATAAGAAGGCCTGCAATATATATTTTTGATGATAGCTTTTCTGCCTTAGATTTCAAAACAGATGCTACTCTTAGAGCTAAGCTTAAAAATGAAACTAAAGAGGCTGTAGTATTGATAGTTGCTCAAAGAATAAGCTCTATTATGGATGCTGATAAAATTATAGTATTAAATGAAGGTGAAGTAGTTGGAATAGGAACTCATAGAGAGTTACTGAAAAATTGCGATATATATAAAGAGATTGCATCATCACAATTAACAAAGGAGGAGTTGTCATAATGAAGAAGATTAAAAATACAGTAAGTAAAATTTCTCCCTTTGTAAAACCTTATAAATGGCCTTTTATAGGGGCCATAATATTTGTAATTATAGCAGCGGTCTTTACTGCTCTAGCTCCCATGACAGAAGGATTAATTATAACTCAGCTTACCAAGGATGCCTTTGATATGGCGAAAGGAGTAGCAGGAGCTTCAGTAAACTTTAATTATATAATAAAAATTTTAATAGTTTTAGTCGTTGTATATGTAGGAGGTACAGCATCAACATATGCAGCTAGCTTCATGTTAACTAATGCAATTCAAAATACCATGAGGGATTTAAGAAATGCTGTTCAAGATAAAATTAGAAAATTACCAGTGAGTTACTTTGATAAAAATAGCTATGGAGATGTATTAAGTCGTATTACCAATGATATAGATACTATATCTAATGCATTACAGCAAAGTTTTGTTCAAGTAGTTAATGCAGTTCTTTCATTAACTTTTGCCTTGATAATGATGTTTACAATAAATGTGAAGATGGCATTAGTAGCTATACTTATAATACCTATAAGCTATATGATATCTAGAGTTATAGTTGGAAGATCACAGAAACTGTTTTATAATCAACAAAATGCTTTAGGAAACCTAAACGGTAAGGTTCAGGAGATGTATACTGGCTTTAATGAGATAAAACTATATGGAAAGCAAGATGATGTTATAAGAGAATTTGGAGATATAAATCAAGAACTTTGTAGTACTGGATTTAAAGCTCAATTTATATCAAGTATAATGTCACCCCTAGTTTCTCTAGTAAGTTATTTAGGAATTGCAGCCATTGGAGTATTAGGTGCAATTAATGCCATAGCAGGTGCCATTACTGTTGGAAACCTACAAGCATTTATTCGTTATATATGGCAGATAAATCAACCTCTTTCTCAGGTAACTCAATTATCCTCAGCTATACAATCAGCTTTTGCAGCAGTTGATCGTGTATTTGAAATATTAAATGAGGAGGAAGAAATTTCAGATAAAGAAGATTCAATAAAATTAGAAAATCCACGTGGTAATGTTACCTTTGAACATGTTAAGTTTGGGTATAGTGACGACAAGCCATTAATAAAAGACTTAAGTGCAGAGGTAAAGAGTGGGCAAATGGTAGCCATTGTAGGTCCTACAGGAGCAGGTAAAACTACTCTTATAAACTTACTTATGAGATTTTATGATATCAAAGAGGGAGCTATAAAGGTAGATGGAGTAGACATTAGAGACATGAAGAGGGAAGAGCTACGGTCAATATTTGGAATGGTTCTTCAAGATACATGGCTGTATAATGGTACAATTTACGATAATATAAAGTATGGTAGAT
This sequence comes from Clostridium sulfidigenes, assembly GCF_052067195.1. Taxonomy (NCBI): domain Bacteria; kingdom Bacillati; phylum Bacillota; class Clostridia; order Eubacteriales; family Clostridiaceae; genus Clostridium; species Clostridium sulfidigenes. Next base: position 4,605 of record NZ_JBQHQR010000002.1, on the reverse strand, counting down.
TTGATGCTACGAAAGAGGAAATAATAGAAGCTGCTAAGATAGCTAATGTACACCACTTTATAAAGACTCTCCCTGATGGGTATAACATGTTTCTTAATGAAGAAGCATCTAATATATCTCAAGGTGAAAAGCAATTGTTAACTATTGCTAGAGCTATAATATCAGATCCTGCCATATTGATATTAGATGAGGCAACAAGCTCTGTAGATACTAGACTAGAGCTATTACTTCAAAAAGCTATGAAGAATATAATGAAGGGAAGAACAAGCTTTGTTATTGCCCACAGACTTTCAACTATCCGTAGTGCGGATTTAATTTTAGTTATGGATGAAGGTAATATTATAGAGCAAGGAACTCATGAAGAGTTAATGATAAAGGGTGGTTTTTACGAGAAACTTTATAATAGTCAATTTAGAAATAATGAAGAAGTAAGAAGTTAGATAATATTAGAAAACGTCTCTTTTTAAGAGACGTTTTTATATTTTTTTAATATACATATATAGCACAATATAAAATTAAATATACATTTAATTTTATAGTTTAAGTAACCTAATATGATGAAACCCGCATGAGCACAACAACTAGTTAACTAGTTAACTATTTAAATAGTTTTATAGTTCTATATTTAACTAGGAATATAGCTTTATAGATTTATAGTTAAATAGGTTTACATAGGTAAAATCCTGTTATATTTTTTACCTATATTTTTTACATTTTAATAATTCTTTATAAAATATATTACAAAAAAAGAATAAAACTATTGAAAAGTAAAATAATGGGTAATAAAATATAAGATAATAGGAATATAGTTAACTATGTTCCTATTAAATTATATTTAGGGGGAAAGGGTATGAAAGAGAAAAAAAGGCTTACGGCATTTATAATGTCACTATTCTTGTTTGCAACCTTGGTAATGCCATCAAATATTACTAAGGCATATGCAGAAGAAAATGATAAAACAAATAATAGCCAAGCCGTATCTAGTAATGACAACAAGGTAGTAGATATTTTAAGCTTTAATGATTTCCATGGTAATGTATTGGAGTCTGGTAAAAATATTGGGGCTGCAAAATTAGTAGGAGTTGTAAATGAATATAAAGCTAAAGCTACTACTGAATATGGTGTTATACCAGTATCAGCAGGAGATTTATATCAAGGGACAGCAATTTCTAATCTTACCACTGGTAAACCAGTAACAGCTATGCTAAAAGCTATGGGACTTGAAGCATCTGCTATAGGTAATCATGAATTTGACTGGGGCATTGATAATATAAATGCTTGGTCAAAGGAAGGTGGATTCTCCTTCTTAGCTGCCAATATAGTTAAAAAAGGTACTGAAGAAAGAGTAAGCTATGCGCAACCATATAAAGTAGTTGAAAGAAATGGAGTAAAGATAGGATTAATAGGAATTTCTACTCCAGAAACAGCAACTTCTACTTTAGCTGAAAATGTAAAAGATGTAGAATTCTTAGATCCAGTAGATACTGTTGCTAAGTGGAACAAAGTACTTAGGGAAACAGAAAAGGTTGATGCTGTAGTAGTTATAGCACATGCTGGAGCGTATCAAGATAGTAATACAAAAGAAATAACTGGGGAAGCTGCTGATATAGCAAAAATTGAAGGTGTAGATGCTGTAATTGCAGGTCATAACCATGCTGTAGTTTCAGGAGAGATAAATGGAGTACCAGTAGTAGAAGGTGGATATAATGGTAGAGCCTTAGCTAAGCTTACATTTACCTTTGATGATAGCAACAAACTTATAGACGTAGAGCCTAGTGTTGATGTGTTTTTAGGTAAAGAGGCTACCCTTCCAGTAGATGAAAATGTATTAAAGGAAGTAAATGATATGAATTCAGGTTTAAGTGAAATATTAGGACAAAAGGTAACTTCACTTAAAGAGCGTTTAAGTCATGATGATAAAAACATTGCAGTAACTCCACTTGGTGTAACTGTAGCAGAAACTATGAGAAAAATAGTAGGAACTGAGATAGCTGTAACTAATGGTGGTGGAATTAGAAGAAGTCTAGAACAAGGAGATGTCACTATTGGTGATATGTACGAAATTCTTCCTTTTGATAACACTATAGTAACTCTTGATGTTAAGGGTTCAGACCTATATGGCATCATAGAACATGGAATTAATACAGAGGGATTTGCATGGGGTCAATATGCAGGTATAAAGGTTTGGTATAATCCAGAAGATGGAAAAGTTTCATCTATAAGACTAAATGATGGAACTGAAATTGATATGGATAAATACTATTCGATAGCAATAAATGACTTTATGTTAACAGGTGGAGATAAATATGACTTCTCTAATGCTATAAATGCAGTTAACACAAATGTAGTTATGAGAGATGCAATGGCTGAAGATTGGAACAAAAATGGTGTCCCTGAAGTAGATTTTGATATATTAGTAGCAGGAGAAGATACAACTGTAGATAAGCCTACAGAAGAAGAAAAACCAACAGAACCTAATGTTCCAGAAGAAGAAAATAAGCCATCAACTCCAAATACTAATAATCCAAGTAAACCAAGCAATCCAAGCAATCCAAGCAAATTACCTCAAACTGGTGCTCCATTAACCCCAGATGTATTTGGAACTATGGGAATTATGGCAATTGCATTAGGCGGATATATTGCTAAGAAAAAGAAAAAGTCAGCATAATAAATTGTTAAAATTTTTTAAACGAGCTTTAGAATAAAATTTTTTACTTTATATAATATAGATACAGCACGTAGCTTAACAGCGTAAGTCCAGTTGTTAAGATTACGTGCTTTTTATTTTATTTTGGAGGTGATTTTCAATATGTGAATAACTCATAGAACAATACATAGAAAGAATCATCCCTTTTTTATTATGCAGTTTTGGGGTAATATAGAGGAGAGTGATAGGACTAAAGAAAAATAAAGTAATGGAGGGATATAAATGAAGGCTTTAATGGATTTACATACCCATACTATTTCTAGTGGGCATGCTTATAGTACTTTAAAGGAAAATATTGAGGAAGCTAGAGATAAGGGGCTAAAGGTCCTTGGAGTTTCAGATCATGCTATATCTATGCCAGGTACAGCTCATGAATATTATTTTAATAATTTAAAGGTGATTAAGGATGAAATTATGGGAGTTAGAATTCTAAAAGGAATAGAGGCTAACATAATGGATTATGAAGGTAGAATAGATGTACAAGAGGAGCTGGCACTGGAACTTGACTATGTCATAGCTAGTATGCATCCACCTTGTGTAGCACCAGGAACCATTGAAGAAAATACTAATACTTTAATAAAGGTTATGGATAATCCTTATGTTAAAATCATTGGTCATCCTGATGATAGTAGATTTCCTTTAGATTATGAAAAAGTAGTATTAGGGGCTAAAGAAAAAAATATGGTTTTTGAAATGAATAATACATCCATATCTCCAAAGAGCTTTAGAAGAAATGCTAGAGAAAATCAAATAACTCTTCTAAACTTATGTAAAGAACATGGAGTTAAAATAATCATGGGCAGTGACGCTCATATTTATTATGATGTAGGAGAATTTTCATCCTGCTATGAGTTACTTAAGGAGATAGATTTCCCAGAGAAACTTGTTTTAAATTTTAATATGGATTCCTTAGAATATATATTAGGAAAAAGATAATATAAGGTGATATATCAACAAAATGTTATAGTTGTGTGGATATATCACCTTTATTAATAATTAATTGTGTATAAAATCACTAAAGTGGAATACTATTTATGAGACTAACTATATGAAGTCAATATAATTTTTATATAAATTTCTTAATTGTTAGTGTCCTAAAAATTTGCATGACAAATAAAGCAACTTGAATGTTGCTTTTTAAAAAAAAGTTATTGGATTACATTTGTGGAACAAATGCAGTATTAGTTTTTAAAAGATAAAATATGGTACGGGTTAGTTTTTTAGCTACATGACTCATAGCAACGTAGTAATGTTTACCTTCATCTCGTTTCTTCGAAAGGTATAAAGCAAAAGTTTCATCTCTCATAGTAACTGTCCTTGATGCCGTTAGCATGGCCCAACGCAGATATGCAGAACCTCGTTTAACCATTGGTGTATGCGAAGCATTATATTTACCAGATTGGTATGTAGAAGGCTCTAAACCAGCAAAGGCTAAGAGTTTTGCTGGAGTTGTGAATCTATCGATATCTCCGATTTCAGATAGAATAATAGCAGCTAAAGTGTATGAAATACCTGGAATAGTCATTAGTGGAGTGTTTGTCTCAATAACAACCTTATTTATTTGGGCATCTAAAGCATCAATCTCTGTTTGAACTGACTGAATTAGCCTAATGGTTTGCTTAAGTTCGAAGGATAAAGAGCTTACGCTCATGCCAATTGAACAACTAGCTGCTTCCTTTATTTCAATAGCCTTAGCTTTACCATAGCGACCTTGAGAGGATTTATTAAGAATATTAGTTAACTTAGTTAGATGACAACTTGCAATATCCTTCGGACTTGATAACTCTGTTAGGAGGCAATAAGAAGAATTTTGATGAATTGACCAAACGTGTTTAGGTAATTCAGGAAATATTATATCTATGAGTCTAGTTATTGATATTTTCAGCTTTGATCGATAC